>CAYZCF010000070.1:5751-12935 GCA_964476855.1 uncultured Chlorobiaceae bacterium
AGTCATGAACTTGTTCTGGCCCTCAAAAGCCCATTGATCAACGTCGATCTCAAATCGAAAATTCTCGAAGAGATTTTCAGGAACGAAATCGATCAGAAAACGATGATCTTCATCAAGCTGTTGGCTCACAAAAAGCGTGCCAACCTGCTTGCCGGAGTGATTGCCGAATTCAACGCATTGATCGACGAGCGCAACGGGGTCATCAATGCCGATGTGAAAAGCGCCGTCAAACTCAGCGACGAGCAGGCCAAAGAGCTGGTCAACAGTCTCTCGGTTCGCACTGGCAAGAAAATTCGTGCCAGGATGCTGCTCGATGAAAACCTGATCGGTGGCGTAAGCGTAAAGATCGGCGATACGATCATTGACGGGAGCATCAGCCATCAGCTTGAGATGCTCAAGCACTCGCTGCTCGCTGAACCGGCCTGATTACAGCATTACGTACAAAAAAAGCCTGCCGACATGCAGGCTTTTTTTGTGATTGTGAAAAGATTATATTGTGCCCGTGCCGGGTAGCGGTCTATTGTTCTTCTGTTTCGGGGCTTTAGCTCAGTTGGTAGAGCGTCTCGTTCGCAATGAGAAGGTCAGGGGTTCGACTCCCCTAAGCTCCACAAACCCCGCAGGTTCCATTTTGTTTGCTGAGGTCATGTCCAGGCAAGGCCGGGCACTGATGACTTCTCCAGGCACATGAAGCCGTTTTCCGGGTGTTCCTTCGCTCGTCGAACCGGAGTGCCGAAGCGATTGCAGCCTAAAGAAGCTGAATCGTCCGGTTTGCACCATACAGCCGTAAACCCGCCTGGCTCTGTATCTGTATTCTCAGCTTTTGCATCGGTTTACGTGAGTTCGGCCAGCCTGCCGTCAGGCAAGGGTTTTTGGACGTTATTTTTTCACATGCTTCAAGGGAGCCTTTATGTCTCAATCGCTCATGAAAAAGTCGGCACTCAGGATTCTTCCCGGTATTCTCTGTCTTGCCTTGCCGCTTTCGTCCTGCTCATCATCGAAATCAGCGTCAACCGCCGCCATGACGGTCACTCCGGCTGAACAGCGTTACCGTGAAGCCACGGAGAGGATCGAAAAAAAGAATTACGACAAAGCGATCCTCATTCTTGAGCCCCTCATGTTTTCGACGCGGGCGACAGATATGGAAGACGATGTGCTCAACGCGCTGGCGGATTCCTATTTCAAGACCAAAGAGTATATCCTTGCCGCTGATACCTACCGCCGCCTGCTTCAGCAGACGCCTGATTCGCCTTATGCGAGGAATGCACAGTTCCAGCTTGCGCGGTCGTACGAAAAGCTCTCTCCCTATCATGAGCTCGATCAGGAGTACACCGTCAAGGCGATCAACGAATTCACCACCTACCTCGACCAGTATCCATCCGATGATACCGGAACGGCGGCCAGCGATGCCGATATGTACAAAAAGCTTATGGAGGTTGACCCGTCGAACGCTTCCTACAGGCAGAAGTACGAGGCTGCGATGGCGATGCTTTCCAGCGAGTCGCCCGCGCGCTACAGCAGCCAGGCCATTCCGGTGCTCAGGGAGAAGCTCGCTCACAACCGCTTCTCGATTGCCCGGCAATATGTCCGGCTCAAAAAGTACCAGGCCGCAGAAATATATTATGATGTGGTTATCAACCAGTATGCCGATACCAAATGGATCGAGCCTGCCTGGGTTGGAAAAATCGATACGGAGATCAAGCGCGCCAACTGGTTCGAAGCGCGTCAGTCGATCGAGACGTTCCAGCAGCTCTTTCCTGGTAAGGAGAAGCTTGTTGAAGATGCCGCGAAGAAAGTCCTTTCACACTACTCGAATTCGCGAGATCCGAAATCGAAAGAGTGATAACTGCTGTTTTTGGAGGAAGTTTCGATCCGCCGCATAACGGTCATCTCGCGCTTTGCCTCTATGCACGAGAGCTTGCGGGAGTTGACCGGCTGATCGTCTCGGTCTCCAAAAATCCTTTCAAGGCACCAGCCGATGCTTCCGACGAAGATCGCGCCGCAATGGCTCGCCTGCTCGTCGCGGAGATCAACGCTGCTGGCGCATTCGCCGATATGAGTGACTGGGAGTTGCGGCAGCCGGGGCCTTCGTACACCATCGATCTTCTGCGCCACGTCGCGGCGCTTCATCCGGGCGACGATCTCGTCCTGCTCGTGGGCGAGGACAGCTACCGGCAGATGCCTCGGTGGCGGGAGTCGCGGGAGATCGCGCAGCTTTGCGGCATCGCCGTGTTCGGACGTTCCGGCGGCGAGTTTGCCGCCGCGTCGTGCGGCGAGACTCTGCCCCCCGTAACGCTCTTCGATTTCGACATGCCGGTTTCAGCGACGGAGGTCAGGCGACTCGCCGCCGCCGGTCAGCCAATCTCGCTCCTCGTTCCCCCAACAATCGCGGCCTACATCGCCTCACACGGTTTGTATCGCGTCTGATTCGCCATACAAACCGCAGACTGTTCCCAACGTTACATCGACTCCGGCGCTGAGATGCCGAGGATTCTGAAGCCGTTCTGCAGCACCTGGCGGACGCAGAGCGAGAGCACGAGGCGCGCGTCGCGGATTTCCGGCTCCGCTTTCAGGATCGGGCACTCCTGGTAGAACTTGTGGTAGCGCTCGGCCACCGTGTGCAGATACTCCACCATCTTCTGCGGTTCGAGCTGGCGCAGACATGAGGCGATGACATCCGGGAAGTCGAGCAGCGCCGAGGCCAAGTCGATCTCCGCTTCACTCGCCAGCAGCGGCAGCCCTTCGCCGATCACCGATGATTCGTCGAAGCCGACCTCTTTCGAGGCCATGCGCACGAGGCTGCAAATCCTCGCATGGGCGTACTGGAGATAGAAGACCGGGTTGTCTTTCGACTGCTTCTTGGCCAGCTCGACATCGAAATTCAGGTGCGAATCCTTGCTGCGCATGATGAAGAAGAGGCGAGTCGCATCCGCGCCCACGTCGTCGATCAGGTCGTCGAGCAGGTCGGCGTTGCCCTTGCGGGTGGACATCTTGACCGTCTGGCCGCCAACCGTGGTGGTGACGAACTGGTTGATAGCAATCTTGACCTTCGAGGCGTCGTAGCCGAGAATCTTCAGCGCTTCGAGCACGTCGGGGTACTCGTCGATGTGATCCGCGCCAAAGACGTTCACCATGAGGTCGAAACCGCGCTCGAACTTGGTGACGTGGTAGGCAATGTCCGGCAGGCGGTAGCTCGGGTCGCCGGAGGATTTGATGAGCACCTTGTCCTTCTCCTGTCCGAGCTTGGTGGTCATGAACCAGATCGCGCCGTCGTAGTTGCCGATGAAGTTTTCGGTGTCTAATGACAATATAACTGCATTGTTTGCAGAAGGCCTATTTGCCTGTTTTTGATATAGGATGTGCTCGTTAAAAAAGGAGTCGTGCTTAATGCCAATGCGCTCAAGGGTTCGACGTATCGAGCTGAAGATGATTCCCTCGGCGGTCTCCTTGAAAAGCGTGAGATCGTCGCGTGAAACGAGTTCGTCGCCGTGCTCGATGAAGAGCGTCTCGGCAATGTCGCCGATGTAGTCGCCCTGGTAGTGCGTCTCCGGGAACTCGACCGTCTGCCCGCACTTTTCGAGGTAGCGGTAACGCACCGATTCGGCCAGAATCTGCATCTGGCGTCCGGCGTCGTTGAAGTAGTACTCCCGCGTCACCTCGTACCCCTGCGTTTCGAGCAGGTTCGCGATGCAGTCACCCAGTACGCCGCCGCGTCCACGCCCGACGGTCAGCGGGCCGGTAGGGTTGGCACTGACGTACTCGACAATCGCTTTCTGCCCCTTGCCGGACTCGTTACAGCCGAACGCCGCACCCTGATCAAGCACCGCGCTCGCCGAGCGCATGATGAAGGCCGGATCGAGATGGAAGTTGATGAAACCGGGGCCTGCAACCTCGGTTTTCGTCACCGTGCCGTCCGGAAACGACAGGAGTCCGATAAGCTGTCCCGCAAGTTCACGCGGATTTTTCCGCGCCTCTTTGGCCAGGAGAAAAGCGATGTTGGTCGAGAAATCGCCGAACTTCTTGTCGGTCGGCTTGTCGATCTGAATCTCCTTGTCGGTCTCTATGCCCGCTTTTTGCAGGGCGTCCTGAATGAATGGTAGGAAAAAAGCTCGCATCGGAATGAATCGTTAAGACATGGTTTTTGCAGCGCCGCACAGTTCCAGCAGTGCTTCGGGCATCAGCCCTTCGAAATGGTCGATGGTGGCGATGACGTTGTCGAACGCCGAGAACGCCTCGGGGCGGTTGGTGGTGGTCACTGCCACGCAACTCATGCCTGCGGCGGCGGCAGCCTCCGCGCCGGGAAGCGCATCCTCGAAGACGATGCACGACGCCGGATCGGCACCGAGCCGCTCGGCGACTTGCAAGAACGTCTCCGGATGGGGCTTGCCATGCCGTACCATGTGCGCGCCGACAATCGCCTCGAAACGAGGCGTCAGGCCGGTCAGGCCGAGCACGTAGTCGATGTTCTTCGGCCCGGCTCCCGTGCCGATGCCGAGCCGGACGCCAGCGCTTGCGGCGCGGTCGAGGAACGGTTCGAGGCCGAGCATGGCGACGATGGCGTGGCGGTTCATCACGCGGTAGAGAATATCCTTCAGCTCCGTCAGCTTGTCAGCCTCTTCGTGCGAAATCGAGGGATCGAGAAAGTAGCGCAAGACGTCGAGTCCTTTCATGCCTGCGGTTTCGACCAGGTAGCGCTCCGGATCGAGGCCCGAGAGACCGTAGTCGGCGAACAGATCGACCCATGACTGCGCGTGCATTCTCATGTTATCGACCAGCACTCCATCCATGTCGAAAATGAAGGCTTTCGGGCTGCTGTCGGCAGATGTCATCTTCATGCGTTTATCTCTCCAAGGTTCATGGCCTCTCGGACCGCTTTCATCGTTTCTCCCGCAATCTTCCGCGCTTTGGTTTCACCCTCGTGCAGAATCTCCTTCACCATCTCGGGCCTCTCTTCGTAGTGCTTGCGCCGTTCGAGAATCGGAGCCAGCTCCTGCGAGATGTTCGCCGCGCACATCTTCTTGCAGTCCACGCAGCCGAGCGCGCCGGAGCGGCATCCCGCCTCGATTTCGGCCAGCTCCGCTTCGCCGGTGAACTTCTGGTGGTAGCTGTAGACCAGGCACACCTCGGGACGGCCTGGATCGTTGCGACGCACCTTCTGCGTGTCGGTCACGGCGGGGCGCATCTTCGCGAGCACTTCGTCGGGGCCATCCGAGAGCAGAATGGTGTTGCCGAGCGATTTCGACATCTTCGCCTTGCCGTCCAGACCGACCAGCCGCGCGAATTTCGTGATCTTCGGCGCAGGTTCGGGGAACACATCGCCCAGCTCCGGGTGCTGGTAGTGGCTGTTGAACTTGCGGGCGATCTCGCGGGTGATCTCCACGTGCGGAATCTGATCCTCGCCGACTGGCACCACGTTGCCCTTGTAGAGCAGAATGTCCGCCGCCTGCAACACCGGATAGCCGAGATGGCCGTACACGAGCGACTCCATGTTCAGGTCGCGCACCTGCTCCTTGAGCGTCGGGTTGCGTTCGAGCCGCGCCGTGGTGATAAGCATCGAGAAGATGAGGAACAGCTCGGCGTGCTCCTTCACCTGCGACTGCCGGAAAACCGGGCTTTTGTCGGGATCGACCCCCGCCGCGAGCCAGTCGATGAGCATGTCGATGGAGTGCGCATACAGGCTCGACGTATCGAGCGACGTGGTCAGGCTGTGGTAATCGGCGATCAGGAAGCAGGTCTCGTAGGCCCGGCTTCCGTCGGGGTGGAGAAGGTTCTGCTGCGCGATCCAGTTTTCGAGTGCTCCGGTGTAGTGGCCGAGATGCAGCTTGCCGGTAGGCCGCATCCCGCTTAAAATCCTTTGTATCGACATGGCGTCGGGGTTCTGGCTCCTGTTCTGACGAACGTTGCGTGACAATAAGATGGCTGAATCCGGAGGCGTTTCTCCGGGACGGTTACGAAGTTATAACAGTTGTCACAAAGAAAAAAGCTTTGTTTTTGTATTTTAACTTCAGAACGCTATATTAGAGGCCTGTTTTTACTCAGGCCGTCTGAATGGCGCTGATAAAAACAGGAACATAGCAGATTTAGGAGAGTAAGTCCTATACAGCATTCTCTTGCCCAACCATGTCAGGTCCGGAAGGAAGCAGCATCCGGTAATGTGAGTGTGTGATATAGTCAGCTTGCTCTCCTTTTTTTATTGTGAAAAATCAGCAAACAGATTCAGGCCGAGATTGAAATCGGGATCGAAATCGATAAACTGAGCGTTCGGGCCTGAGAAATTTCGGGATTCACGGTCATTTCGGGGCCAGCCCGTTCTGGATCAGAATGACTTGAGCGGGAGGAGATTTTCCTCAAACACAGCAGTCTCCCGACTCGTCAGTCCAGCATTACAATCAAACAGAAGCACCTAAAATATTACAGGAGTCACCAATGGAAGAGAGAACGATGAAAAAAGGGGAATTTCTGCGAGAGCCGATCCGGCATATCGAGATCAAGAAACACAACGTCGTGCCGATGGTCGAGCAGATGGCCGACATGGCCTTCCAGGCGCGCAACCTGGCTCGCGCGGCATCCATCGTCGACTTGATGCAGCAGGACAAGGAGTGCGCCGTCATCCTGACGCTCGCCGGTTCGCTCATCAGCGCTGGCCTCAAGCAGGTCATCATCGACATGCTCGACAACAACATGGTTGATGTCATCGTCTCGACCGGCGCGAACATCGTCGATCAGGACTTCTTCGAGGCGCTCGGCTTCAAGCACTGGAAAGGCAGCCAGTTCGCCGACGACGCCGAGCTGCGCGAGCTGGCCATCGACCGCATCTACGACACCTACATCGACGAGGACGAACTGCGCGTCTGCGACGACACCATGGCCATCATCGCCAACTCGATGCAGCCCGGCGCGTACTCGTCGCGCGAGTTCATCGTCGAGATGGGCAAATACATCGAAGAGAAGGGGCTCGACAAGAACTCCATCGTTTACAAGGCTTACGAGAAAGGCGTGCCGATCTTCTGCCCGGCCTTCTCCGATTGCTCCGCCGGTTTCGGTCTGGTGCACCACCAGTGGCACAACCCCGACCAGCACGTCTCCATCGACTCGGTCAAGGATTTCCGCGAGCTGACCAGAATCAAGATCGAGAACGACAAGACCGGCATCTTCATGATCGGCGGCGGCGTTCCCAAGAACTTTAC
>CAYZCF010000071.1:0-9508 GCA_964476855.1 uncultured Chlorobiaceae bacterium
TGCCGCATGAGAAACAGCGCCACCGATCACCCTGCACCCGAAAAGCTCCCGACTTATTCGGCCCGGTTCCCGATCCACAAAGCGGGCAGGTGTAGAAACCGCCCTTGCTCTTCGTCGTCACGGTCTCGACGTACTCCGGTAGCCGCTCCCGGACGGCCTGTAATGCCTGCTCGGTCATCAGAACGGCCCCCTGTCATGCTCGATGAACCCGCCGCCAGCCGGATATTTTTTTTCTTCCGGGAGTTTTTGAACGTTTTCATGTTCACCCTTTCGGATGGTGACGCGCCGCCCCTTCTTGCTCTGCTTCGGCCCGGTCTCAGGACTGACGATAACGCCAACCTCCTGAAGAGCGGGCATCTGGCGTTTCAGCGCATTGGCAAGGCCCTTCTCACTTTTCGGCCATCCTTCGTTGTCGGTCTTGCGTATGGTGAGCTTTTCGAGCAGCTCTTTGTACGTCCCCTCGAACACCAACCCATAAGGCGATTCTTCGGCCATCTCCGCGACGGCCACCGCCACCGGACTTGACTCCATTGCCCGTTGTACGGACTCCCGGTAATTGCCTCGATACAGCGCCGTGAACGCGCCCGGCTCATGCCCCAGCCCCCGCGCCATTGCCTCGCCCAAATGGTTGAAATCGGCCATCCTGAGAGCGTCCGCCGGGAGTTCCGTTTCCGGCAACATCGCAAGCGTTTTCACGAACAGGTCAAGCAACCCGCCGAATATCTCCGGCCATGCCTCGTTGAACGCTGCATCAAGTTCAGACTCAAGCCGCCGCCGCCCCTCGATAACCGGCAACTCGATATGAACCGTCCGCGAAATCAAATCCTGCGCCGTCACGACGTTGTTGATACCGGAGAGCATCACCGGCCTCTTGATCGTTATGACGGTTTCGTCTGTGTTGGTGTGCAGCGTCCGGCCCGCATACGCGCCATCTGTCGCCATGATGCAAAAGGCATCCTGCAAGCCCGGACTCAGGTGAGAAACGTTGTCCAGACTCACCAGCCAGTTGTTCCCGGCGGAAACGAAAGCATCCTCAACGGTCTTTGGCGCGGCCCTCAATGGCGCTGAACTGGCGTCGATCAACGAACGGAGCCGCTTCTGTGTGCTCGACTTCGCCGATCCCTGAACGCCGCACAACTCAAGGCCCGGAAATGGGGTATCTGGCCGCCACGCTTCGAGCATCCACGCCAGCACAAGCAAACGCTCCGCCTCTGGAATGTTGACCAGCTCCCAAAGCCTGCCAATGTCGCCGCCTGCAACCGGCTCCGGGAAGGGCACTGCCGAACCTGAGCGCCAGAACTTCACCGGCGCGACTTCGAGCAACCGCCAGTCCGTCGCCGTCACCTCGACAACGCGCGATTTCTCGCCGATCCCGTGCAGGTAATAGGCCCCGGTCTCTTCGTGCTTCCCGGCTCTCAGAAACACTCGTTCCCGCTTGCCATCGTGCAGGGCGATCCCGTTCAACGTCACGGCGGCCTGTTTCATCGCCGATTCACTCGCTGACGATCCGCCGGACTCCCTGTAATACCGGTAACTCAGCCAACGGAAACACGCCGCGCTGTCAATCTTCATGGTTTCGCCCTCGACGGCCAGAAAGCCGCTGTCTGTCGTCTCATCGAAAAACAATTGCCCGGCTTTTGTCGCCAGCTCCACCAACTCCGCCGCTGTGTTGCGTTCTTCGCTCCCCTCGCCGCCGGAACCGAACCCGTCGATTTCATCCAGAGGGACGCCCGAAGGCTTGTTCTTCTTGATCTCTACGCGCAACCGGAAACGCTGCTCATCGGAGTTCTCGCAGATGAACTTCCAAGCGGCCTTGAACGCATCGCCTCCATACAGGCCCGGCTCATCCTTGCCGCGCCCGATTACATCCTCGACGACGGAAACGGAGCGCTCAAGTTCCTGCTCGTCTGGCGCGGTTTTAGTGAACTGGTGAACGTGGTGAACGTGGTGAACGTCGGTTTGTCCAAAAACCCCCGGAGAAAAGTTTTTTTTGGCCTCCGGTTGGCGGGTTGCCTCTGCCTGTAATGCCTCAAGGATCGATCCCGTCACGTCCCGGCCCTCCTTTCAGTCAAGGGGCGCAATCTGCCGTGACGATCCACGACGTAGCTAAATCGAAGCCGCGCCGGAAACTGGCGAAGCGTCACGAAGGCATCGGCCAGCATCCGGCGAGCGGCGCGGCGGTACTGCTCGAAGTCTTGGAGTTTTCCCGTGGGCTGGGTATCTTGGAGCTGTACCCGCTGGCCTCGCCCGTCAGCATTTCCATTTTCAAGCCTCAGCTCTCGCCCGCTGGGGCTTTTCTTTTTGTCCTCCATCGCCTCACCTCCCGTTCAAGGTAACGTGAGTGCAAGCCGCCGCTTCGATCTCTTCGGCGGTGGCCTTGCGGCCTCTCAACATCCACGCCTCAAGCTCCTCACGATTGAAATAAATCGCCTTGCCTGTCGGTTTGTAACAGGGGATTCCGCCCGTGCTGGTCAGCTTGTAGAGGTGCGAGAGCGAGAGGCCCGTAAGGAGGGCCGCCTCGTGCATGTTGAGAACCGACTTGTTCAGAACAAGCAAGTTCTCGATCCGCTTCAATCTGTCGCGAAGTTGTTCGTATTCTTCGTGTCCCATAACTCATTCTCTTTGGTTGAGAAAATCGGCTTGCGCCGCGTCTATGGGTGAAGAATAGGAAAGAAGAGAAGGGGTAAGAATTCAGGTTATAACCCCGTATTACCCCAATTTATAACCTCGCTTCTTGCTTTGCGCCTCGTAGAAATTCCTCTTGATGGTGGATTCCGACACGCCGTATTTCTTCCCGATCTCAGCACAACGTTTTATTATCCCCGCGTTATCTCCGCCTGAAGGAAACTCCTTATCAAGAATCGGGAAAATATCACGCTCGAACACCTCCTGAGACAGCTTCACCTTCCGGCCTCGCTGCCGATCCGCCGCCGGTTCTGCGGCCTGCTCGACTGGCGCGGCTTTGGTTTTCTTTCGCACTTTACGAATCTCATAAAGCCACCGCAACGCCTCCCGGCACTCTATGTAGGCCCTTACAGACTCAGTTCCACGTTCCGGTAACTCAAACAGCAAAGGGTTATCCAGATGGCGTTTCACCTGATCTGCTGTGACGACTTCGCGCAATTCATTTTTATAATCTCGCACGGCTGAAACAGCAACAGCCCATATATCAAAGTCATGAGAAAACACCCATTCAAGATTTTCCTTTATATCGTCAGAAGCCTGAAAAAAAACACCCTTCTCCATGTACTCATGATACCGCTTTTGGTTAAACACGGCATTAGGATATTCATCCCATGCGATACCATCCTTTGCCCATAATAGAGACATTTGAAGGCCTGTAACAGCTTTTCCGAAATCATATTCGCTCATGTTCTCGCCCTTTGTTGGTTTCAGCTCTGCCCGCCCTCTTCGATCTCGACCACGCTGTAAAACGACCTCACCCGCGCTTCGATCTCAGCGTCAGACAAGCCGGTTTCGCTCTGAATCTCTTTTTCGCATCCGATGCCGTGCTGAACCCATCGTTCAAAAGCGGCCTGCGCCTCTTGAACGGTCTGGTAGGTCTCGAAAATGCCGTTGTTCTCGTCCGCCACTCCGTATGTCATGGTTCACCGCCCTTGTTAAATGTTCAGCCCTGAAAGCTCAGGAATCCGCGCCGTCATTGCCTCGCGCCTTGTCTTGTCCAGAATATCGGCATAGATAGCCGTTACCTCGATCTCCCTGTGACCTAATAGCCTGCTCAGGGTGTAAATATCTGTTCCGTTTTCAAGCTGCAACACGGCGAACGTATGGCGGCCAGAATGAAACGTCAGGTGCTTTGAAATGCCCGCTTTCAAGGCCCACTCCCGCAGTACGATACTGAGGTATGCCGAATATTTGCTTATGGCGAAGAACACCCGCGCATCAGCCGCGCCCTGTTCCCCCATCAGCTCCCGCGCCTGCTGTGAAATGTCGTGGTACTGCAAACCCTTCGTTTTCTGCTGGTGAAACACGATCCGCCAGCCGTCGCCGTACTGCTGCACCTCGCCCCAGGTCAGCTTGTGACAGTCCGAGAAGCGTAAACCGGTGAGGCATGAAAACAGGAACATCCGCTTCAAGGTTGGATTCCTGCACTCGGTCTTTGCCATTGCCTGAAGCTCATCGAAGGTCAGGTACTCCCGCTTGTGCGAAACGATCTTCGGACGCTCTACCCCCTTTGCAGGGTCGGCGGAAAGAATGCCGTCCTTTACCGCCTTGTTAAGACATGCCTTGAACTTCCCGTAATAAGCTGCCTGTGAAGCCGTCGAAAGTCCCTTTCCTGCCCTTGTCGCCGCCTCGTCTCTGAGATATTCCTTGAAGCCCTCGCAAAAGGCCTTGTCGATCTCCCGAAAGGTCACTCTCGAAGAGTACCGCTTTTCAACAAAGCCGGTCAGATGCTTCAATGTGCTATGCCAGTTGCCCGTACCATCAGGCCGATTTTTCCCCTCGGCCTCCGCCTTGAAATACTCAAGGAACAGAGACTTCCCTTTCACTCCGGCATCGAAACCGTACTGCCCGTTCTTGATCTCAAGTTCCCGCTTTGCCTTGATCGACTTGGCAAGCTCAAGTATCTTCTTGTTGTGCTCTTTTTCGGCGGATGTTCTCGGCTTGTCGTCAAGGTAGAGGTTCAGGTATTCGTAATCCCTGAGCGCCTTCACCTTCCCATCAGGCCCCGGAACCGTGCCCTTGTAATAGACGAGGTACAGGCTCACCCGCCCGCTCTTGCCCTGTTTCCGCTTCGCCAACTTGACAGACACAATATCCATGCTTTCCCCTGTTTTTGATGCTCGACTCAACAGCAAAATGGAATGTCAGCAACTCCTTTCTTTTAAGGCTCTTATGCCGCCATCCTATGCCCTGAAAGCTGCCAAAACAGCCCTTTTTCTGCTGTTATTCTTGCTGCTACCTTTTCATAATAGCAAATTAACAGCAAAAGAACAGCATACAACAGCAAAATATCAGAAAGAAACAGGCCAATCTCCTGAGCTAAACGCAAGCAAAAGAAGGCATTACGAAAACAAGGGAAAAGAGCTGTTGATTCTGTGGTGGAATGTCGAGAACCTGTTTGATACGAAGAATAACCAGGGCGTGGACGACGATGAGTTCACACCGATGGGCAAGCGGCAGTGGACGGAGAAGAAGCTTTTACTGAAGCAGTTACGTATCGCTCAGGTATTCAAGGCCATCAGGGCTGATCGCGAGTACGGGAAATACCCCGACATCGTCGCCTTTGCTGAAACCGAGAACCGGCAGGTTTTTGCCGGTACGCTGGCGGCTATCGGCCGCACCGGTTACACTATCGATTACCGCGAAAGTCCTGATCCGCGAGGCATCGACATTGGCCTTGCCTGGAATCCCGCCACAGTAAAATTCACCGGTTCGAAGCCCTATAAGGTACGCCTAAATGACAGACGCGACACCCGCTTCGTCATCGCTGCTGGTTTCATCGCCTCGGACCAGTCCTTCAGCGTCGTGTTGAACCTCTGGCCATCGCGTTCGTTCGACGCCAAGTGGAGCGAGAAGCATCGCTTCGCCGCCGCAAGAGTCGCACGGCGCATCGTTGACAGCCTCAGAACACGCAATCCGCTGGCAAAGGTTATCGTCATGGGTGACCTCAACGACCAACCACCAGACCGGTCAGTCACAGAGGCCCTCGGTTCATCGCTCGACAGAAAAGCAGTTCGGCACTCCGGCAGACGGCTGCTTTACAACTGCTGGAACAGCACCTCTTCGCCAGGAAGTTACTTTTACAAGAATCATTGGGAACGCATCGACCATATACTGGTTTCAGCCGGGTTGCTCGATAGCAAAGGACTTTCGATTGACAAAAGAGCGTTCCGGGTATTCTCCATTCCGGAGATGTTCGACCGCTCTGGAAAAGGACTCTACCAGACTTATGCGAAGGGAAAATTCAAGGGCGGCTACTCCGACCACCTGCCGCTGTTGCTCAGGATGAACGTCATGCATTGATCGGCAGCTTACCCGAGAACAATGGCCTCACGGCAATCGTGTCAGGATCAGATTTTTCTGCAAAAAAAAGACTGCCTCATAACAGAATGAGGCAGTCCTGATTGTTTTTTTCAACCGTAATATAATTACAGGTTGCAAACCACTCTTAGAAGTAGTAGTGAGCACCAACAGTCACGAAGGTTCCATCGAGTTTGAGATCAACATCACCATACTCGTCGTCGATGTTAACCGTCTGGAATCTGTAACCAACCTCCCAGTTCAGACCAAGCTCGGGAACCTCTGCGAAATAGAACTCGGAGCCGATCAGAGGGCTGACGACGTAGACGTTGACATCAGTGTCCGGCAAAGCATCCTCATCATTTACCTCCAAGCCAACGTTGCCGATGCCGCCTTCAAGGCCGACATAAAAACGGCTGTGTGCCCTGACAACAGGTGCGTACATGATTTTTGCCGATCCCATCAACAGGCTGGCATGAGAATCGTCTAAATATGAATCTTCAGCATCCACGCCAAGTCTGCCATAGGAAACATTCAACTCACCACCAACATTGTTGGTAAACCAGTAGCGGGAGCTCAAACCCTGAACGAAGTTACCCGCCAAAATTCCTTCATAGCCCAAGCTGAATTTCTTGATATTCGGACCTTCGGCGTTATCCATTGCAAATGCGTTGCCGCTTCCACAGAGGAGAGCCAAAAGCACTGCAGAAAGGATTTTTTTCATTTTTTTCTCCTTTTTGTTTGGCAAAAGATACTAACTATACAGAACAAAAAATGATTATCAAAATCACTGAAAAAAAACCTGAAAGAGCTTCAATCGAACAGAACCGGAACCCAATACCGTATTGAGTCCCGGTCTACCAACAGCCATAACCACACACACACCACAACAGACTGTCAGATAAAAAAACGCTCTCCATCAATAAAACTTTAACCGTCTAATCAAACACTTCAAAAACATTTCATCTATTACGTGCCTTGTATATACACGTTCAAGCCTCAAAAAACAATACCATAAAAAAACGACCAAATCAGATTACATCTACTTATTCCTACTTATACATATATACTGTCTTGTACTACTTATTTGAATGGTAGTAAAAACCACCAAAAAAAACAAATAATTTCACCAGCAGATATATATTACTATATAACCATAAAAAAATCCAGACATATAATCAATTGTTGATATATAAAAAAAGAGAGCTGCGTATCCGCAGCTCTCGAAATACTTTCCATTACCGGTGAGTAACACTGCAACGCGAGCTCATTCCTTGTCCACGGCAATCCTCATGGAGAAGAAGGAGCGGTGCACAAACACCAGTGAAAGCACGAAGAACACGACGGCCAAGCCAAGAGCGATCTGGGGAGCCAGCTTGATGGCCATTTCGATGGCGAGCAGTCCGAACAGGGTCGTGAACTTGATGATCGGGTTCAGCGCCACTGAAGAGGTGTCCTTGAACGGATCGCCAACAGTGTCGCCGACCACGGTCGCGTCATGCAGCTCCGTGCCCTTGGCGTGCAGTTCGGTTTCGACCACTTTCTTGGCGTTGTCCCACGCGCCGCCGGCGTTGGCCATGAAGATGGCCTGGTACAGGCCGAAGATGGCGATGGAAATCAGGTAGCCGATGAAGAAGTAGTGGTTGAAGCAGGCAAAGGCCAGCGTCGAGAAGAAGATGGTCAGGAAGAGGTTGATCATGCCTTTCTGGGCGAACTTCGTGCAGATCTCGACAACCTTCTTGCTGTCTTCGGTCGAGGCTTTCTCGACCCCTTCAAGCTTGATGTTCTTCTTGATGAACTCGACGGCGTAGTACGCGCCGGTGGTGACGGCGTTCATCGACGCGCCGGTGAACCAGTAGATCACCGCGCCGCCCATCAGGAGACCGAGCAGGAACGGTGGCGAGAGAATCGACAGCTTAGCAATGGCCGCCGAATCGGCAAGACCGCTGGTAAGAATCATGATGATCGAGAAGATCATGGTCGTCGAACCGACCACGGCGGTACCGATCAGCACCGGCTTGGCGGTCGCCTTGAAGGTGTTGCCCGCGCCGTCGTTGGCTTCGAGGTAGCGCTTGGCGTTGTCGAAATCGGGCTGGAAGCCGAATTCGTTCTGAATGTTCTGCTTGATGTTCGGAATGGTTTCGATAAGCGACAGCTCATAGACCGACTGCGCGTTGTCCGTAACCGGGCCGTAGGAGTCAACAGCGATAGTGACCGGGCCCATGCTGAGGAAGCCAAAGGCCACGAGACCGAAGGCGAACACGGAGGGAGCAAGCATCATGACGTCGAGACCCATGAGGCTGAAGCCATAAGCCGCGCCCATGAGCGCGATGATCGCCAGACCCATCCAGTAGGCGCTGAAGTTACCGGCAACCAGACCGGCAAGGATGTTCAGCGGCGCGCCGCCCTCTTTGGAACACTGCACCACGTTGCGTACATGGGCGCATTCGGTGGAGGTGAAGCGGTTGACCAGCTCGGGAATCAACGCGCCGGCAATGGTGCCGCAGGTGATGATCGAGGCGAGCTTCCACCACATGGTGCCGTCGCCCAGGTCTTTGATAAGCATGTAAGAGGCTGCGTAGGTAAGACCGATCGAAACGATCGAAGTAAGCCAGACAAGCGAGATCAGCGGTTTCTCGAAGTTCATTTCGTCAGCATTGCCATACTTCATCTTTGCGAAGATGTCGTTGACCCAGTAGGAAACGGCGCTGGCGAGAATCATGACGAGACGCATGGCGAAAATCCAGACAAGAAGCAACACCTGAATGGCCTGGTCCTGGATCGCGAGCAGAATGAAAGAGATCAGGGCTACGCCGGTCACGCCGTAGGTTTCGAAACCGTCAGCCGTTGGGCCAACCGAGTCGCCTGCGTTGTCACCCGTACAGTCGGCAATGACGCCAGGGTTGCGGGCATCGTCCTCCTTGATCTTGAAGACGATCTTCATGAGGTCGGAACCGATGTCGGCAATCTTGGTGAAGATACCGCCAGCAATACGAAGCACCGACGCGCCGAGGGATTCGCCGATGGCGAAACCGATGAAGCTTGGACCGGCATAGTCGGCCGGAACGAAAAGCAGGATGCAGAGCATGACGAACAGCTCGATGCTGATCAGGAGCATACCGATGCTCATGCCTGCACGAAGCGGAATGGCGTAGGTCGGGAAAGGTTTGCCGCCGAGGCTGGCGAATGCGGTGCGGGAGTTGGCGAAGGTGTTGATTCTCATGCCGAACCAGGCTACTGCATAACTTCCGGCGATGCCGAGCAGGCTGCAAGCGAGAATGAAGACAACCTTGGCGGTTTCAAGTTGGCTGAGCACACCGAAGTAGTACACGATAATGGCGCCGACAAGTGCCCAGAGAATCAGGATGAACTTGCCCTGGGTGATGAGGTAGGTCTTGCAGGTCTCGTAGATCAGCTCGCTGATCTCCCTCATGGCCTCGTGAACGGGCAATCTGTTGATGCCCTGATACTGGATCAAACCGAAAATCATGCCAAAAAGGCATACGGCAAGCCCATACATCAA
>CAYZCF010000071.1:9518-12922 GCA_964476855.1 uncultured Chlorobiaceae bacterium
CTTAAATCCGGCAATACAAGATCGGCTTCGCTTGCGAACGCTTGTGACGCCTGCAAGGAAAGCCCAAGTCCTGCCAGCGCCGATCCGGCCCTGACAATCCATCTTTCTTTGGTAGGTTGTTTCATTGCTCTGTTTTTTCTCTGTGTTTATTGTATTACAGAAAGACTGCCAACAGCAGGAGCGTGATGAGACCGACAAAGAACAGCGATTGAGAAAGAACAGCCCTGCCGAAAAACAGGATTCGTCAAGGTAGCAACTTTTTCCGGTATCTCATCAAAAAACAATACCAAAAACGTACTATAAACAGAGCCGCAAATGCAACGATATATATCGATAGAATGATATATCAGAAGGCATATTATCAGAAAGAATACGATATAAACCGAGCGGAAAACCACTCCGGCAAATCCATGCTGAACCGGAGGTATACAGGTTCGCGCGTTCGGAATCGAGACTCCGAAATCGGCATCGGCATCGACTCGACCTCTTCCCGAGTGCCGGAATCAATCCGAATAAGGTTCGCCACATTGAGAACTTTGCATCAACCGGAACAAAGTTTATGAATAGCGGACAATAAAGTGTACATTTTCATATCGATATGACGCTTCAATGATACGCAATTGCTCTCCATCGAAGCCGCCATCGCGAGCTTCTCCCTCCTCATCCAAAGGCTTTTCGCAAGCCTGATGTTCTTGTTTTGCGCCTTTTCATTCCAGGTAACAAGCAATCCTAACAGCAAAGAACATGGACCAGCAATTTGTTTTGTATGCCATTCCTGTAAGTGGAGTTCTTGCCTTGTTGTACGCCTTCATGAAAGCCTCCTGGATTTCCCGCCAGGATGAAGGTACCGAAACCATGGCTACCATCGCGGGCCACATTGCCGATGGAGCACTGGCGTTTCTGAAACGGGAATACAAAGTGCTCATCATCTTCGTCATCTCCGTAGCCATTCTCCTTGCCTTCGCCAACAGCAACCGTCCCGGAACCTCCCCGATCATCGCCGTAAGCTTCATCGTGGGTGCTTTCTGCTCCGCGCTTGCAGGCTTTTTCGGCATGAGAGTAGCCACCAAGGCCAACGTTCGCACTACCAACGCGGCGCGTACCGGTCTGGCCGATGCACTCAACATCGCATTTTCCGGTGGTCTGGTGATGGGTCTCTCGGTGGTCGGTCTCGGCGTACTGGGGCTGTCCGTCCTGTTCATCATCTACTCCAGAATGTTCCCCGAAATCAGCCAGGTCAGCGAAGTGATCAACCTGATTTCCGGCTTCTCGCTGGGCGCGTCGTCGATCGCGCTGTTCGCTCGCGTGGGTGGCGGCATCTACACCAAGGCGGCTGACGTTGGCGCTGACCTGGCTGGCAAGGTCTATGAGGGCATTCCCGAAGACGACCCGCGCAACCCGGCCACCATCGCCGACAACGTGGGCGACAACGTGGGCGACGTGGCTGGCATGGGCGCGGACCTCTTCGAGAGCTACGTCGGCGCGATCATCGGCACCATGGTGCTCGGCGCGGCGTTCGTGCCGGTCTTCAGCGGCATGGGCATCGATCCCGTTGCAGGCGTCATGCTGCCGCTGGTCATCGCCGCCGTCGGCATCATCGTCTCGATCGTCGGCTCCTTCTTCGTCAGGGTCAAGGAGGGTGGCAACCCGCAGCACGGCCTCAACATGGGCGAATTCGGCGCGTCGATCATCATGGCCAACCTGAGCTAATTCATCATAGACCGTAAGCTTCCCGCAACCTGGGTGGCCGATGGCATGATCTACACTTCGCTGAACGTCTTCTGGGCGGTCATCATCGGCCTGGTGGCTGGCGTCCTCATCGGCATCATCACCGAGTACTACTGTTCGACAGACAACAAGCCGGTCATCGGCCTGGCCCGCCAAAGCATCACCGGCTCGGCCACGAACATCATCGCGGGGCTCGGCCTCGGCATGATGTCCACCGGCCTGCCGATCATCGTGCTCTCGATAGCCATCGTCGCTTCGTCTTATTTTGCTGGACTTTACGGCATCGCCATCGCCGCGCTCGGCATGCTCTCAGTGACCGGCATCCAGTTGGCGGTGGACGCTTACGGCCCGATTTCGGATAACGCCGGCGGCATCGCCGAAATGGCCGGCCTGCCGAAAGAGGTGCGCGAACGCACCGACAAGCTCGACGCCGTTGGAAACACCACCGCCGCCATCGGCAAAGGATTCGCCATCGGTAGCGCCGCCTTGACCGCGCTTGCCCTCTTCGCGGCCTTCCGCCAGCAGGCCAACATCGGTGCCCTCGACGTCACCCAGCCGGTCATCATGGCCGGACTGCTCATCGGCGCGATGCTGCCCTTCATCTTCAGCGCCATGGCGATGGGCGCCGTGGGCCGCGCCGCTGGCGACATGATCCGCGAAGTTGGCCGCCAGTTCAACGAAATTCCCGGCCTGAGAGAAGGCACCGCGCCCGCAGAGTTCGCCCACTGCGTCGATATTTCGACCAAGGCGGCCATCAGGGAGATGATCCTGCCCGGCCTGCTCGGCGTGCTCGTGCCGGTGGCTGTCGGCTTCACCTCGAAGGAGATGCTCGGCGGCCTTCTGGTCGGCGTCACCTCGTCCGGCGTGCTGATGGCGATCTTCCAGTCCAACGCGGGCGGCGCGTGGGACAACGCCAAGAAACGCATCGAAGGGGGTATCGAGTTCGACGGCGTGGTCTACGGCAAGGGCTCCGACACCCACAAAGCGGCAGTCGTAGGCGACACGGTCGGCGACCCGCTCAAGGACACCAGCGGCCCCAGCCTCAACATTCTCATGAAGCTCATCGCCGTCGTGGCGCTGGTCATCGCCCCGCTGCTCTGAAGAGCGCAACAGCCATCAAACTCCAAAGCCCTCCCGGTAATCGCACCGGGAGGGCTTTTTTGTGTTGGGGGATAAACAAAATCTTCGAGATGGCCGATTATGGCAAAATGCGTAGAACAAACCCGTAAACTGATAGACAAGAGAGGGATGGAGGTCGATGCTGGACAGAGCAATCAGCATGGATAGTTTCCCAAAATCAGCCTTCCCGGAAACGGAGATGCGCGTCTTGATTGATGAACTGAAAAACTACTCGCCATCTGGCCCGCTGTTCTCTGAAGACTTGAGCGGATCGCGTTCTTTGCCATTCGCACGAAAGATCGTATTGAACACATCTGCAAGTTTATCGGTGGCCGTCTTCGCAAACATGCCGCTGAGAGCAGCGAACGAGTAAATACCAATAAGGTTCAGGTCAGTGAGGCTGGCGCCATCACGAGCAGTACCTGTGGGCGTAACAAATCCGATCCGTACCACCATGTATACAATCGACGCAAGAATGGCGCCGACAAACGGTATTAAAAAGTAAGGCTCTTCGCAGAATTTAATGGTCTGGTAGTAAAAATGAGTGGCTTGGTGTA
>CAYZCF010000072.1:0-12824 GCA_964476855.1 uncultured Chlorobiaceae bacterium
ATGCGTCCATCGTGCAAGAAGTCATTCACATAGGAGGAGCCCCAGGCGGTCTGCAGCGTGGTGTTGATGTCGGCGATGGAGACCCCGAAGGCGCTGGCCTTTTCGTGGTCGATGTCGATTTTGTATTGCGGCACATCCTCCATTCCGTTGGGTCGGACGCCGACCAGCGAAGGATCTTTCGATGCCATGCCAAGTAACTGGTTGCGCGCGGCCATCAGCGCCTCATGTCCTTTGCCGGTCCGGTCGAGCAGCTGGAGGTCGAAGCCTGAGGCGTTGCCGAGCTCCATGACGGCTGGTGGATAAAACGCGAAGATCATGGCATCTTTTACGCTCGACAGGGTGCCCATCGTCCTGCTGGCGATCGAGGCCACATCCTGCCCTTTTTTCCTGCGTTCGGCCCAGTCCTTGAGTTGGACGAAGCCCATGGCCGAGTTTTGGCCTTGTCCTGCGAAACTGAATCCGGCGACGCTGAAAACACTTTCGACGTTCTCTTTCTCATGGTCGAGCAGGTAGCGTTCCATCACTTTCACGCTTTCGAGCGTCCGCTCCTTGGTCGCTCCCGAAGGCGTGGAGAGTTCGATGAAAAGGAATCCCTGGTCTTCGTCGGGCAGGAACGAGGTCGGGATGCGCATGAAGACAATGCCCAGCAGCATCACAACCAGCATGAAGGCCATCAGCGAGCGGTTGACTTTACCGGTCATGACCCGTGCGCCGTTCACATATCGTTCGCGGTTACGGTTGAACACGCGGTTGAACCAGACGAAGAAACCGCCGAGTGGACCGCTGCCCTGGATGTGGCCGTCTTTGTTGAGCGGTTTGAGAATGCTGGCGCAGAGTGCAGGGGTCAGGATCAGTGCGACCAGCACCGAAAGCAGCATGGCCGACACAATGGTGATCGAGAACTGGCGATAGATCGTTCCGGTAGAACCTTTGAAAAACGCCATCGGCACGAATACCGCCGAGAGGACGAGGGCGATACCGATCAGAGCGCTTGATATCTGCTTCATCGATTTCCTGGTGGCTTCGAGCGGTGAGAGGCGCTCTTCCTCCATGATGCGTTCGACGTTCTCGACCACGACGATGGCGTCATCGACCAGCAGGCCGATTGCGAGCACCATGGCGAACATGCTGAGGGTGTTGATGGAGAAGCCGAAAGCCGACATCACTCCGAAGGTACCAAGCAGCACGACGGGAACTGCGATGGTCGGAATCAGCGTGGCGCGGAAGTTCTGGAGGAACAGGAACATGACAAAGAAAACAAGGATCACCGCTTCGATGAGGGTGTGCACAACCCCTTCGATCGAAGTCTTGACGAACGGCGTCGTGTCGAACGGATAAACGACCTTCATGCCGGGCGGCAGGAGGGGGCTCAGCGATGTCATTTTCGCTTTCACCAGGTTGGCAGTATTCAGTGCATTGGCACCGGTCGCCAGGGTTATGGCCATGCCGGCTGCCGGTTTGCCGTTGAAGCGTGTGGTCATGCCGTAGTCTTGTACACCGAGTTCGACGCGGGCGACATCCCTGAGGCGGATCTGCGAGCCGTCCGTATTGACTTTCAGGATGATTTTTTCGAAATCTTCGACGCTTTTCAGACGTGACTGGGCCGTGATGGTGGCGTTCAGCTGCTGGCCTGGTACCGATGGTGTGCCTCCAAGCTGGCCTGCGGAGACGTCCGCGTTCTGTGCGGTGATTGCCTCCTGTACCTCGGTGGTGGTGAGGTTGAAGCTCGTGAGGCGGTGGGGATCGAGCCAGATGCGCATGGAGTAGGGCTGGCCGAACACCTGGATGTTGCCGACGCCGGGAACGCGGCTGAGCGGGTCGAGCAGTTTCGAGTTGATGAAATCGTTCATGGCGTACTCATCGGTGCGGCCATCATCCGAATAGACGCCGACCAGCATCAGGAACCCTGTTTCGCCCTTGGTGACATTGATGCCCTGCTGCTGTACCTGCTGTGGCAGGTTCGACATGACCGTCTGCAACTTGTTCTGCACCTGCACCTGTGCGATGTCGGGGTTGGCTTCGGGCTCGAAGGTCACCGTGATGGTCACGTTGCCATTCGAATCGCTGCCAGAACTGAAATACCGGAGATGGTCGATGCCGGTGAGGGCCTGTTCAATGACCTGCGTGACGCTGTTTTCGACCGCTTCAGCGGACGCACCGGGGTAGGTGGCGTTGATATTGATGGTCGGCGCCGCGATACGCGGGTACTGTTCGACCGGGAGCGTGTTGATGGCGATGATGCCACCCAGCATGATGCAGATGGAGATCACCCACGCAAATACTGGCCGTTCGATGAAAAATCCGGACATGGGATCGATTCGTTGATGAGATTGAATTTACTTCGCCGAAACTGCGGGCTGCACTGCTTCGACGGTTTTAACCGGTATGCCGGGCTGGATTTTCATAATGCCTTCGTAGACGACCTTTTCGCCTGCTTTGAGCCCGCCCTCGACCAGCCACCTGTCACCGACAACCTCAGAAACGGTTATGGGGCGGGGGTTGGCTTTGCCGTCCGCTCCGACAACCCACACCGAAACCGAACCGTCGGCGTTCCTGCTCACCGATTTTTGCGGTACGAGCAGGGCCTGGTCGTTTTTCTTCTGTTCGATACGGGCGTGTACAAACATGCCCGGAAGGATCATGTGGTCGGGGTTCGGGAACAGCGCTCGCAAGAGAACGGTTCCGGTGGTCGGATTGACCGTGATATCCGAGAATTTCAGCGTGCCGGTGCGTCCCGTGGGCTTGCCGTCCACGAGGAGCTGGACCGGCGTGCTTTCCGTTGCCGAACCGTCGGGGCGTGCCTGGCGCAGGCGCATCAGCTCCGCGCTCGACTGTGAAACGTCCACGTACATCTGGTCGAGTTGCTGCACCACCGCGAGTGGATCGCTCTGGCTGGCGTTGACCAGCGCCCCCTCTGTCAGTTTCGACTGGCCGATACGACCGGCAATAGGGGACATGACCTTCGTGTAGTCGAGGTTGATCTTTGCCGTGGCGACCTCTGACCTCGCTATGCCGACATCGGCCCTTGCCTGGCCGAGGCTCGCCATCACATCGTCGTACTCCTGTTTGCTGACGCCGCCGATTTTGACCAGCTCTTCGTACCGGGCCGCTTTTGCCTGCACGGATCTCAGGTTGGATTCGGCTTTGCCGAGATTAGCCCTGGCGCTGTTGTACGCGGCCCGATAGGGGGCGGGATCGATCTGGTAGAGTTGCTGCCCCTGCCTGACCATACTCCCTTCCACAAAGAAGCGTTTCGTGATGATGCCGCTGACCTGCGGCCGGATTTCGGCCATGCGCACCGCCGACGTGCGTCCCGGAAGATCTCTGGTTAGCACGATGGGTTCGGTTTTCATGGTCACGACGCTGACTTCCGGCCTGGCGTTTGGATCATGCTGCTGGTTCGGAGTTCCTTTCGGCCACAGATACCAGCCGGCGAAGAGGAGTGCGGTGATGGCAACGATGAGGTACGACCTTTTCATGATGATGATGCTTATGCTTGGTATGGGTTCGGAAAGGTTTTCGGCAGGCTTTCGGGACAGGAGGCGTAGGTTTTCCGGATCAGGTCCATGAACGACAGCCGCTCTTCCTGGCTCCAGTCAACGAGGCCGAACCATTCGTGGCAGCTGAACCCGATGAGGGCGAAGTACGCCAGCCGCGCCAGTTCGGGTTTCGCGCCGGAATCCATGGCCTGCAGGTCACGGGCGACCCACTCCTGCATCCTGCGCCGCCGCGAGGCTTCGCTTGACCTCGACGCGGGGATGGCCAGCACGATCGCCCGTTCGGTGTCGTCCGGTGTCTGTTCGGCGAGCTTTACCCGGGCGAACAGCTCCGGATGCGGCGTGTCGGCACACTCGTCGATGGCCGATTCGATACGCTCCGTATCACGCTGCAGGTCACGGTCGATGAGGGCTTCGAGCAGGGCGGTCTTGGATTTGTAGTCGAGCACCACCCGGGATTTGCTGATGCCGGCCTCCTGGGCCACGGCGTCGATGGAGAGCTTCGATGCGCCGTGCTTGACGACCACCCGCTCGATGGCGTCCAGGATGTCGTCGGTGGAAACTTTTTTTGGTCTGGCCATGCCGCCTTCCTTGGTTGATGGGATTCTGGTTTGTGCACGATCGTTCTTTAATAATTTATGTACGATCGTTCTTTTATGCAACCGTTTTCTGCAGCAATATCCCGCCAATCCTTACAGAACGCAAAAAAGTACCCTTTTCGAGTGCTCTTGGTTTTTGGTGATGCTGGACGGCCAGTGTCAAAGCGGGACTGGAGCTCGGTCCAGTCAGCATCGTCCCGAAAAAATAACGCCACATTTCAATACCTCCCCCCAGCAATGTTCATGGCGCATCCATTCCCGGTACAGTATCGCCTCTCCACCGGATTGCCTGCGACCAGTAGCCGGGATAATGCCGCTGCGGACATTGACAGACAAAGACGGCAGATACTGGAAAAGCTCTGATCCAGTAACAGGGGTTCTTGTTTACAAGCTTTTATGGCAGGAAGGCACCCGTCGCATTTATCCTCAGGACATACCGTTTTATCGTCACAGTATTGTCGTTGTCATGACGTCAGGATATTGCAGGTAATGGGCAAGCAGTCCCAACCCCGACTTGTTCTCGACCGGTTGTTGGTTGGCAAGAGTGTGCTGATTTTATGTTCGTTTTTACGTGCAGTGCTTTTATCTTTCTGCATAGAGTCTGTTTCGTATCGGGTTGTGTTGTCCTGAATGGCGATATATGATTATAACCATTACAAAATAATATCTTATCCTGTCGGTTGATGGCTCTTTGTATCGCCAGTCGCTCATGTTGTGTATATGTAAGATGCCAAAATAAATAAACTGATCTATAAAGTATGGTCAAGCACCGTCCACTTATTGTTGACCTGGATGGAACACTCTTAAGGTCCGATATGCTTGTGGAGTCTGTGCTTGGCTATGTTCGTCAAGGTATCCGGGATATTCATCGTCTGCCTCTCTGGGTTCTGAAAGGGAAGGCTACCCTGAAAGAGCAGCTGGCCTGCCAGGTACCATTACAGGTTGATCGATTACCGTATAATCAGGATGTTTTAGCCTTTCTGCGTGAAGAAAAAAAGCATCGCCCGGTTATTCTTGCTACGGCAACTCATTCGATATACGCAGAAAAAATAGCAGCGCATATCGGATTGTTTGACAGGGTTATTGCAACCGGTAACGGACAGAATCTTTCTTCCAGCACCAAACGGGACCGGCTGGTTGAAGAGTTTGGTGAAAAAGGGTTCGATTACCTTGGCAATTCAATGGCAGATATTCCGGTTTGGCAGTCTGCCGACAAAGCCTATGTGGCTGCTCCCGAGCCTGGTGTCCTGAAAAAGGCCCGTCAGCATGGCAATGTTGAAAAAGTTTTTGCAACAAAATCGCATTTCGGCGTTGTTCTGTTCAAATCGTTACGTCCTCACCAGTGGCTGAAAAACCTTCTCATTTTTATTCCGTTACTGGCTGCGCATCAGTTTACCAATTTCGGGATGATGTTCTCTGCACTGCTGGCGTTTGTTCTTTTTTCCCTGACCGCCTCAGGCGGGTATCTGGTCAACGACCTGCTTGACCTTGAATGTGACCGTCATCATGAGAGAAAGCAGGATCGCCCGCTGGCTTCAGGCGAATTGCCCTTGCTTGTCGCTGTTGCGGTGGCCCCTCTTCTTGCTCTCTTTGCCTTCATTATTTCCCTTTTCGTGCTTCCTTCCGGCTTTACAGCCACGCTGGTCTTGTATTTTCTGTTGACGGTATCATACTCTCAATATCTCAAGCGAGTCGCTATTATCGATACCATTACGCTGGCTGGTCTCTATACCTTGCGGATTATAGCGGGCGCACTTGCCTGCGGTTTGGCCCCGACATTCTGGATACTTGCCTTTTCGATGTTTTTTTTCCTCAGTCTCGCCATGGTCAAGCGTTATGCTGAACTGCTTGATCTGAAGAACAAAGGACAAAATTCGAATATCAAAAGGCGCGGATACTTTACGGACGATCTGGAAATCGTTGCCAACCTCGGAACGGCCGCCGGGTATCTTTCGGTGCTTGTTCTTGCGCTCTACATTCAGGATGATCGCACGGTCAGCATGTATGCCCTGCCCGAACTGATCTGGTTTGCCTGTCCGATACTGTTGTTCTGGATAAGTCGTATATGGATGATCACGCATCAGGGAAACATGCACGACGATCCTGTCTTGTTTGCTGTCAAGGATCGGGTAAGCCTGATCAGCGGAGGGTTGTTCGCTCTTGTCTTCATTCTTGCCATTTTTTTATGACACGATCGCGAGGCATAACTCTTGCGCTGGCCTACACGGTTTTTGCCGTGCTTGCAACGGTTGTCAATATCGGCACGCAGGAGCTTTTTCTTCGGGTGTATGAAGGAACGTTGTCACTTGTCGCTTCAGTTGGCATGGGAACCGTGACCGGGCTGTTCGTAAAATACGTGCTGGACAAGCGCTATATTTTTTGCTTCCAGGCCGATGATGCCATGCATAACACCAGAACCTGTCTTCTGTACAGCTTGATGGGGGTATTGACCACACTCATTTTCTGGGGCTTCGAGTTTGGGTTTCACTATCTCGTCCAAAGAGCTGCGTTACCTTGGGGGTATGATCGGGCTTGGTATAGGGTATGTATCGAAATATCATCTTGATAAACAGTTCGTTTTCAGGAAGGCGGTGAACCCATGAAGATGCATGGATGGGGACGGTACCCGGAAGTTGATGCGGAAGTTTTTTCGCCGTCATCCGAACAGGCGTTGCGGCGACTTTCCTGTTTTCAGAACGGTGAGGTGACTCCCCGCGGACTGGGGCGCAGTTACGGTGACAGCTCGTTGGGCCGGACTATGGTCAGCACCCTGCGGTTGAATCACATGCTTGATTTCGATGAGCAAAGCGGCGTGTTGCACTGTCAGGCAGGAGTCTCTCTGGCTGATATTCTTGAGGTTTTTGTGCCCAGAGGCTGGTTTCTGCCGGTGACGCCCGGCACGAAGCAGGTGACGGTCGGCGGCGCGATTGCCAGTGACGTGCATGGCAAGAACCATCATGTCGATGGTTGTTTTTGCGATCATGTGCTTTTTCTGGAACTGTTCACGGGCAACGGCGAGGTGGTGCGATGCTCCCCTCGGGAGCACCCGGAGCTGTTTCACGCGACCTGCGGCGGCATGGGCCTGACCGGCATGGTGCTCTCTGCGGCTATCCGGCTGAAGCCCGTTCGGAGCGCATTCATCGACCAGGTAACCTATAAGGCCGCTGATCTGGACGAAAGTCTGGAACAGTTTGAACAACATGCCGATCAGCCCTATTCGGTCGCATGGATCGATTGTATTTCCGAGGGCAAGGCCCTTGGCCGTTCGCTGCTGATGACCGGCAGTCATGCCCGCCGGGGAGAGCGCACGGCACATCGTGGTTCTCGGCTCGCCGTGCCGTTTGATATGCCAGCTTTTCTGCTCAACCCGTTGTCTGTCAAGGCTTTCAATCTGTTGTACTACAACAAGGTCAGGCATCGGGAAACACGTGCTACCGTGCATTATGAACCGTTTTTCTATCCGCTTGACAGCATCGGAAACTGGAACAGGATGTACGGCAAAGCCGGATTTACCCAGTACCAGTTTGTGGTGCCCAGAGAGGCTGGGAAAAAAGCAATGAAGTCAATACTTGAAGCCATTGTAGGATCGCGAAAAGGCTCTTTTCTTGCTGTGCTGAAAGCATTTGGCCCGGGCAACAACAATCTCTTGAGCTTTCCGATGGAGGGATATACGCTTGCACTTGATTTCAAGATCGAAGCCGATCTCTTGCCGCTGCTCGACCGGCTCGATGCCATGGTGCTCGACTATGGAGGACGGCTGTACCTGACCAAGGACGCACGGATGAGCGCAAGCACATTCCGTCAATCGTATCCCGAGTGGGAAGCTTTTCAAAAAATACGTGGAGACGGTGGTTCACTCCATCGGTTTACCTCACGGCAATCACATCGACTGGGACTTGACGAATGAACAATATTCTCATTATCGGCGCAACATCGGCAATCGCCGAAGCTGTTGCCAGACAGCTTGCAGCAAGGGGCGGGCGGTTTTATCTGCTTGCGCGAAATGCCGAACGGCTTGCTACGATTGCTTCTGATCTGGCTGTCAGAGGCGCAGCGGAAGTTGAGGCCTCAACGTTTGATGCCAATGATAACGCAGCACATCAGGCGTGTCTGGAAAAAGCTCATAAATGGTTAGGAAATATAACACTTGCGCTTATCGCTCACGGGACCCTTGGGGATCAGAAAGAAAGCGAAGTCAATGCTGAAAGTGCCCTCAAGGAGCTTCAAACCAATGCGCTCAGTACCATTTCATTGTTGACGTACCTGGCCAATATGATGGAATCCCAAGGGAATGGCACCATAGCGGTGATTAGCTCGGTGGCTGGAGACAGGGGGCGGCCATCAAACTATGTGTATGGTACAGCCAAGGCTGCCGTGACAACTTTTTGTGACGGGTTACGTGCGCGTTTGTACAAAAAAGGTGTACATGTTCTGACGATTAAACCCGGTATAGTCAAGACGCCGATGACGGAAGGGTTTGAAGCTCCAGAAATTCTCAAGACCGAGCCGGATGTTGTTGCTCAGGATATTGTCAGGGCGATTGACAAGAAAAAGGATACAATCTATACTCCATGGTTTTGGAAATATGTTATGATGGGAATTGTTCATTTGCCGGGAAGTGTTTTTAAGAAAATCAGCTTATAGACATGCATGGATATATCCATTTTTGAGAGAGAAGATTTATTGAATAGGCATGAAAGAAAGGTAAGATATTTTCTTTACGCTATAGTGACTTGGACTATTGGTATAAATTTTTTGAAAACCTTAGCTGGAGGTACTATATGGCAGACTGGTGACTGGCTAATCAATTATCAGGCAGGATTCGTTCGCCGCGGCCTGATTGGAGAGATATTATATATTATATCTCCGGAGGGTTGGTTATTGCTTTCGGTATTTATTATGCAATCATTCCTTTATATCGTCACATGCCATTTTGTTCTGGAAGAGTTTTTCTTGAAAAAAAGAGGAGTTGCTGATGCTCTTGTCATCTTTTCGCCAGCCTTCATATTTTTATTTCCTTTTTATACTATTAATGCTGGGATGAGAAAAGAGCTATTGGCATTCTTGTCTTTTGTACTCTTGCTTGAGGCAACAAAAAAAAATAAAAATAATATTTTATTGTTGCTTTCGGTCGCTATTTTTATATTAGGTGTTTTTTCTCATGAGATGATATCGTTGTTTGTAGTCTTTTATATTTATGCTTTTTTAAAGAGAGCTGGTTACTCACTTGGTCAAGAGATATTTTATGTTTCGCTATTAATCATGCTGTCTTTAATAGGTGTTATTTTATCATCCGTATTTCATGGCGATCATTCGTCCGCTAATGCTATTTGCGAGTCGTTGGTATTAAAAGGTATTGATTGCGATCTGTGCGAAGGGGCAATATCTGCATTATCAGAAACAATGTTGTCAGAGATATTGGATGTGAGAAGTCGGTTTCCTTTGCGTTTTATTTATTTTCCATTGTTTATTTTGTCTTTTGTTCCTATTGCTTTTATTAATTGGAGAAAATATTATCCGATTATTTTTCTTGGTTTCATCTCGATCTTTCCATTGTTTATTGTCGCAACTGATTGGGGACGGTGGATATATATTTATGTTACTTTTTTGTCTCTTGTATATATATATGATGACGATGGCTCTTGTATTAAAGCGAATGTTACAAAGCCATTAATTGTTTTTTTTGCCTTTTATCTGTTGTCCTGGAGACTTCCTGCTTTCGATCCTGATTTAATAAGTTTTGGCGGTGCTTTTATGATACCGTATAATTTTTTTAAAGTGTTTTGGAGTATAGTATCATCTTTTCCCGGTTGATATTTGAATGAATTTTATCTCAGTCAAGACTTTTTTGCTGTATCGTCAGGTGTCAGAAATAAATATCTTGAAAATGTTGGGTCTTTTTAGGTTTTCGGTGTGTTAAAGACCAAAAATTTTGTTGTATCGGTGAGGCCTGTTCATCGAAAAAAGAAAATGCCATGAGTCGCTCCGTCATCATTTTGCTGTTATTTCTTTCGGCTTGCACGCCAGCTAAAACGGCAGAGGAGGCAAAAATAGAAGAGACTCTTCAGTCTGCTTATCATGGTGATGCAAGTGCACAATGGAAACTGGGCGCAAGGTATGAGCTGGGGGAAGGCGTAGAGAAAGACTTCAAAAAAGCGCTTAAGTGGTATCGGTTGGCTGCCGACCAAGGGTATGCTAAAGCGCAGAACAATATTGGCTCAATGTTTGAGTTGGGGCTAGGCGTAAAGAAGGACTTTAATGAAGCACTCAAGTGGTATCGGTTGGCCGCCAAAAGAGGTAACGCAAGTGCATATAATAATATTGGCTACCTGTACGAGCGCGGTAAAGGCGTGGAGAAGAACATCAATGAGGCGCTGAAATGGTATCGAATGGCTGCCGAAAAAGGAGATGCGAACGCACAATTCAATCTCGGCTTGATGTACTATTTGGGCAAAGGCGTGGAGAAAAATATCGATGAAGTCGTAAAATGGTGGCATTTGGCCGCCGAAAATGGTGATACAAGCGCGCAATTCAATCTCGGGTTGCTGTACGAGAAGGGAGAAGGCGTCCCGCAAGACAAACGACAGGCAAAAGAATGGTACATGAAGGCCTATGAGAATGACTATAATAGTGGGCGCAAGGCTGTTTATTGGAAGAAGAACAAGCAAGGTGCTTATAAAGAGTTGCTTTAATAAATTTTGTATTTCCAAAGTGGAAGCAGTACCTTTGGCGGGTAATATTTTAATTTGTTTCTTGTTCATTTTTACATGCTGATCTTTTATATTTCTTGCACCAAGGGCGTTGGTTCTGGTGCACTGGTTAAGTTTGCGCACTAATCAAGCTTATAGAATGAAAAAATCTTCAGTATTTTTTACGGATGCTTCTTTTATAAAACCGAACCAATACTGTTCTGTTGGGTGTTATGCATTGACAACTCTTTCGATACTTTTTTTGGTTCTTTTGCATGCTTCGATTGTTTATTTTGTTGTTAACATTAATCTGGATACAAATAATATTAGAATTGATAAATACATATATAAGGCTTTTGTGATTTATAGTGTTGTGTTGATAGGGTTTTTGTTTTTTTACCCGGTTTATGTAATGGCCTTTGTACGCCCGCGAAGATTGTTGAATTACTTGAAAAATGGTTATCAATGGCATTTATTTTCAAAAGAAAGATTGCTTTTTTCATACCCGGTATTGGCGATCATTCCGTTGGATTTTTCAATTTATACCTCTTTCAAGAACGATATACCAATCATTAATCCGTTTTGGCTCGATGTTCCACTATATAAAATTGATAGGGCGATTTTTTGGGGAAGTGATCCTTGGCAATTATTTCAGCACATAATCAGTGACCCCGGCATTACTCGCGTAATAGACTTTCTTTACCACTCAGTATGGCTTTACTTTCTTATCGTTATTGTTCTTTTCCATGCTTTTGGACGGCATTCTCTGGACGTCAGACTAAGGTTTTTTCTCAGTTTCATCATTGTTTGGGCAGTACTCGGGAACGCACTTGCTACCGTTTTATCCTCAGCAGGACCGTGTTATTTCTCTCAGGTTACCGGGCAAGCCATTCCATATGAGGAACTCATGGGGTATCTGTATTCAATTAAAGCGGATGGCTTGGTATTGCTTGAGGCAATTAAACTTCAGGAGTGGTTATGGTATAATTATACTCATTCCATTCTCAGAGAAGGTTCGGGTATATCGGCTATGCCAAGTATTCACATTGCAAGCACGGCGCTGTATGCACTAAGTATGAATAAGTCAAACTCTATAACGAAGGCGCTTGTATATATTTATGCTTTTGTCATTTGGATTGGTTCCATTCACTTGGGATGGCATTATGCTACTGATGGAATGGTCTCTTTTTTGTGCGTTATGGTTATCTGGTATTATTCAGGAAAATTGACTGACAAAATCATTCCGAAGGAGACAAAAGAGTAGATGGTACGTCCCTTCGTCAACAAGTCCATTTTTTCTTGTCATAAATCAGATATTCATCTCGATACCGCGCGCAATAGTGTTGACTCATGTGTGCAGGAGGTTCTCTTTTTCATTCTTCCGCGAATTCTCACAGCTCCTGACCTCTCATCCTCGGCGCTAATCGGCACAAGCATAGAGTGGCTTTTCTAAGACTTTGATGTGTGTGTAAACAGGTCGGTTGCGCATGTCATCGATACAGTTGTCGCCCGCCGCATCGTAATCCACAACAGACTGCAAAGTACGAATGGCCCAGCCTGCACATTGAGAAATGTCTCAATCACAGGCATGAGCATCGGCAGCAACCAGGCAACAACGAGCATTTCGCGCTCGCCACGCAGCCAGCCGTTACGAAGCCCTTCCAATGCCAGCCATGCGATGGGAAATGCTAACCATGCCAGGTCGTAATCAAAGACGTACGGGCTGACCAGAAAAGTCGCTGTCATGAGGGCGGCGCCGCGCAAGTTCTGATTCTGGCAATGGCGCCAAACATGCCACACGACGATCACGGCACAAACAGCAACGACAAAATGGATAACATACGCTCCGGTGACAGGTATGCCGAGGAGGCGCAGAAAAGCAAACATCGTAGGCATTTTCGCCCAGGGAAGGGATCCGTTTTCCAGAAAGAGCCTCGTATGATCAAGATTCGCGATGAATCTCTTGAGCACGGCAGCTCCCAGAATTGCTGTACCAGTGGCCGTAAAAACAATAGCCGTCAGGGCGGAGGTTATCAATG
>CAYZCF010000073.1:0-3298 GCA_964476855.1 uncultured Chlorobiaceae bacterium
ATACAATCTTGGTTACTGCCGTCATGGATTTGAGGTGTGATCCGACACGTTGGCAACAGCGAGCTGATGATGTTTTTGGTGAATAATCAGATTGAACGACAACCCTGTATCTAAATTTTAAAAAGAAATTGAAAGAGACCTCAAAACCAGATTGGTTTGCAAGGATTACAGCCATAATCGGTCTGTTAATCGCATGTGCCGCAATCCTTATCCCTCTGTATCAATCAAGAATTGATAGCCAAGAAGCTTTAAGCATAACCGCCATCCCTGAGACTGGAGGCATCATCAAATTATCTAACAATCTAAATAAATCTCAAGCAGTTCAAATACCATGGATTATCACATTAACTAACACAGGAAAGGTTACGCTTTCCATAACGTCATACACTGTAGAGCAAATAGCAGGACAAGGAATAAGACTCTTTGCTGGTTTGGATGGCGGCACTACTGATGGGTCCAACAATTTCTTCCCATTCCCACAAACCCTCGAAGCAGGCCATAGTGTCGCATTTCGTTTGCATATTGGATTTATACCAACTAAAGATATTCAACAGAAATTATGGGCTATGTACTTGAAAGAAAAACCCATTAATTATAACACTGCTTTTGTTGAATTAGCCAAAAAAGGCTTAACCCTGTATGGAGGCCAAGCTGAGTATCAAGAATATCCTGAAGGTGCATATTTAATATCTATTGATCCTTCTTCATACAAGTCAGAGCCTATTTACAGAATAACGTTCACTTCAGGAAGAGGAAATGCAACCACAATTACCACGTCAGAAATGCTTGCCAAATTACAGCAAACAAAGCAATAACAGGAGATAATCATGGAACAAGCCTTATTGGATCAAGCGCTGGCAATGTCGCCAAATGAGCGTGTTGAATTCGCGCAACTTATACTGGCAAGCATTGAGCATGAAGACGAAAAAATCAGACAAAAATGGATAACAGAAGTCAAAGACAGAATGGAAGCTGTGAAGTCCGGCAAAGCGAAATTGATTGATTTTGACAGCCTGTACCATGAAGATTAGAATTCATGAACTTGCGGCTCAGGAAATGGATGAAGCCGCTGAATGGTATGAGCTTCAATCCAAAAATCTTGGCAAGCAATTCAGACAGATTGTCCGGGATCAGGTCAGAAAGTTAGCCAGAAATCCAACCTGGTATTTAAAAGAATCCGATGATATTTATAAGGCATTTATCCCAAGATTTCCCTATAAAATATTGTACACCGCAGAAGAAAATGAACTTGTGATTTGGGCCATCGCAAACATGCATCGAGAACCAAGATATTGGCAAAACCGGTTAAGCTGACAATCTGATTTCCCATCCACAAAAAGCGTCCCGACAAGTCGGGACGCTTTTCATATCTGTCACATCAATCCTCCCACTTCCAATCCCTCACTTCCGGCATATCCTCACCATACTTCGTGATATACTCCTTGTGCTCGATCAGGCGGTCGCGAACGTATTGTTTGATATACGCAGCTTGCGGCCTCAGGCTGTCCACGCGGTTGGCTACGTCGGCAACGAGGTGGAAGCGGTCGAGGTCGTTGATTACCACCATGTCGAATGGCGTGGTCGTCGTGCCCTCCTCCTTGTAGCCGCGTACGTGCAGGTTCGGATGGTTCGTGCGGCGATAGGTCAGCCGGTGGATCAGCCACGGGTAGCCGTGATAGGCGAAGATGATCGGCTTGTCGGTAGTGAAGAGGTCGTCGAAATCGCGATCCGAAAGACCGTGCGGGTGCTCCTCCTTCGGTTGCAGTGTCATGAGATCGACGATGTTGACCACCCGTATCTTCAGCTCCGGCGCGAGCTTGTGCAGAATCTTCACGGCGGCCAGCGTTTCGAGCGTCGGCACGTCGCCCGCGCAGGCCATCACCACGTCCGGCTCGCCGCCCGCGTCATTCGACGCCCACTCCCAGATGCCGATGCCGCTGGTACAGTGCCGCACGGCGGCCTCCATGTCGAGCCACTGCCACGCGGGCTGCTTCCCCGCCACAATCACGTTGATGTAATTTCGCGAGCGCAGGCAGTGATCCGTGACCGAGAGCAGCGTGTTGGCGTCCGGCGGCAGATAGACGCGAATCACCTCCGCCTTTTTGTTCACCACGTGGTCGATAAAGCCCGGATCCTGATGTGAAAAGCCGTTGTGATCCTGCCGCCACACGTGCGAGGTGAGGAAGTAGTTGAGTGAGGCGATGGGCCGCCGCCACGGAATTTCGCTGTCGGTCACTTTGAGCCACTTGGCGTGCTGGTTGAACATCGAGTCGATGATGTGAATGAACGCCTCGTAGCAGGAGAAGAAGCCGTGGCGACCCGTCAGGAGATACCCTTCGAGCCACCCCTGGCAGGTGTGCTCCGAGAGAATCTCCATCACGCGGCCATCGGGCGAGAGATGGTCGTCGGCGGGGATGGTGTCGGCCATCCAGGTGCGGTCGGTCTCCTCGAAGAGGTCGCCGAGGCGGTTCGAGGCGGTCTCGTCCGGCCCGAAGACGCGGAAGTTGGCCGTCTTGTCGTTCATCTTCATGATGTCGCGCAGAAACCGGGCCATCGGCTTCGGCGCTTCGGCCTCCACCGCGCCGGGCTTCGGCACGTCGAGCGCGTAGTCGCGGAAATCGGGCATGCGCAGCTCCTTGAGCAGCAGGCCGCCGTTGGCGTGGGGAATGTCACCCATGCGCTTTTTGCCCTTCGGCGCGAGCGCCTGCAACTCCGGCAAGAGTACGCCATCTGGCGTAAACAGTTCCTCGGCGCGGTAGCTCTTCAGCCACGTTTCGAGCAGCTCCATGTGCTCCGGATTGTCGCGCACGGTGCTGAAGGGCACCTGGTGCGAGCGCCAGTTCCCCTCGGCGGGCTTGCCGTCAACCACCTTCGGCCCCGTCCACCCCTTCGGCGAGCGGAAGACGATCATCGGCCACACCGGTCGTTCGGTTACGCCCTCGACCCTCGCCCGGCGCTGGATTTCGGCGATCTCGTCGAAGCAGCGATCCATCGTTTCGGCCATCGCCCGATGCATCGTTTCGGGATCGTCGCCCTCGACGAAGTACGGCTTGTAGCCGTAGCCGGTCATGAGCTGCTCCAGCTCCTCGTGCGAAATACGCGCCAGAACGGTCGGGTTGGCGATCTTGTAGCCGTTCAGGTGCAGGATCGGCAGCACCGCTCCGTCGCGCTCCGGGTTCAGGAACTTGTTGCTGTGCCATGCCGTGGCGAGCGGGCCGGTCTCCGCCTCGCCGTCGCCGATGACGCAGGCGGTGACGAGATCGGGATTGTCGAACACCGCGCCGTAAGCGTGCGACAC
>CAYZCF010000073.1:3308-12654 GCA_964476855.1 uncultured Chlorobiaceae bacterium
CGCATAGCCAAGCTCGCCGCCTTCGTGGATCGATCCCGGCGTTTCGGGCGCGACGTGGCTCGGAATGCCGCCGGGAAACGAGAACTGCCGGAACAGGCGCGTCATGCCCGCCTCGTCGAACGACACGTCGGGATAGTACTCGCTGTACGTCCCCTCCATCCACACGTTGGCCACCAGCGCAGGCCCGCCATGCCCCGGCCCGGCGATATAGACGATGTCGAGGTCGCGGTTCCGGATGATGCGGTTCAGGTGCACGTAGAGGAAATTGAGGCCGGGAGTGGTGCCCCAGTGGCCGAGAAGACGGGGCTTGATGTGCTCTTTGGAAAGCGGCTCCTTCAGGAGCGGATTGTCCATCAGGTAGATCTGACCGACGGAAAGATAGTTCGCCGCCCTCCAGTAAGCATTCATCAGTTCGAGTTCGCTTTCTGAAAGCGAGGTCGTCGTTTGATTCATCGGTTATGTTGATTTGAGAGTTTTTTTATGTTTGGTCCCGGAGTTCATCCGAAACTCTGTTTTCCGATCTTGCAATCAATAGCCGCACATTAAACGAAAAGCGGTACCAGCGAACCGGTACCGCCCTCTTTTCGTCATTCAATGCCAAACCGGTAACCACACCATATCGGCATCACACTAACCACCTTCGAGCACACGTCTTGTCTCTCTGACAATCGTCACCTCTTCGTTGGTCTCAATAACTTTGACGACAACCGGGCTGGTATCTGTCGAAATAATTCCGGAATGATTCAGATTCTTTTCATGATCGAGCCGGACACCAAGAAATTCGAGGCCCGCAAAGATGCGTTCGCGAATCTCCGGAGAATAGAGTCCGATGCCACCAGTGAAGACGATCATGTCGAGGCCACCGAGCACCGCAGTGAGCGCGCCAATGTGCTTGCGGGCGCTGTAGCAGAAAAGCTCCACGGCCAGCCGCGCCTGTTCGTTCTTCGCTTCTGCGTCGAGAAGGTCACGCATGTCGTCGCTCAGGCCGGAGACGCCGAAGAGGCCGGACTTTTTGTTCACCATGTCCCGTAATCCGGTGGAGTCGAGATGGCCCTCTTGCAACAGGAAAAGTACCACGCCCGGATCGAGGTCGCCCGTGCGCGTGCTCATCACGAGGCCGCCCGCGGGCGAGAAGCCCATCGTCGTCTCGATGCTCCGCCCGTCGAGCACCGCCGCCATGCTCGCCCCATGGCCGAGATGCGCGAGAATCAGGCGCCCCTTCCGGGCAAGCGGATCGCCCTCGGCCTGAAGCTGGCTGAGGATGTACTGATAGGAAAGTCCGTGAAAGCCGTAGCGCTGCACCCCCTGGCGGCGATACTCCTCCGGGATGGGGCAGAGCTTTGCCAGCGGCGGCATGGTGCTGTGGAAGGCGGTGTCGAAGCAGGCCACCTGAAAGGCGCCCGGCAGCTCGGTGGCGGCGTAGCGGATGGCGTTCAGCGCCTGTGGAAGATGTTCTGGCGCATAGGAAACAAGTTCGAGCAGTTCTGGCGTGACCTTTTCGGATGCGGTGTGTCGGGGCCCGCCATGCACTACCCGGTGACCGACCGCGTCCGGCATTCCAGGGCCATGCTGCGCGAGCCACGAAAAGACGTGGCTGCACGCCGCCGGATGATCGGGAACATCGACCCGCTCGCAATCGATGTACCGCCCCTCGGGATCGACCACCGAAAAGCGCCCGTCCTTCAGCCCTATGCGGGTCAGCGAACCGGAAAAAAGCAACTCCTCCCTCTCCCCACTCTCGTACAGCGAAAACTTGATACTCGACGAACCGGTATTGACGGCAAGAATCGTAATCATAGGCTTCATAACGCACCATCTCCCGGAAAATTGCTCTGCTGGACGGCACACAACGCCACCCGCCCCTCAAGTCACACAAAGATACAAGTCACTGACACCAACCCCGCCCGGCTGTCGTTACGTTCCTGAAAAATCGGAAAGAAATGGACCCGATAGACATAACTGTCAGGCCTTATCGCTTGAGACACATACAACCGGATCGGAGCTAAAAAATCATTTTTTGTAAAAAAACAGCATGGATAAACCGGCGTAGAAAAGTGTATCTTCCTCGCAAGTTATACTGTAACCATGATTACGAAACCATGTCGAGAGAACATCTTGAAGAACTGATGTCAGCGGAGAAGATTGCGGCGCGGGTTGCTGAGCTGGGCGCGGAAATTTCTCGCGATCTTGCGGACATCGACGAACTGACCGTAGTGTGTGTGCTGAAGGGAGGGTTCATCTTTACCGCCGATCTGGTGCGGCATCTCTCCATTCCCTGCCGCATCGAGTTCATCCGCGCGTCGAGCTACGGTACGCACCGCGCTTCGAGCGGCAAGGTGATGCTCGATCATCACCACGATCCGCATGTCGAGGGCAAACATGTGCTGCTCGTCGAAGACATACTCGATACCGGGCTGACGGTCACGCGCATTCTCGAAGAGCTGCGAACGCACAGCCCCGCCTCGCTGCGCGTCTGTACTCTGCTCGACAAGCCGTCGGCGCGAACCACGCCCATCAGCGCGGACTACACCGGCTTCACCATTCCGGATGTTTACGTCGTCGGTTACGGACTCGATGCCGCCGGAAAGCATCGCGAACTTCCCTACGTCGCCTCGCTGAACGCCTGACGCCCACCGCGCACCGCTCTTCCGTCACGGCGGCTCATCTCCGGTCGAGCCGCCGTGCACGCCAATCCCCACGCCACTGCTGCGCCTGATCGGCTGACCATGTAGGCATATTACCATAATGTCTGTTTTTTTCTCTCAAAACCGTTTTATGCCCTAATATTTTTAGGATTAGTTTTATATTGACCTAAAATCAAGGGGATTTATCAAGTCGAAACACCAGAAAAAACAGCCATGTCGGCCCAGAGTGAAACCAGAGCCGGAGTGATCCGCAAGCCGTGGATCATCGATACGACCCTCAGGGATGGAGAGCAGGCGCCTGGCGTGGTGTTCAGTCCGCTCGAAAAAAAGCGCATCGCGCAACTCCTTGCCGAGACCGGCGTCGATGAGATCGAGGTGGGCTATCCGGCCATCAGCCAGGCGGAGCGTGACGTGATTCGCGAGATCGCCGCCATGCAATTGCCGGTGCGCCTGACCGCGTGGTCGCGGGCCAACATGGCGGATATCGAGCTGGCCGCCTCGTGCGGCACCGAAGCGGTGCACATCAGTTTTCCGGCCTCGCAGCTCTATCTGGAGCTGATGCACAAAGAGCAAGGGTGGATCCGGGAGCAGCTCCACGCGCTGGTCTCCAAAGCGCGCGAGCTGTTCGATTTCGTCAGCGTCGGCGGGCAGGACGCCACGAGGAGCAACATCGGCTTCCTCCGGCGCTTCATGCTCGACGCCGAAGCCGCCGGAGCCGAGCGGTTCAGGATCGCCGATACGGTGGGTATCGCCACGCCGGTGTCGGTGATGGCCCTTGGCGCGGCGTTGCGCGAGCGCTCGCCGCTGCCGCTCGAATTCCACGCGCACAACGATCTCGGCATGGCGACGGCCAACGCTTTTACGGCGCTGAACGCGGGGTTCGAGGCGGTCAGCGTGTCGGTGACGGGTCTCGGCGAGCGCGCGGGCAACGCGGCGCTCGAAGAGCTGGCGATGGCGCTCGCCATGAGCGGCGGCTTCGAGAGCCGTCTCGACACAACGACGCTCTCGCGGCTGTGCGACGCCGTGGCGTCCGCCTCCGGGCGAGCGATCCAGGAACAGAAGCCGGTGGTCGGGCGCTCGGCCTTCCAGCACGAATCGGGTATCCATTGCGCCGCGCTGTTGCAGGATCCGCTCTCCTACCAGCCGTTTCTGCCGTCACAGGTGGGGCGCAACGATTTCGAAATGGTGATCGGAAAGCACTCGGGCACGGCGGCGGTCATCGCCCATTTCAACCGGCGCGGCGTCTCGGTTTCGAAAGAGGAGGCCCGCGAACTGCTCGACACGATCCGCAGCCACTCCGACCGGCTCAAGCGGGCGCTCCGGGCCGAGGAGATCGACGCGATCCGCGAAAGAAACTCTGTCAAACACGCTTAACTCCAAAAGTTTTCATGCTCATAGCCCAGGAACAGGAACAGAGCAGCATCAGTCTTCTTGCCGAAGTCAGCAGGACGGTCAACAACGAGGAGGACATCAGCAAGGTGCTCCGGCTGGTACTTTTCATCTTGTCGGAACATATGAACATGCTCAGGGGCATGGTCACGATCCTCAACCGCACCACCGGCGAGATGGTCATCAACGAGTCGTTCGGCCTGAGCGATGAACAGCGCCAGCTCGGACGCTACAAAGTGGGCGAAGGAATCATCGGCCAGGTGGTCAAAACGGGAAAGCCGACGGTCGTGCCGCGCATCGACGAAGAGCCGCTCTTTCTCGACCGCACCCGATCGAGATCGAAGGAGAACAAGGAGGAGCTGTGCTTCATCTGCGTGCCGATCAAGGCGGGCAACGAGGTGATCGGCACCCTGAGCGCGGACCGGCGGATTCCCATTCCCGCCGAAAGCGCCAACACCAATCTCCGGCGTAAAAGCGACCGGGTTGATATTCTGCAATACTACGTCGATCTACTCTCCATCATCGCCGCGATGATCTCGCAGGCAGTGCGCCTCAAGCAGCTCGACGACGAGGAGCTCATCGACGGCGTGCTCGTACGGGCGGAGCGCACGGCGCCATCGAGCTTTCAGCTCATCGATGGCGATGCGGACGACGAGCTGCCCGAGGCGAAGCGGCCCGCGAACATCATCGGCAACGCCAAGCCGATGCTTTCGCTTTTCCGGATGATCGACAAGATCGCCAAAACCAGCGCTACCGCGCTGATTCTCGGCGAGAGCGGCGTCGGCAAAGAGCTGGTGGCCAACGCGATTCACTTCAAGAGCATGAGGAACGGCAAGCCATTCATCAAGTTCAACTGCGCGGCGCTGCCGGAGAGCATCGTCGAAAGCGAGCTGTTCGGCCACGAGCGCGGCGCCTTCACCGGCGCGAGTGCGCAGCGCCGCGGACGCTTCGAGCTGGCCGACGGCGGCACGATCTTTCTCGATGAGGTAGGCGAACTGAGCCTGCCGATCCAGGCCAAGCTGCTGCGCATCATCCAGGAGAAGGAGTTCGAGCGACTCGGCGGGTCGAAAACCATCAAGACCGACGTGCGCATCATCGCGGCCACGAACCGGAACCTCGAAGAGCAGATTCGCGAGGGGAGCTTCCGCGAAGACTTGTTCTACCGGCTCAACATCTTCCCGATCACCGTGCCGCCGCTGCGCGAGCGCAAGACCGACATTCTCTTGCTGGCGGACTACTTCGTCGAGAAGTTCAACAAGGCCAACCACAAGGGGGTGCGTCGCATTTCGACCACCTCCATCGACATGCTGATGCGCTACCACTGGCCCGGTAACGTGCGCGAGTTGCAGAACTGCATCGAGCGGGCGGTGATTCTGAGCGAGGACAACGTCATCCACGGCTACCACCTCCCGCCCTCGCTCCAGACCGCCGAATCGAGCGGCACGCCCTACACCGGCGACTTGCAGCAAAAGCTCGACGCCATCGAGAAGGAGATGATCATCGAAGCCCTCAAACGCACCAAAGGCAACATGACCAAAGCCGCCACCCAACTCGGCCTGTCGGACAGGATCATGGGCTTGAGGATGAAAAAGTTCAACATCGATTACCGGAAATTCCGAGCGTAAAGGTAGACGTTGGATAGATGGGATAGGAAAGGCTGAGGTGATCGGCATCGGAATCGAACAAAAGACGCCATTTGATTGATGGACTCCGCGCTCATGCTGTGAATCAGTTGAATGGCGTTTCCTGTTGATTTTTCGATTTTTTAATTGTAAAATTTCCGCAATCTTCGTACATAGAAATCGTAAGCCTCGCCGTTGGGCTTATGCAGTACCCCTCCCGAGACGGCCTTCCGAATGAGCAGTACAGGCCCGATGCAAAGCGTCTTGAGCTTGTGCGCTAATGGCTAAAGATATTGTCTCCGAAAGACTGGGAAAAAATCGGCAAAGACGATATTATTCAAGCAAACCACCAACTTGAACAGTGCTGTGATTTTTTTGTAAAATCAAGAAATTAGCAGGCTTTATTGAACACAAATAATAATAGCCTCAACAAGGAAAACTGTTTTGCAATATTACCACAATTAAAGCTTAAGGAGAAATTAATGGTTAAGCGATCGATCATCCCGTTTTTAATGTTAAGTTTCATGTTATCCCCAATTTATTCAAATCCAGTTAAAGCTGATGAAACTGAAAATGAAGTTAGGTTTAACATTATTTGGCAACAGTATGTGCCGATAGTCAATGCGGCGCGATCAAGAGAAGGTTTGCCATATCTTGTTGGAAATATTCGGGCAGACCTGTATACGATGATTCGAGAGTGCAATAACGGTGTGGAAGGATCCTGTGCATTTTTAAGAAGTTTTTATGCGGCAGCTAATCAAAGTTATGGTATGGCGCAACAGCAACAATTCTCGAAACTACCATTACAAGGCACGCCGTATAGTGGTTTAGGCGATGGTATGCTTTCAATGCCCGTTTCACCGTCGGATGATTATGAAGCAATAGGAATACATGGAGAACGTACGACGAGGGCTATTAGAGACGCTCAGATTAGGAGGTCTACACCTAATTATAATTATGGAAGCGATAAATAGTTTTGCTTCTGTTTCGTGTGTCTGTTTCTCCCCATGGCATTCGTAAGATCGGGAGGCCTCACGGCAGCGTCTTAAAGCCGGATGATTCTATTGCTTTGTGGAAGGCTGGGGAAATGTCGTTCCAGTTGAAAATATCTACTCTGAACGGCAATTCGGATTCCTGAAATGCTTCTTTAATATCTTCCAGCAATTTCCAGTCGATCGCTGATTCGGCTTTGATGGCAAGGTCGAGGTCTGACCACGGTTTTGCCGTGCCGTGAACCCTTGAGCCGAAGACGATGATTTCGGCTTGCGGCACGAAACGGTTCAGAATGTTTCGCACCGTTTCGAGGATAATCCACCCCAAACCCCGGCTTACTCGCCGTCACGCTCTTTCGAGGCAGCCTCACCTCCGGCTCTTTCCACCACCTCCAGTTTTCCCACTTTCAGCGCACCGACCTCCAGCGTCCCGATTTTTGCCTTTTTGATCGACAACCGGCCGATGACCATCCGGGCGATGGCTAACGCGCCTATCGCGAGTGCGCCGATGCTCAGTGCGCCGATGCTCAGTGCGCCGATGCTCAGTGCGCCTATCGCGGCGGCTCCTGTAGATAAGGCTCCAGCGGATATGGCGGGGAAGGCTCGCATTGGGCTACAGCTTGCTGAAATCTCGCCCTGCTCGCTCTGTGAGGGGCGGGAACACTCGCCGCCAATCGTTGGGCGGCGATGAAGAAAGGTTTTCATGGTATCGGTGTTTTTCGGATCGTTGTTGCTTCCTCACCGGAGCGGTTGGCCACTCTTATGAAAGATATAGCACCAGCCGCCACCTTTTCAGTTCTAACACCGGCGCATTTGCAACGGTTCCTTATACCAAAAGGGCGAAAAGAGCTATTTCCTACATTTATGTAACCATATCAAGCAATCCTCCTCAAAATGCCGGTTTCAGCGCCTCACTGACCGGACAGTCACTGAACGCGTTCCGGCAACGCAGATGGATCGAGCCTTTGCAAGCCCCGGTTCAAATCTCCCAATCCCGACAAACTTTCCTACGATTTTGTAGCAACAGACCACTTCCTACGCGAATGTAGGGTTCGACCCCGTATGATTTTCCTCCTCGCAGTAAAAATGCAACCTCGCCGTTCGCGGGGCGCATCTTTTCCGGCAGATGATAAAGTCTTTTCAATCAACGAGTTAACTAAAATTGTCGGAATAATTTCAAATAAAGACAACTATTTGCCTCACTTTGGCATGGCAATTGCTCATTAATATTTAATTATTCAGGTACAGAAAAACGGTGGCCTGAATATTTTAAACAGCAAAAGGAACAACCCACAAAAAAGTACAATCATGAGAAAAGTCGCGATTTATGGCAAAGGCGGTATCGGCAAATCCACAACCACCCAGAACACGGTTGCCGGTCTCGCGGAAGCAGGCAAAAAAGTGATGGTCGTAGGTTGCGACCCCAAGGCTGACTCTACCCGCCTCCTGCTCGGCGGTCTTCAGCAGAAAACCGTGCTCGACACGCTTCGCGAGGAGGGTGAAGAAGTCGAACTCGAAGACATTATTAAAGAAGGCTACAAAAACACCCGCTGCACCGAGTCCGGCGGTCCTGAGCCTGGCGTCGGTTGCGCTGGCCGCGGCATCATCACCTCGGTCAACCTGCTCGAACAGCTCGGCGCTTACGATGACGAATGGGATCTCGACTATGTGTTCTACGATGTGCTCGGTGACGTTGTGTGCGGCGGTTTCGCCATGCCGATCCGCGACGGTAAAGCTGAAGAGATTTACATCGTCTGCTCCGGTGAAATGATGGCCATGTACGCTGCCAACAACATCTGCAAAGGTATCCTGAAATACGCCGATGCAGGCGGTGTGCGCCTCGGCGGTCTCATCTGCAACAGCCGCAAGGTTGACAACGAGCGCGAGATGATCGAAGAGCTGGCTCGCAGGCTCGGCACCCAGATGATCCACTTCGTGCCTCGCGACAACATGGTTCAGCGCGCCGAGATCAACAGGAAGACCGTGATCGACTACGATCCGACCCATCCGCAGGCCGACGAGTACCGCGCACTGGCCCGGAAGATCGACGAGAACAAGATGTTCGTCATTCCGAACCCGCTTTCGATCGACGAGCTGGAGCAGCTGCTGATCGAATTCGGTATCGCCAACTGATGAACCGACCAAAAGTCGCAAGAAACCGTAAACTCTTGAAATCATAGTTTTTAACAAAGAGGAGAACACACACATGTTAATGATCAGAACCATCGTCAGGCCGGAAAAAGTACATGAGGTCATGCAGGGCCTGCTCGACGCCGGTTACCCGGCAGTCACCAAAATCTCGGTCGTTGGCCGGGGCAAGCAGCGCGGTCTGCGCGTCGGTGACGTGGTCTATGACGAACTGCCGAAAGAGATGCTCTTCGTGGTCGTGCCCGATTCCGACAAGGATTTCGTCATCCGTGCCATCATGGACAACGCCAAGACCGGCGACGGCAAGTTCGGTGACGGCAAGATCTTCGTCTCGGCTGTCGAGGAGGTCTACACGATCAGCTCCGGCCTGAAAGAAACCGATTCCGTGCTCGAAGCAGCGAAGGAGGCCTGATGAAAGAGATCATTTCAGTCATCCGGATCAACAAGGTGAACGAAACCAAGAAAGCGCTCATCGAAGCTGGCATCCCGGCCTTCACGGCCACCGGCAGGGTGATGGGACGCGGCAAGGGCCAGGTTCACTACGACATCC
>CAYZCF010000074.1:0-9015 GCA_964476855.1 uncultured Chlorobiaceae bacterium
GAACGAATCCTCGATTTCAAAAAATCTGTCCAGTAAGATGCTTTAGAATACACATCATGTACACGCATCACATTGATTTTCAATTTCTTTTTGTGATCGTAGTATGTATGACAATGCACTTTAGACCTCACAAGATCAAGCTCACTTGGATTGATGCTCAGTGCTCCTAATATCGGTTCTGGATCAAACTCTTTGTCTTGATTGAAAGGAATTTTGCGTTTTAAATCAACCTCGATGAAAGTGATAAAATTACCTTCCTTCTCTAAAAACATCCTACTTTCATCATTTTCCACTATGATATTACCCGCCTCGTTTATTTCGCCTCCGACGATATCAAAAACCTCTTTGACACTCATGCCCATATACTGAAATGGGCGATAAAAAGGCTTTGATAACATTTGCAAGTTAAAAACAAATGTCCGATCAAGCGCTTCTCCAAGCGAGGCTCTCGTTCGGGTTGTATCCAGTATTGACTTGTTAAACACAAACCCCATACTCTCTACTAATCGCCTTAAAGCATACGAGTAGTTCGTTTCATCAGTGAAGTCCGCATAGAATTTTCCAAGTAGGAAACCTGGGAGATCACAGGCAAGGTACATTATTGGAAGCACCTTTATCCTGCGGCCTGCAATTTCTTGGTTCATGGCAACATCTAACTCTCGCTGAACCCAAGGAGACGCAACTGAATTTGGAGAGAGAATCACCGCCACGAAGTCAGCTTCATCGATGCCTTCTCGTATTTTCGTAATAAGAGATTCACCAATCTTTATTTCCGCCTCATCCAGCCAATATTCAACACCATGTGTTTCAAGATCAAGCGCTAGTTTTCGCACGAATGGTTTATCTGCATGGGTATGGCTAAGAAAAATTCTTTTGCTCATATAGGTTCCCTTAATTCTTATCAATTCTTGTTCCTTGATAGCAATCGAATTGAAACAGCCAATACCACTTACTTAGGCCGAGTACACATCAATTCACTCAAAATAAGTCAACATTCTCAGAATTTTCACAACTTTTTCATTTTAATATACTTGATAAATTAGCCGGGCTGAATATTGATACGTTTGAAATATGCGTCGCATAGATTGCTGAGCAGCTTTTTTCGACCAACAGTTTTTATTCCATCTTATCCCAATCAGGAACAGGTCGCTGCTTCACTTTTACCATAACCTCATCGAAACCGGCAAGAATCTCTTTTTTCGAGTGACCCTTTAACAAATTTGACATCTGTTGCCCGGCCTCGATATTGCCAATCTCTTTGGTGAAAATATACATTGCGAGCTGATTGATCGAAACCCCTTGTTCTTCGGCAACCTGAGCGATTCTGTTTTTCAGTTCCGAAGGAACCCTGATGGTCAAAACATTTACCTTAGACATCTTTGCTTCTCCATATTTTAACAAACTCAGCAGGCGTCACGATTCTCAATTGATCAAACGTAAGTTCCGCATTATCAAAATCTTTCACATTGCTCGTCACCAGATAATCACATTGACTTGCGATAGCCAGTTCGACAACCATATTGTCTTTCTCATCTTTCAGGTTTGGCCGAAAAAGAAAATAGGACTTATACGGTTTTCCAACCCAGGCAATAAATCGCAGAAATTTATCAATATCCTCAACATCCAGTTCAAGATCATCGAGAGACTTTTCTCTCTTTAACACATCCTCATATTCCTCAAACAGCGGAACGGAAAGAGCAATCTGAATCCTCCTTTCGCGCACCTGCTGAAGAATATAGAAGGATGCTCCACTTGAGCTTTTCAGCGCCTGATAGATGATGTTTGTATCCAATGTGATCAACATGACTCAAGATAGCGTATGTGCTTGCAAAAACCAAGAGCATTTATCTGCCCAGCTAAAAGGTACTGCGACTGTGAGCCGCTGTCCCTGCCCGCTGCTCACGCATACGCAAGCCGAACTTTCGGCTGGGGAATCGGCCTGCCGAGACTTTTTACGGTTTCGATCCACTCATCGATCATCTGTTCTGCATTGCCGAGAGCCTCCTGATAGCTCTTGCCATCCGCCATGCATCCGGGAAGCTCCGGCACCTCGGCTACAAACACACTGTCTTCAGCGCTCCAATAAATGATGATCTCGTATTTCTTGTCCAGCTTGCCCATTATCAACTCCTGTATTCATCTACATATACCATTCAATCGTGATGAGCCTCTAACTGGCTGATTGACCAACCGGCTCACACTTCTCATACAACGTTTCAGGGGCTACATCGAAGCCGCAATCCCAGGCGAGCGTCGGCCACGAATCAAGATAAAACTTTGAGAAAACCTTCAGCTCCCGCAACGGGGCTGCGACAGCGTGTCTGAAAACGGTTTCTTTCAAATCGACGACGCCGGATTTTCCATCGTTGAATTTGAGAAAAATCCGAAAGCAGTCAAGATACTTCGCCTCTTCAAGATAAATGCAATCTATCATGGCATCCTCTTCGTGAACTCTTTTTATCATTCAAGCCGTTGCGTCATCCACGTTGGGTCACGACGACAGTCGAGAATAGCTCGGACGAGGGCAACACCATCCTCCACGCGATAGTACACAGCATAAGGAAATCGCTTCGCAAGAAGACGATGATAGCCATTGTGGATAGGGTGAATGCCGCCAGAAAGTCGTAATGACTGAATATCTGACCACAAAGACACAAAGAATCAAGGAAATACTCACCCAACCCATCGGCCTGTCGTTCGTAGAAACGATACCCATCAGCCAAATCAATGGTCGCCTCCTCGAGAACCAGAACCCTCATTTGAGCTGTTCCCTCACAGCCTTTTTGGCCTCTTCAATATCCAGAAAACGTGATCGTCCTTCGGCAATCCTCTGCTCACGAACCTGCAAAACCTCAGCGTGCCACGCCGGAGAGGGAACCTGCTCCGGCATCCGGGCAAGATCAGTCCAGATTTCTTCAATCACCTGAAGCTTCTCTTCAACACTCATCAGCTCTAATGGTATGGCTACATGCATAAGTCATTCTCCAGCTATGTTCAAACTATACAAGATGTTATCGCTACATTTCAATTCACCAGTCCAGCTCCCCGGAACAGCTCTCAATCGGAGTTTCCATTCCCTCCCTGATCGACTCTCGCATCCCCGGAATCGACATCAGATAGAGCGTCTCCTGTATCGAGTTCCAGTCCTCTTCAGAAATCAGAATGCCATTCGACCGCTTGCCGGTGATAATCGCCGGTTTGTGCGATTCCGCCACCTCATCAAGCAACCGGGACAAATTAGCCCTCGCCTCGCTGGCCATGATTGTCCTCATAGTTACCTACGTTTCATATCATCAAAGTACGCAGTCACGTACGCCAGCTCAAACCAAATTGTTGCTTGTCACGCAAAAATCCCGTCCATCGGCACAATCGGCAGCGGCGTCTGGCGGAGCGACTCCTTCGCAGCAATGGCATTCGCGGCTTGCCTGCCTGTGAAGGTGGCGGCTTCCATCAGGAAGACCGGGGCTTTGGTGTTGACCCAGTCGCCCGCGAGATAGAGATTGGCGTAGGGCGTTTCGACGCCGGGACGTCTGGCATGGTCGCCGGGGGCCCAGCGGGTGAAGTTGGATTGCATCATGAAGAGTTCGTGCCGGATCGTCGCCTGGCGGGTTTCCGGGAACATGGCATGCAGCTCACGCAGCATCGCGGCACGGATCTCCGGCTCGGGGCGAACGTCTTGCGGCGCGACGGCGTAGGCGTGCAGCTCCGCAACGCAGCCGCCGGTGCGCTTCGCCCAACTGATGAAGGGCTGCTGGAAGCTCGAATAGAAGGTGATCGAGTCGGTATAGGTGTAGCCCGACACGGTGTAGAACGGGTACGTCGCCGAAGGAACCGGACGGTCGAGCCAGACGCGCCACACCACGTAGGGGTCGGCCTCGCCAAGCGCGGCCACGCGCCCGGCGAAGTCGCCGTTGCCTGGCTGGCTGCCCGCGACCAGCTCGCGAGCGCCGCGAACGTCCGAGGCCAGTACGCAGTAGTCGCACGGCAACTCCTCGTCGGCGACGACCACCGGCGACGAGCCAGCCAATGCCTGCTCGACGACAAGCATCTCGCCCTCTTCACGCACGTTCAGCCTCGCCAGCGGCGCTTTCGGCGGGCCGCCGACCGGCACGCCGTCGGCGTCGAAGCGACCGGCGTGGCAGGGGCAGAAGAGGCCCTCCGTGCCCGCCTCAGGCCCAACCGGGCAACCCATGTGGGTGCAGCGGCCATCGAAAGCGACCCACGCCGAATTCCGCCGCGCCACCACAACGGGAATGCCGCCGTCCGCCATGTGCTGCTTCCATCCCGATTCAGGCACTTCGCTCTTCGGAATCGACGCCACCACCACGCCGCCACCGGCTCCCACGCCAGCGAGGCGCACCGCCGTGACCTTGCCACCCTGCATCGCGAGGCTCCGCGCTTTTTGCCCTTTGAGCACCCGCACGCCCATCGCCTTCAGCTTGCGCTCCAAGGGATCGATGAGGGCGGTCATGCAGTCGCGCGTGGTGATTTTGAACGACAATCCCTCCGGGCTGCCCATGAAGTAGAAGTGAAAATAGCGCATCGCCTCGGCGGCGGAGAGCACCTCCATGCGGTTCATCGTGGCGTCGGAGAAGGGGTGCAGCACCGTGTCGATGAAGGCAGGAAGCACATCGCCCCGGCGGCAGTAAGTCATGAAATCGATGCTGTCCCAGTCGCGGAAGGTGCGGTCGTACTGGTAGCGGAACATGCTGATCACCGGCCACAGACCGGGGAACTCCTTCAGGAACGACGCGATGTCGAGCCGCTTTGACTGTTCGACCACCGATATGATGTTGAACGGAAACCACTTCGGCGTCTGGCCGAACACCTCGACCTGCTTGTCGCTGAAGATGACCGGATAGCCGGGCGAAGCGGTGAACATCTCGCTGCCGATGCCCGCCGAGGCGAACATTTCGTTGAGATTGTAGTACTGGTCGAAGAAGCCGTGAAAGCCATGCTCCACCGGAAAGCGCTCGCCGAGCGCGTCGATCGGCCAGCCGGTCAGCTTGCCGCCGAGCGACGGCGAGGCCTCGACCAGCGTCACCTCGAAGTTCCGCCGCGCCAGTTCGAGCGCCGAGCTGATTCCGGCCAGGCCACCGCCAATAACGACAGCCTTTTTCGGCGTCGTCAGCCTCTCGGGCAGCTCGTCGTTATTCTTGCCGGAGGTGTCGAAAAACTCCTTGCGCGGTTGATAATAGCCGACAAAACCGGCAGTTGCGGCGCAGAAAGCGCCCGCCCCGATACCGGTTCGTTTGAGGAGATGCTGGAAAAACTCGCGTCGCTGCATGGAGGAATTGGTGGCGGTTCGAGATGTTGCTGAACAACTACGTGAAGGTGACTCGTATATTTAAGCATAAAAGAAGGCTATCGCAACCACTCCCGATTCGAAATGTCTGAAAAGCGGCTGACACTGAAAGAGGCGATCCGGCGGAAAGCCCTCGATCTCGGCTTCTGCGCCGCAGGATTCGCCGCCTCCGAGCCGCTTTTTGGGGCGATGGAGGAGTACCGGCAGATGCTCGCCGAGAGGCGGCATGGCGAGATGGGCTACCTCGAAACCGGCCTCGAAGCTCGCGCCGATCCCGAGCTGCTCCTGCCCGGCCTCAAAACCGTGCTCTCCGTCGCCCTGCCTTGGCCCGCGCCTGCAACGGCTGGCGGAATTTCAGGATACGCCGTCATTCCGGACTACCACCGCATACTCGGCGAGTTGCTGGCAGAGCTGCTCGAATTCATCCGCTCGATCAGCGACCAACCGGTCAACGCGCGCGCGTGCGTGGACAGCTCGCCCTTGCTCGAAAAAGCGTGGGCCGATGCCGCCGGAATCGGGCGCACCGGCAGGAACACCCTGCTCATCGCGCCCGGCCATGGCTCGCGCGTGTTCCTCGGCGAACTGCTGCTCGACATCGAACTCGAACCCGACGCGCCGCTCGACTGGAACCCGTGCGGCGACTGCTCGGCCTGCATCGACGCCTGCCCCACCGGAGCGCTCGCGGCCCCCAGCAAGCTCGACGCCCGGCGTTGCATCTCCTACCTCACCATCGAGCTGAAACGCGATTTCACGGACAAAGAGGCGGCGGCGACGGATGGATGGCTCTACGGCTGCGACCGCTGCATCGACGCCTGCCCGCACAACGCAAGCGCCGAGCCGACGGCATACCCCGGCTTTGCGCCGAAAGAGGATCTCGTCAACCTCACCGCCACCGAAATTCTGGAGCTGACCGGCTCGCAATTCCGAAAACTCTTCGCCGGAACCCCCGCCCTGCGCCTCGGTCTGAAGCGGCTGAAACGGAATGCGAGGGCAGTGTTGGGAAAAGGAGCGAGGTGACGACCGTTCCTGAAAGTGATCGATGCCACCGCTTCACTCCGGTCAGAATAAAATATTTGATTTCATCATATATCAGTCCTATATATAATGACGGGTTCGTCAGCAAAAAAAGATGAAAGCCCTGCGAGAGCCTCACACAAAGGCTTCTATATCTTTGATTTTTTAAGCAGTATCGAAAAATCAGCTCACGAATTCCGCTATGAAACGCTCCTTCATCGGATTGCTGGCCGCCATTCTGGTCATGCAACCAGCCAGGGCTCGTGGTGAAAATGGATCGACGGAAAATATCGCGCGACTGCAAAGAGCGGCGCGGCAAGGAGATGCGATAGCGCAGAACAAGCTCGGGCTTCTGTACCACACCGGCCAGGGGGTCAAGCAGGACTATGCCGAGGCTCTGCGCTGGTATCGTCAGGCCGCCGGACAGGGGCGGGTCTGGGCGCAACTCAGCCTCGGCATCATGTACGAAAAGGGACAGGGCGTTCCGCGAGATTACGCCATTGCATTGCAGTGGTATCTGAAAGCGGCGGAGCAAGGACTTGCAAAGGCGCAGTACAATGCAGGAGTAGCCTGTCAGAAAGGTCAAGGCGTCGAGCAGAACTACGCCGTAGCGACGAACTGGTTCCGCAAAGCGGCGGAACAAGGTTTTGCGGAGGCTCAGAACAAGCTCGGCCTCATGTACTATTCAGGCCAGGGCGTCGGGCAGAACTATGCCGAAGCGGCAGGCTGGTTCCGCAAGGCAGCGGAACAAGATCACGCTTGGGCGCAGAACAACCTCGGCGCAATGTACCTCACCGGCCAGGGCGTCGGGCAGGATCATGCGGAGGCTGCCGGTTGGTTTCGCAAGGCGGCGATGAAAGGGATCGCGTTGGCACAGAACAACCTCGGCCTCATGTACTACTCGGGCCAGGGCGGCAAGCAGGACTTCGCAGAAGCGGCGAGCTGGTTCCGCAAAGCGGCGATGCAAAATCACGCATGGGCGCAAAACAACCTCGGCGTCATGTGCGAAAAAGGGCTGGGCGTCTCGCAGGACTATGCAGAGGCTCTGCGGTGGTACCGAAAAGCTGCGGCGCAGGATATTTCCGAAGCGCAGTACAGTTTGGGAGTGTTGTACGAAAATGGACGCGGAGTGACTCAAGATCGGCAGCAAGCCAAAGAATGGTTCAGCAAAGCGTGCAACAACGGCTTCAAACCCGCTTGCGACAACTACCGCAGTAACAGCGGGCAAAGTAACTGAACAGTAAACCTTGACCATGGAAACCACCACCATACTCTGGCTCGCCTCCGCGCTCATGCTCATCGCCGGATTCGCGGGGCTTGTGCTGCCCGCGCTGCCGGGAGTGCTGCTGATCTTCGCGGGCCTCGTCTTCGCCGCCTGGGCTGAAGGCTTCGCCTACGTCGGCTGGGGCACGATCTCGATCCTCGCCGCGCTCACCGTGGCAGCGTACATCATCGATTTCCTCGCAGGATTGCTTGGCGCAAAGCGTTTCGGCGCAGGCAGATACGGCGTCATGGGCGCGGCCATCGGCACCGTCGTCGGCCTCATCTTCAGCCTGCCCGGAATCATCATCGGCCCCTTCATCGGAGCCGTCCTCGGCGAACTCTACGCCAACAAAGACCTCCGCTCAGCCAGCACCGCCGGACTGGGGGTCTGGATCGGCATGGCGATAGGAATAGCTGCTCGTGTCGCCGTGGCGTTTGTTATGGTTGGTGTGTTTCTGCTGGCGAGGTTTGTGTGAGGGGGGAAAGTGAAATACAGATATAAACACTTGTATTTTATATACTAATAAATTCAACCGGATCCCCATTGGATGGCATAATAAAATCAATAGGAGAATTTATCAGGCCTAAGTGTTTGTATGACCTCAATCGTATATATGGCAGAATCAGATATTTGTTTTGTGCAAATCTTTTATGCTTATCGATATAATTAACAGAAAAAAACTTCAAAGCTTCAAGATACTTCACCTCACCTAATGAAAATATTGCTACCACTTCTGCCATACCAGCAGTAAAGTATATAATTGTTGCGAGATTTCGCATTAAAAATTGCACATATCCACCATCATACAGCTTTAAAAGTGATTGCATTCCAGTATAATTTGCCCACAGCCTCAACTCATACAATAAATCTACAAAAGAGGTAACTGAATCAGCATTCAACAACTTATATGCCTTTGGCAGCTCTTCTTCAATCTCAAAAATATTACAACCAAGCCACCTCGGATAAGAAGCATACTGATATTGACAAAATGCGGGATGCACTGGAAAACCATCTGATGAGCTACAAGAATTTAACGTAAACGGATAAAACAAGAAACGACCACTACCCAATCCAGATAACTGGTTATTAAAATATCTGGAAACCTTTTTATGCCCCCTTGTATCAAGCAACGGATCAGCTAAAACACCCAAACAACACACGAATTCAAAAAAAGCATAATAGCTTTGAATAATATTCCATCCCACCATTCCGCCTGACCCCGGACCATCCCATCGATTAATGGATGTGCCTATACAAAGCGAGTCCGAATGCAATGGATCGCTCCGAACCAACTCGTTATGCCACCCTTTCATCAGGTGAAATACTATTTTCTCTTCATCCTGCTTTTCAGATAAGCATTTCAATACTTTTTCAGACCTTATCTTATTGCTTACTACAAATCTCTGAAACAATGTATCTAATCGATACCGCT
>CAYZCF010000074.1:9025-12519 GCA_964476855.1 uncultured Chlorobiaceae bacterium
GGTCAGAATAGTGTAATTTTATAACCCAGCACAACTTATCAAGAACATTATGAAAAAACAAATAATCAAGAAAATCTGGGAATTCCTCTAACACCAAGCGGTCGATAGAATTAAAAGGAATAAAATCATCACGTTTTTTGAATTCGGCCTTTTCTTGGCGATCTTGATTATTGAGAATTACTTTCATATAACTTATTCACTTAAAGTGAAGCTATTTCTATTATTTTTTTCATCATTAAATTATCGACTCTTGCCCAAGATAAATACTCCCTACTTTTTTATGCAACACTTTTTTTATCCATCAACTTTACTGATAACGATTATTACTATACCCAAAAATCATCACCAACAAGCGACGCATCAATCCACTCTTGCTCTTCTTCGTTCAAAGTCTGATTTGTTCCAGCAGCTTTTTCAAACTGCGCTTTCCAGTTCTCCCTCGGTCTTTTTATAGGAGCAATAAATATTTCATCCATAGCTACAAATCAATTTATTAGCCATTCATCATTTTCCCAACCTCTCTCCCGAAGCAACCAATTTATCGATAACAACGGTCACGCCGCATAGATCACCTCCGCGCTGTCCAGAATCAACTTGCGCCTCAGTTCATTTCGGCTTTGTTCCACAGCATTGCGGGTAACCAGATCGACTGGCCGTCCAAGAATTTCGACTAATTCGTCCTGCATCCGCACCAGATCGAACAAACCATGCCCCGCGTCAGGCACGAACCGGACCAGCACGTCAACATCGCTTTGCGGCGTGAAGTCGTCGCGCAAAACGGAGCCAAACAGAGCCAATTCCGTAATTTTCCAACGGCGGCAGAATTGTTCCATGACTTGTCTGGGAATGTCGATTCTCGCGCTCATCACCTCTCCGTTACAATGATCTTTAAACATCAAAAAAATAACGAAAAAGAGTTGGGACTCCCTCACCAAAAACAAAAAAAGGCAGCAGGGACAACGAGCATCGCCCTGTCCCTGCTGCCCTTGCAGTTCTATGTCCCGACTTCCAGCTCAGTGCTTGAAGTGGCGCATTCCGGTGAAGACCATCGCGAGGTTGTTGGCGTCGGCAGCTTCGATGACTTCGTTGTCGCGGATCGAACCACCCGGCTGGATGACGGCGGTTACCCCAGCTTCAGCGGCAGCCAGCAGGCCGTCGGCGAAGGGGAAGAAGGCGTCCGAGGCGACGACCGAACCCTTCAGATCGAGGCCGACTTCCGAGGCTTTCCAGCGGGCGATCTTCGAGGAATCGACGCGCGACATCTGGCCCGCGCCGACACCGAAGGTCTGGCGGTTCTTGACGTAGAGGATCGTGTTAGACTTGATATGCCGCGCGATCTTCCAGGCGAACATCAGGTCGGCCAGCTCCTCGCCAGTCGGCTGGCGCTTCGTGACCACCGTCAGCTCTTCGGGCGTGACCATCTTGCTGTCGCGCTCCTGCACGAGCATCCCGAACGGCGTGGACTTGAACTCCCAGCCCGCTTTCGGCAACGGCTGCTTCTGGAGCACCGGGCGGCGATCCTTCTTCTTCATGAGCAGATCGAGCAGGCTATCCTCGAAGGCCGGAGCGATAAGAATTTCAGTGAATATCTCGTTGACCGCGCTCGCCGTATCCAGGTCGAGCGGGTGGTTGAAGGCGATGATGCCGCCGAACGGAGCCTGCGCGACGCCACAGGGGTTCGTGTGCCTGACGACCACCACGGAGGGCTCTTCGCGTTGCACCGCAATAACCAGCCATGCTCATAAAAAAACGGCAACCCGGATATGCTCCGCGGCCAGTATGTCTCAGGTGGCCAGATAGCGTGGACAGGATAATCGCTGCCGAGGTCAGCAACCCTCAGGCACTCCAAAAACCGATCGAAGAGTTCAGGGGATTCGCCTCATGCCTTGAGAAAGAAATCATCTGCGGCACCGACGTCTGGAACATCGGGAATATCAGGCAAAGCGACGCTATGAGTACGGCTCACCAAATGCACGCGATCATGAAGCGGTGTAACAAGGAAAAATGACATGAACAGCTTTTCCCGAATCATCAACCTGCCTTGAACGGAACCAACCCGGAACTGATCGCGAGGTATTCAACAACTTCGCTTTTGACGCAGTACTTGTGTACGAAAAGCCGGATGCGAAAACAAGAATGATTCTGATGCTGTGGTCAATAATGGCAAGCCCGCTTCGGGTAGATACAAGGTCATGCTCGGCGGTGCGCGAAATGTCGGCGTGACTCAACTCGCAGGCCATGCACAGTCCCTCGAATCCAACTCGCTTTGGCTCGACTGCCAATAAAGCTTCATATAATCGATACATATTTTAGTAGCTTGAAGGATTATCAGAGGAATACCAGATCGCTCAATTCTGCGCAGTGGAACCATGAAGAAAAAGGCAAGTATCCGGCATTCGAAAAACGAGCCGGGCGGCAATGCTCACCAGCAACAACCATCGATCTCGTTTCCGGTCATCGGAATCGGCTCTTCTGCCGGTGGGCTGGAGGCGCTGGAGCTGTTCCTGAAAAGTGTTCCTCCGTCCTGCGGCATGGCTTTCGTGATCGTGCAGCATCTCGATCCGACCCATAAAGGCATTCTGGTCGAACTGCTTCAGCGAGTCACCTCGATGCCGGTCACCCAGGTCACCGATCGGGTGAAAATCGAGGCCGATCACGTCTATGTCATTCCGCCGAACCAGGATATGACGATCCTGCACGGCCTGTTGCATCTGCTCGACATGGTCAAGCCGAGAGGGCTGCGCCTGCCTATCGACTTTTTTTTCCGCTCGATGGCGGACGACCTGCAACAGCAGGCTATCGGCGTGATTCTTTCGGGCATGGGTTCCGACGGCACGCTTGGCCTCCGCGCCATCAAGGAGAAGGGCGGGAGTGTTTTCGTGCAGGATCCCGCCTCGTCGAAGTTCGACGGGATGCCTCGAAGCGCCATCGATGAGGGGCTGGCCGATGTCGTCGCGCCCGTCGAAGAAATTCCGATGAAGATCGTCGCCTATCTGAAGCATCTGCCGATCCTGAGCCGCTCCTCCGCAGTGGCTGAAAACCGTTCGCAAAGCTCCCTTGAAAAGGTGGTCATTCTCCTGCGTTCACAAACCGGTCACGATTTTTCGCTCTATAAAAAAAATACGGTCTACCGGCGTATCGAGCGGCGTATGGGAATACACCAGATTGAAAAGATTACCGACTATGTGCGGTTCCTCCAGGAAAATCCGCATGAGATCGAGCTGTTGTTCAAGGAGCTGCTAATTGGCGTGACAAGCTTCTTTCGCGATCCGGCGGCCTGGGAGGTGCTGAAGAGCAAGGCCATTCCGTCGATTCTCGCCAGCCGCCCCTCCGGCGGGGTGCTTCGAGCCTGGGTTGCAGGGTGTTCCACCGGCGAGGAGGCCTATTCGCTGGCGATTGTCTTCAGGGAGGTCATCGCGACCCTCAAGCCCTCCGGCGCGTTCAAGCTCCAGATATTCGCGACCGATCTGGACAAGGATGCCATCGAAAAGGCG
>CAYZCF010000075.1:0-12452 GCA_964476855.1 uncultured Chlorobiaceae bacterium
GCAGGCCGCAGGATAACCGCTATCCCTCGGCCTGCCGGGGTTTCTCTCGCTCCATCTCACGCAATCTCGAAGCGGTCGAGGTTCATCACTTTGTTCCATGCGGCCACAAAGTCGTGCGTGAACTTCTCCTGTGCGCTGTCGCTTCCGTAAACCTCCGCGATGGCGCGGAGCCTTGCGTTGGAGCCGAAGATGAGATCGACGCGGGTGGCTGTCCACCTCGGTTCGCCGGTTTTGCGGTCGCGGCCCTCGAAGGTGTCGTTATCCTTCGAGACAGGTTTCCACTCCGTGCCCATGTCGAGCATATTGACGAAAAAGTCGTTGGTGAGCGCTTCCGGGCGTTTGGTGAATACGCCGTGCGGCGACTGACCGACGTTGACGTTCAGGACGCGCAGGCCGCCAAGCAGCACGGTCATCTCCGGCGCGGTGAGGGTCAGCAGTTGCGCACGGTCAACCAGCATCTCCTCCGCCGATACGCTGTATTTTTGTTTGACGTAGTTGCGGAAGCCGTCGGCCCTCGGTTCGAGCACCGCGAACGACTCCGCGTCGGTCTGCTCCTGCGTGGCGTCGGTGCGCCCTGGCATGAAGGGGACGGTCACGCTGCTGCCTGCGCGTCGGGCGGCCTCTTCGACGCCCGCGCATCCGCCGAGCACGATCAGGTCGGCGAGTGACACCCGCTTTCCGTCCGTTCTTTCACCATTGAACGCGGCGCGGATTTCCTCGATTTTTCCCAGCACCCGTTGCAGTTGCTCCGGCTGGTTGACCTCCCACTCCCTCTGCGGGGCGAGCCGGATGCGAGCGCCGTTCGCGCCGCCGCGCTTGTCGGAGGCGCGGAAGGTCGAGGCCGAGGCCCAGGCGGTCGAGACCAGCTCCGGGATCGACAGGCCGGAGGCGAGCAGCCGCTTTTTCAGCTCAGCGATCTCCTCGTCGCCGACCAGCTCGTGATCGACCGGCGGCACCGGGTCTTGCCAGATCAGGTCTTCATCCGGCACCTCCGCGCCGAGGTAGCGCGAGCGCGGCCCCATGTCGCGGTGCGTCAGCTTGAACCACGCCCGAGCGAACGCGTCGGCGAACTGGTCGGGGTGGTCGTAGTAGCGGCGCGAGATCGGCCCGTAGATCGGGTCCATGCGCATCGCCAGGTCGGCGGTGGTCATCATGGTCGGTACGCGCTTCGAGGGATCGTGCGCCGCCGGAGCGAGATCCTCCTCAGCCACATCCTTCGGCTTCCACTGATACGCGCCTGCGGGGCTTTTGGTCAGCTCCCACTCGTACTTGTAGAGCATCCCCAGATAGTCCATGTCCCAGTGGATCGGGTCGGGCGTCCAGGCGCCTTCCAGTCCGCTCGTCATCGTTTCGTCACCCTTGCCGCTGCCGAAGCCGCTCTTCCAGCCGAGCCCCTGCTCTTCGATTGGCGCGGCTTCCGGCTCCGGCCCCACCAGCTTCGGGTCGCCGACACCGTGGCACTTGCCGAAGGTGTGACCGCCCGCCACGAGCGCCACGGTCTCCTCGTCGTTCATCGCCATGCGGGCGAAGGTTTCGCGGATGTCCCTGCCCGCCAGAACCGGATCAGGGTTGCCGTCCGGCCCTTCGGGATTGACGTAGATCAGCCCCATCTGCACGGCGGCCAGCGGGTTTTCGAGATCGCGCTCGCCGGTGTAGCGATTGTTGCCAAGCCACTCGGCCTCCTTGCCCCAGTAAATGTCCTCCTCCGGCTCCCAGATGTCAACGCGCCCGCCACCGAAGCCGAAGGTTTTGAAGCCCATCGACTCAAGCGCGCAGTTACCTGCCAGAATCATGAGGTCGGCCCACGAGAGTTTGCGTCCATACTTCTGCTTGATTGGCCAGAGCAGCCGCCGAGCCTTGTCGAGGTTCGCGTTGTCGGGCCAACTGTTGAGCGGCGCGAAGCGCTGGTTGCCCGTGCCGCCGCCGCCGCGCCCATCGCTGGTGCGGTAGGTGCCCGCGCTGTGCCACGCCATGCGGATGAACAGGCCGCCGTAGTGGCCATAATCGGCAGGCCACCACTCCTGCGAATCGGTCATCAGCGCGTATAGGTCTCGCTTCACGGCTGCGAGGTCGAGCGTTTTGAACTCCTCGGCGTAGTTGAACTCCGGCCCCATCGGATCGCTCAGGGCGGAGTGCTGATGCAGCATGTCGAGATTCAACTGGTTCGGCCACCAGTCCCGGTTCGACCGACCGCCACCCATGGCGGCATGACCGGCGGTTCTGCCCGTTACGGGGCACTTACTCGGTTCGCTCATGATGTTTTCTCCTGCTCTTTTGATGTGATGTTTCTGAATCCGCTTTATTTAAACAACCTCTTTGAAATCCCGGTTCGTGATGCGAAGTGGATTTTTATCTCAATAATGCAATTCGGAATGATTATTAATAATAGATTAAAAAAATATCCGGTCATTTCAACAGGAATTAACGTTTTACCCGGCAATCGGAGCAGGTTCCGAAAAAGTCTATCCGGTGCATCTCGACCTCGAAATCTGTCGAGCGCCCGACGGCCTCGTTGAGTTCCGGAAAGAGGCGCTCCTCGAAATCGATGATCTTGCCGCATTTGTTGCAGATCAGGTGGTAGTGCGGCGTGGTTTTGGCTTCGAACCGGTCGAAGGTGCTGCCCGCGTCTATTTTACGGACGAGGCCCTGTTCGATCAGGATGGCGAGGTTTCGGTACACCGTGCCGAGGCTGAGGCTGGAGAACTCCTCCTTCAGCCGGTCGTAGAGCCACGTCGCCGTCGGATGGCTTTCGGTGGCGCGAAGGATCGCCAGAAGCCGCTCTCTCTGGCGGCTGTGTCGATAGGGTTTGATTGCGCCTTGCTGATTCATTGCCGGATAATTTTGCTTTTCAAGAGGGACGGGTGCAAGACCCGTTCCTGCGTGTCATTCCGGGCAGGCGCAAGACCCGCCCCTACAGATCATCCATTTCTTTTCTCACGCGCCCGCAGCCACATGCCGCCCAGCATCACCAGCAGGTTCACTGCGCCGACGATGATGAAGGGGGCTTTGGGACTCATGCCGTCGAAGAGGCGGCCGCCGGTGGTGGTGATGAAGAGGATGCCGATGGCTCCGCTGATGTTGAAGGCTCCGATGACCGAGCCGCGAGCCTCCTTCGGGGCCTCCTGGCCGATGAGCGACTGCGAGCCGAGGAAGGCGCTGATCTGGCCGATGCCGAGCAAGACGAAGAAAATGAGCGAATACGTTTCGAGCGGGTTGCCGATGAGCGCCAGCGAGAGGTAGCCGATGGCCGCCAGCCCCATGCAGAAAGTGAGCGCCGTGACGCGGTTCCAGCGGTCGATGAAGATGCCGATGACCGGTGCCCAGAGGAGCGCGGCGGCCTGAGAGATGATGAAAATAAAGGTGCCCTTCTTGACCGCTTCGGCTGGCTCCATGCCCATGGCGATGCCGGTGGTCATGCCCCAGAGCGGCACGAAAGTGCCGATGATCGACTGGTCGCCGCGAGCCACGAAGGCTGCCGCGTAGGAGAGCAGGATTCGCGGATTGCGGGCGTGGCGGAAGCCGCTGGTGAGTAGCTCTTTCAGCGGCAGGCGTTCTTCGTGATGCACCGGGGTGCCTCCCTTGAGGCCGAAGAAGAGCACGATGGCGGTCAGCGCCGCCGTGGCCGCGATGGCCGCGTGCGCCCAGAATCCGGCCTCCGTGCCGCTGAATCCTTTCGCCACGAGCGTTTTCGGCAGACCGCCGAAGAACTGGTTCAGGATGACGATGCCGAGGCCGTTGAGGAATCCCACGATGGCGATGAGCTTGCCGCGTGAGCGCTCCTTCGGGTAATCGACCAGCACCGTCGCCAGGCCGCTGGTGACGGCCACCACGCCGACCGCGTAGATCATGCGGGCGATGGTAAGCTGGAACACGTCGGTCACGAGCGGGTAGTAAAGGTAGGCAATCGCCAGGATTATGAAGCCCGAAGCATAGACCGGCTTTCTGCCGATGCGATCCATGATCGCCCCGGTCGGCCCGAAGAGCAGGAGCGTGACGATCTCCGTCCAGAAGACCAGGTCGCCACTGAGCGTGCCCTGCGCCGACACCGGGATGTGCAGATGCTCGTTCATGATATAAGCCTGGCCAATCGAAACGAACGTGACCATGCCGATCGAAAAGAACGACGCGAACAGAAACGTCCATGCATGGCGCGGCATTACCGAAGCGGCGAGTTCGATGGGGCCTATTTTGGCGGAAGAATCATTTTGAGTCATAGGCGGATATGGTCATTTTGTGCGGAAAGGTAAAAGAGATATGACTTCGAGGAGGTCGCTGTTTCTGATTCCGTTGTCATTCGTGACGATCGCTTGGCAACCTGACCTGATTGCGGTTGCATAATGGAGCGCGTCGATAAATTTCTGGTTGTATTTCGCGCGAAGCTGGGCCGCAAGATCGAAAGTCTCTGTATCATGATGGCAGATTGTCAGAAAATTTTCCGTTTTGAAAAATGCCTTGATGCTGGATACGAGCGCGACGTTGCCTGTGCGATAGGGCTTGACCAGGATTTCCGCGATTACTGCATCTCCGGTGTATCCTGTTATGGAGCCGCTTTCGATGGCCTCGACGATTGCCGTGGCAACCGTGAAATAATCCGGATTTCTATCCAGGAAATAGATCAGGACGTTGGTGTCAAGATAGACGCGGCGACCATGAAACTGGTCGAGAAGCTCTTCTATCGCTCCCATGACTCCCGGCTTTCGTTCAGTTCAGCTTCGATTTCATCGGTTGTTTCTCCCCATGTTCCACGGGCTATGCCTGCGTAAGAGAGGGCTGATTGACGCTTTTGCGCTCTTGTTGCCGGTGTCAGGGTTATAACACCGTTTTTTGTGGTGATTTCAAGCAAATCATCCGGCTTGATGTTGGCTGATTCAGCTATTCGGGCCGGAATGGTGATCTGATTTTTACTTCGCACTCTGACTTGCGCCATGATGGTGTTCCCTGTTTTTCCAAAAGTACGATGATTGGTTTGATTTCCGACTTTTTAAACCGGTTCTGAATGCGAAAAAGTGCCCGTACTGTTCTGATGCTCATTCGCTGGTGTCTAACAGCCAACGTTTTTCCTCATCCGTCAACCCGTTCAGCCCGTTGCAATTTCCGGCTTGAAGTCGTTTGCGCAGGATGGGTTTCAGGCCAATGCGGGATGATGCAGAATCGTAAAACTCATCCTTGCGTATTTGACGAATGATTCCGCGAGCGATGTCTGGAGATTTACAGGCAAGGTCGGCAAGATAGGCGTGCAGTTGCGCGGTGTACTCTGGTCCATCGAGTCGATTCGTGTACTTGATCGGCGAGTTTTCCGATACAAGGCAGGAATCAAAAGTCGGTGCAGGGAAGCCAGGTTGGGTAGCTTTTTTCAGCCTTTCTAGCTCTATTTTGCATGTCGGAAACTTGTTATTTAATTCTACGTAGGCCGAATCCGGCAAGGGCGTGAAAACAATATACCTTGCATCGGCAAGAATTGTCTCTGTGTCATCAAGCATTGTCTCTTTTTCTGAAAAGAGAGCAGCGTAAATATTGGCACCTCTGAGATCAGTGCCCTGAAGTTGAGCAACTCTGAGATCAGCGCCCTGAAGATTAGCACGCACAAGATGAGTGCCCTGAAGCTGAGACGCAAATACAGAAGCGCCTTGAAGTTTAGCACCTTTGAGATCAGCGCCCTGAAGATTAGCAAAATCGAGATCAGCGCCCTGAAGATTAGCAAGCACAAGATGAGCGCCCTGAAGCTGAGCTTCATATAGATCAGCGCCTTGAAGATTAGCGCCCTGAAGATTAGCGCCCTGAAGCTGAGCATTTGATAGAATATTGTTCTGAAGTTGAGCAACTCTGAGATTAGCGCCCTGAAGTTGAGCAAACACAAGATCAGCGCCCTGAAGCTGAGCATACTCAAGATTAGCGCCCTGAAGTTGAGTGTCCGATAGATGAGCGCCCTGAAGTTGAGCATACCCAAGATTAGCGCCCTGAAGATCAGCCTTCCTCAAATCAGCCCGAACCAGAATACATTTATACAGATCAGCGTGTCGTAATTTCCGCCCCTGTAAATTTAAAGGTTCGACTTGACGAATACCTTTTTCCCACTCATCAGAACGAATCAGCGCAAGCGTTCGCTTGCCATTTAAAAACAAGTCGCAAAACAGTGTTTGGCGGTCATGCGAGCCTTGCGTGGTTGTGATGCTGCGTTCGAGTATTTCTCCATCCACCAGCATGGCAAGCGTCAGAGGCAAGCCCAGGATGAGCGAGAGCAACAAGGCAAGGCTGCCGCGAGGTGCGTCGGGTTGCCGGAAAAGCAGGATAGCGAAGAGGACGATCAAGGTTGCGGACGCAACAACGCCTGTTCCATTCACTTGATCGGGAGCGTCCAGCCTTGAGAAGATCAGGAAGAAACAGGTTCCAGTACCGAGCAGTGCAAGCAGCAGGCTGCCGAGTCGCGCAAGCAGCTTCGATTTGCGCAGAAAGAGTGGTGCAATGGCGGAGAGTGAAATCAGGAGCATTCCCGTCAGTGGTGGTAATGCCTTGAGGATTTTGTCGGCAATCTCCTTTGGTTTCTCAGCATCGAGAGTCGTTCCAAACAGAAAAAGAATCAGCCCGCTCACAAAAAGCGCAAACGGTATCCAGTCTCTTTTCCTCGGCAGGTGAGCGCGGTAGAGGTCACGCCAGTAGTCGCCCAACGATCCGGAGGGGTTGATGATGAGCGGCCAGAAGTAGGCGACCGACAACATGTCGATCCAGATGGCGATGCGTTGCATCCACGTCAACAGCTCTTCCTGATAGGCGAGAAACACCATCTGGAGCGCGAGCAGGGTAACGAGGGGCAGCATGATGACGGTGATTGAAACGATCAGCGCCACGAATGGCTGCACGCGGGGGCCGGGTCTGCCGGCGATGTAGTAGGTGAAGGGGAAGATATGCAGTCGGTCGCGCAGGCCGCCCATTTCGCCGTCCTCCGGTGCCGCCGCCGCATCGAAGGCGTGGAGCTTGCGGGAGAGCAACTGAAGCTGGAGCAGCAGGTTGAAATGCACCAGCGTCAGGATGAACGGCGCGAAGACGTAAAAACCGACTATCGGCACCTCGACATTTACCAACGGCAACTGCACCCCCTTGCCGATCAACAGGTCGAGGTCGGTGGTGCCGAACACGATCACCAGCACATACACGCAGGTCGCCATGAACCCGGCGTGCAAAACCGCAAGCCGCTCCGAGGATTTATTGGCCACCTCCAGCAGCATCTGTGCATCTGGTTTTTGTTCGCTCATGCCGTGCGTTGGTCGGTGGTTTCGTGTGTAGTGCTAATTATCAAATCGGAGTGTGGGTTGTGCTTCGCTGATTATCGCATCTCCCCAACCCACTTTTTCATCGACTGCATCAGCTCGTGAACCGGCAGGCGCTTGACATCGTGATCTGAATAGCCTTTCCCGATCAGTAATTCCGGCTTCCGCAGTCAGCCAGTTTCGGACGACACAGACCACCTCTTCCGGCTGATCATTGTGAACGGCGATGTCGGAGCCTGAAATATCGGAGAGCGCGGCGCGATAACGGTAGTGATCGGCTTCGAGAATCAGACATTTTTTCCTCTGCCATCTCTCACCCTTGAAGAGCCGGCATCCGGTGTCGAGTCCAAGTTCAAACGGCATGTTCATCCTGAAATCCTCGTCGCTCTTTGTCGATTTGATCCGGGAGAGGTCATGGATGGCAAATCGAGTCTCCTGAATCAAGGCAATAATTTTTTCGATGCGGGTTTTGCCGCAATCAAGACTTTCAAGCGCAATTCGGGGATAGAGTCCGGAATAGTAAATGGTGAAGAGTATCGGCCTGAGCAATGGAAAGTAGTGCTCGTCGAACGGGCAGTTGATGAAAACGCTCTTTTCAAAAGGCGTTTCCTCATTATCCATCGCTATTTCTGCTTTTTGGCTTTCGGGGGACATGAATATTGGCCGCTGCTTTCCTTGATGTGGTATGGAACTAACCTGAGGTTGATTCTGAGATCAGGTTTTTCAGTCACCATTCCATCTTTTCCGTGGATGTACAGATCGGTGTGTTCTCGCAGGGCCTGAATTTTTGCGTAGGCAATGGCCTCCGCTTTTTTGTCGAAAATTCTGGAGGCGCGGCTTGCGCCTGATTTTCTTACGCTCCATCTATTGTCAAGAGTAGGGGCAACGTGTCTGCTGTTTTGAGTCATGATTGCTGCTTCTTGGGTTTTGAATGCCTCAAAGTTAAACACAATATACGGAGAAAACCGGTTATCTGTTTTTCTCGAATCTTCATTCTCCGCACACCCGCAGGCGGCCGTCCTGCATGTGGAGGCAGCGGTCGGCGGTGGCGGCGAACTCTTCGTTGTGGGTGACTATGACGAAGGAGGTCTGGCGCTCCTTGCTGAGCGTGGCCATCAGCTCGTAGAGCATCCGGCTGTTGCGGCTGTCGAGGTTGCCGCTCGGCTCGTCGGCGAGCACCAGCTTCGGGCTGTTCATCAGCGCTCGCGCGATGGCCACCCGCTGTTGCTCGCCGCCCGACAGCTCCGATGGCAGATGGTCGAAGCGGGCCTTCAGGCCGAGCGTTTCGAGCAGCACGGCGGCCCGCTCCTTGGCGGGCTTGAGCTTGCCGGTGCCGATGAACTCGGCCATGGCGACATTTTCGAGTGCCGTAAAATCCGAGAGCAGGTGGTGGAACTGAAAGACGAAGCCGATCTTGCGGTTGCGGAAGGCGGCCAGCGCTTTTTTCGAGAGCAGGCAGCGGCTTCCCTCAAAGACCGGCGCTCCGTCGAACTTCAGCTCGCCCTCGTCCGGCGCGTCGAGCGTTCCGAGCAGGTTGAGCAGCGTGGTCTTGCCACTGCCGGAGGCGCCGATGATCGTCACCATCTCGCCCGGCGCGACCGTGAGGTCGATGCCGTCGAGAATCCGCAGCGGCGGCTGGCCCGGCAGGGCGTACGATTTGACGAGCTTGCGGGCTTCGAGCATCAGGCGGGCCTCACCTGCCCCTGGCCGGTAATCAGCCACTTGTAGCTGCACAGCTCCTTGAGCGCCATCGGGCCGCGAGCGTGGAGCTTCTGCGTGCTGATGCCGATCTCCGCGCCGAGGCCGAACTGCGCGCCGTCGGTAAACGCGGTCGAGGTGTTGGCGTAAACCGCCGCCGCGTCCACCCGCTTCATGAAGTCGTCGATGGTCGCCTGGTCGGAGGCGATGATCGCCTCGCTGTGCTTCGAGCTGTGGCGGGCGATGTGGTCGAGCGCCTCCTCGAAGCTTGCGACGGTCTTGATAGACATCTTCAGCGAGAGGAACTCCGTGCCGAAGTGCTCCGGGCTGGCCAGTTCGAGCAGTTCGTCGGGGTAGCGGCCAAGCAACTTGTAATAAGCCGGTTCGTCGGCGTAAAGCTGCACCATCTTCTCTTCGAGCAGCTCCACCAGTACCGGCAGGTCGTCGATGCGACTCTGGTGCACGATCAAGGTGTCGAGCGCGTTGCAGACGCTCGGGCGGCGGGTCTTGGCGTTGAAGACGATGTCGCGCCCCATCGCAAGGTCGCCGCTTTCGTCGAAGTAGGTGTGCACGATGCCCGCGCCGGTTTCGATGACTGCCACGGTCGAGTGCTTGCGGGCGAAGTCGATGAGCTGCTGACTTCCACGCGGGATGATGACGTCGATGTAACCCACCGCGTTGAGCAGGATGTGCGCCGCCTCGCGCTCGGCGGGCAGAAGGTAGATCATATCGGGATCGAGGCCGCAGTCGCGTATCACCGTCTGGATCAGATTCACGATCGCGATGTTCGAGTACGCCGCGTCGCTTCCGCCCTTGAGCACGGTGGCGTTGCCTGATTTGAGGCAGAGCGCGAAGACGTCGAAGGTGACGTTCGGGCGCGATTCGTAGATGATGCCGATGACGCCGAGTGGCACCGAGACCTTTTGCAGTTCGAGGCCATTGGGCAGCGTGCGCTCTTCGAGCACGCGATCGAGCGGCGAGGGCAGTGCGGCGACGTTGCGCAGGTCGGAGGCGATTGCCTTCAGCCGCGACTCGTTCAGGAGCAGCCGGTCGTAGCGCGGATCGGCGGGATCCATGCGTTCGAGGTCTTTGCGGTTGGCTTCGAGGATCGCCTCGGCAGCGGCGGGAATTCGGTCGGCAAGCTCGACGAGCAGGCCATCGATGGTTTCCGTATCGAGCGTGACGATCTTGCGGCTGGCGTTCTGAACGGCCTGCAATTGTTTGACGATGGCTTCGTGTTCGGTCATGGAACGGTGCTCCTTCAAAGAGAATTGGTGAATGATCGTTGACGCAAAAGATAGTCAATATCCAGCAACCGGCGCAATGACGTTTGCAGTGGAATGATCCTCGCACGGAGACTGCACAACGTGATCGTCAATTTTTGCCTTAACTTCAATCGAGCGAAACGTACGCAAAGAGGCAGAGTGTTCGATGGGGGCGCGTCGTTGTCCATGAATCGGTAACAGATTATCCAAAAACGTGATATGGCTACGGGAAACGAAAACAGCCGTCATGCGGCGCAACGCTCACGGATGCTCTTGACGCAGATCGCGCCCAATTTTCTCGATCCGAAGCATGAGTGGCAGCGGATTTTCGCCGAACTGTGGGGCACCTTTCTGCTGGTGCTCGTGGCGGTCGGCAGGCCGGTGGTTGCCGCCAAATCCGGAAACCATGCAGCCGAAGCGCTTCTGCCCATCGCGCCCGGCGTGATGGTGATGACCATCATCTACTTCATGGGCACGGTGAGCGGTGCGCATCTCAATCCCGCCGTGACGATCGCCTTCGCCATCCGCCGCAATTTTCCATGGATTCGCGTGCCCGGTTACATCCTCGCCCAGATCGCCGGAGGCTGGCTGGCCGCGCTCTTTCTCGGCGCGATGTTCGGTAACGCGGCGGTCGCGGCGGGCATGACCCTGCCCGGCCACGAGGTGACTCCGGTGAAGGCGCTCGTCATGGAAACGGTGCTGACTGCCGCGCTGGTCAACACCATTCTCGGCACCTCGTCGGGCGCGCGTAATATCGGCACCAACGGCGCGATTGCCGTCGGCGGCTATATCGCCATGACGGGCCTCTGGGCCGGGCCGACGAGCGGCGCATCGATGAATCCGGTACGCTCGCTCGCGCCCGCTCTGGTGTGCGGCGAAATCGCGCTCGCCTGGATTTACGTCGCCGGGCCGCTCGCCGGGGCCTTGATTGGCGTGGTGTTCGAGTGGATTCTCAAAGGCCCGCCGACCACCGCCGGAACCATCGCCGCCCAGGGGACGCTCGACATCGACGACAGGGAAGAGTAGCCGCTCGGCTGAAATCGGTGTACTGCGCTTTTCAGAACCTCGCCCATAAACCCCCATGGCGCACGAAATCGACGGAAAAAAGTACGAGTGGGCCTCCGCTCATCAGAAAGAGTGGGGCGCGAAACTGGGATGAAATGTAGGGACTGGTCTTGTGCCCGTCCTCTCATTTGGCGACGGCGTTCTGACGACAAAGATCGCCAAAAAGCTTCCGGCGGGGCGAGTGCTCGGCATCGACGCCTTTCCATGAACATGCTTTGTTTCGCAAGTATTTCACTCTATCGGTAACGCATGTCATGTGGTGGAAGCTGGCCGCAAGAGCTTGGGCTGAAGCCCTGGGATTTTACTGAGTGGCTCTCCCGGCTTGAAAGCCGGGGCAATGTGAATGTAAGAGAGCTGAATGTCCGAGGGGCTAAAGCCCGCCTGAGTACAATTGGATTGCCGCGTCCATGAGCGAGCTGCTTATGCTCCTCAGCAATTGCCCCGGACTTCAGTCCGGGGTTGATGAAATAGCAAAATCAAGGCTTTAGCCCGATTTCTTTTTCAATGTTGTTTTCCCTTTTTTCCTGAGCAGATACACGCTGTTCAAGGTTCGTGTGCGGTATCGGGCCGGATACGAACGCCTCGCAAGGCATGATCGACGCCGCCACGCCTGCCCGAAAGCCAGCGCGGCGCTTTCCGCGATTACGTCGTCCGGCGCATGGTCGAGCGTACGCTTCAGCCGGATGGAAGCTGCTTCGAGGCCTTCCGCCGCCTCATCGCGTCGAATCGTTATTTCGCATTCGAGTCGAGCGTTATCGTTTTTCCGGCAACCATGAAGCGCCCGCGTCCCCGGTGGTGGAGCGTCTCCGGATTTTTCACCGCCGGATCGATCCACGCCCTGAGCACCTCCAGCACGAAGAGACCGTAGCGCTCGACCATGCTCCTGTCCACGACCCGGCACTCCAGATTGGCGAAGCACTCCGCGACGAGCGGCGCGGCGACCTCAGTCGCCGCAACCGGCGTGAGGCCGAACGTCGCGAACTTGTCGATCTCCGCGCCCGAACAGTTGCCGCAACCCACCACCTGTTCGGCCAGCTCGACTGTCGGAATCGCGATGACGCACTCGCCGCTCGCCTGGAGCAATCCGTAGCTGTAGTTGCGGTCGCTGACGATGCACCCCACCAGCGGCGGCTCGAACTCCATCATCGTATGCCACGAC
>CAYZCF010000076.1:0-12334 GCA_964476855.1 uncultured Chlorobiaceae bacterium
GCCGACCTCCCGCCTCTTCCTCTCCACACCGGCGTGGAAGCCGGGCTTTCTGCAAAGCCCCGACCACTTCCACGAAATGCCGAAGCGCTCGCTCGACGCGCTCATCACGAGGGCCGGATTCGAGATCGTGCGGAACGACGAGTTCGGCATCCGCTCGCCGCTCTTCTGTCTGCGTGGCGTCCGCCCGCTCTTGCGGTGTATCTTTGAAAAAATCAGGATTTACGAACTTGCGGCGTGGCGCTGAAGAGGGAACGGAAGGGGGCGATCTCGTCTGGTTCTCCGAAATCCAGTGGAATTTTCTCTCCACCCGGAAGCAGCGACTGCTCGCCCGCTTTCCGGCGGAGTGGCGCATCCTCTTCATCGAGCCGTTCGCCGTGGGCCGCCAGAGCCACTGGCTGCCGGTGAAGCGCGGGCGCGTGACGGTGGTGACCGTGCCGTTCCTCAAAACCATTCCGCCGGGCAAACCGCAGCTTTTCGACAATCCGCTCATCCGCCGGGCCGTCACGCTTGCCGGGCGGACGCTCGCCGCCTTCTGGCTCCGGGCGCTCGGCTTTGCGTCCGCCGACAGGATCATCGGTCTCAGCAACATCTACTGGGGCGGCGTGGCGGCCTCGATGCCGTGCCGGTTGCGCTTCTACGACGCCAACGACGACCACCTCGGCTTCACGCCCGGCCAGCCTTGGCTGCGCGAATCGATGCGCCGTTATCTCGATGTCTGCGATCTCGTCTTTTTCGTCAGCAAACAATTGCTCGACACAATCGAGCCTCGCCCGGAACAGCGCTGCGTCGAACTCGGCAACGGCGTCGAGTTCGACCATTTCGCCGCACCGCGCCGCGAAACGCCGTCGCAGCTGGCCGGGTTGCCCAAGCCGATACTCGGCTACGCGGGGGCGATGGACTGGCTCGACGCCGGGCTTGTCGCCTCGGTCGCCCGCGCGTGGCCGGAGTACAGCGTCGTGCTGGTCGGCCCGGCCTATGCGCATGACTGGGCGGAGCGGCACGCGGCGCTGCTTGCCCTGCCGAACGTGCACTGGGTCGGCAAGGTCGATTACGACGAGCTTCCGGCATGGGTGCAACGGTTCGATCTCGCCCTGATGCCGCTCGAACGGAGTCCACTGAAACGCGCCTCCAATCCGAACAAGCTCTACGAATATGCGGCGGCGGGCGTGCCGATACTTGCCATCGACTATTGCGACGCCGTCCGGCAGGCGAGCGGCGTGGCGCATGTCGCCTCGTCGCCGGAGGAGTTCGTCCGGCTTGGGCCCGAAGCGCTGGCCGACGCGCGGAAAGCGGAGCGGCAGGCGTTCGCCCGGGCGCACGCCTGGGACTCGCTCGCCGCTACGATGGTGCGCGAGCTTGAAGCGGCGATGAAGCGGAGGCGGGCGTGAAGCGTGAGGTGACTATCGCCCGGGAGGGGGGCATCGCGATGGCGGGTTTCGTCTTCGGCCAGCTCCTCCGCTTCGGCTACAACCTCGCGGCTGCACGGCTGCTCGGCGCGGAGGCGCTCGGCACCTACGCGCTCGTGGTCGCCGTGATGCAGGTGGGGGAAACCGTTGCGGTGGGTGGACTCGACGCAGGATTGTTGCGCTTCGTCAGCCAGCGGGAGGGGGAGGAGCGGCGGCAGATCATCGCCTCGGCCATCAAACGAACCCTGCTCGCGGCTCTGTTGTCGGGGCTTCTGATTGCGCTCTTCTCCGGGCAACTCGCCTCGCTGCTGCATGGCGGCGGCCTGTTGCGCTTGACGCTCCTCTCGGTCGCCGTGGCGCTGCCCCTGTCGGTGATGACGCTCATGGCCGGGTTCGCCTTTCAGGCGCATCAACGCCTCTTGCCCAAAGTGGTGGCCTCCCAGATCATCGTTCCCGGCATTTTTCTGCTCGCGATGCTTTTCGCCCGTTACGCTTCGGGGGTCGAGGCGGCGCTGGCAGTGCCGTTCGTGATCGCGCCGCTGGTGGCGCTCGGCTGGATTCTGCCAGGCTTCAGGCGGATGAGCGGCATCGGCCTGAACGATGTGCTCCGCGCCGGGAGCAACCGCGAGCTGAACCGCTTCGCCCTGCCGCTGCTTGCCGTGTCGCTCTTCTCGATCCTGTCGCACTGGATCGACGTGGTGATGCTCGGCCTCCTGACCGATGTCGGCACGGTCGGCCTCTACCAGCCCGCCGCCCGCACCGCCGGGCTGTTGCGCTCCGTCTTGCTCGCCTTTGCCGGGATCGCCGCACCCATGATCGCCGCCTGTCACGGACGGCTGGATTACGATGGCATCAGGGCGACCTACGGGATGGTGAACCGCTGGATCGTGACGATCGTCATGGTACCGTTCCTGCTGCTCGCGCTCTTTCCCGGCGAGGTGCTTTCGGTGTTTGGCAAGGGCTTCGGCGAGGGATCGACGGCGCTCGTGCTGCTTGCCGTTTCATCGCTGCTGCTGGCATGGTTCGGCCTTGGCAACACGGTGCTCGCCATGTGCGGCGGGGAGCGGCTGAGCATGATGAACCAGGCCGGGGCGCTCGTGCTTCAGGCACTCCTGCACTGGCTGCTGATTCCGCGCTTCGGGTTGAACGGCGCGGCGCTCTCGATGCTCGTCGTCATGGTACTGCTAACGCTCGTCCGGATGATCGAGCTGCGCTCACTTCTCGGCATTCCGTTCTTCTCCGGCAAGCTCTGGAAGCCGCTCGCGGCTGGCTTCGCGGCTGGAGCGGTCATGCTTGCCGTCCGGCACGCGGCCCCGCCGATGCCGCCGCTCGTGCTGCTTGCCTTGGCGGGCGTGGTGGGAGGCGTCGCCTATGCGCTCCTGATCCGGGCGTTCCGGTTGGAACCGGAGGAGATGGAGGTTATTTTGAAACTGATGCCTTTTCTGAAACGTCAAAGCGAGAACGAAACCCCGTGAAGAAAGTCGCCTGGCCGTACCTGGCCACCATAGCTCTGTTTGCCCTCCTGCTCGTCGCGCCGTTCGGGCCGCTTCTCACGTTGCAGTTCGTGCCAGGTTCGCCCGACAGCGTCACGCCGATGGCGCTCGACAGGGCGCTCCAGATGTTGCAGGCGCAATCCGGGCACTACCCGCTCTGGCAGCCCTGGACATTTTCGGGGATGCCGACCGTGGAGGCCTTCAGCTACCTCAGCGGCCTCTACCTGCCGAATCTCGCGCTTGGCGTGATACGTCTCGACCCGATCTACATTCAGCTCATGCATCTCGTGTTCGCAGGCATGGGCGGCTTTTTGCTCGCCCGGCGGCTGGGGCTTGGCAGCATCGCGGCGTTCCTTGCCGGATCGGCCTTCATGCTCAATCCCTACATGACGGCCATGCTCGTTTACGGCCACGGCAGCCAGCTCATGACGGCGGCCTGGATGCCGTGGGCGCTCTGGGCGGCGATCCGCCTCGCTGAACGCGGCAGCCTCGCCGATGCAGGAGTGCTCGCGCTCGTGCTCGGCTTGCAACTCCAGCGCGCCCACGTGCAGATCGCCTGGTACACCTGGATGATCGTTGTGCCGCTGCTCGTGGTGAAGATGCTGACCGAACGGCGGAATGGCGTTTCGACGGCAAAGACGGGCGGCCTCGCCCTCGCGGCGCTCGCGCTTGGCGTTGCCATCGCCTTGCAGGTCTATCTTCCGGCGCTCGGCTACCTCCCCTTCTCGGCGCGTTCGGGCGCGGGCGACGCCTCCGAGGCGTATCGCTACGCCACCATGTGGTCGATGCATCCGGCGGAGCTGCTCACCTACCTCATGCCAGGCGCGTTCGGATTCGGCGGCGCGACCTACTGGGGCTTCATGCCCTTCACCGATTTTCCGCACTACGCGGGCCTCGTCGTGCTCGGTCTGGCCATCGCTGGAGTCGTGACGAGCCGCAAGAAGCCGATGGTGCTTTTCCTCGCCGCCATGACGCTGCTGGCGCTCCTGCTCTCGTTCGGCAACTTTTTCAGCACGGTCTACGACCTCTTCTACAGCTTCGCGCCGAAGTTCAGCTCTTTCCGTGTGCCTTCGATGGTGCTCGTCGTCGTGGCGCTCTGCCTCTCGCTTCTCGCTGGATACGGCCTTCAGGCGTGGCTCGACAAGCCGCTCGAAGACTCCGCACCGTTGCTCAAATGGGGCGGTATTGCTGTCGGCGTGGCGGCGGTGCTCTTCCTCGCGTTCGAGGGCGGACTCGAACAACTGCTTCGCGCCGCCTTTCCGCCGGTGCAGATCGAGAACTACGATCTGGTGACGATGGTCGGCAATCTGCGCTGGGAGCTGTGGCGCGGCAGCCTCTTCGTGCTGATCCTCGCCTCGGCGGCGGACGCGGGGCTTTTGTGGATCGCCGCGAAGGGGATGATCGGCGCGAGAACGGCGGCCATCGTGCTGGTCGCGCTGTCGTGCGCCGACCTCCTCTGGATCGACCAGCGCATCGTCTCGCCCGACGAGCGCTCGCTCCGTGCCTCGCCGCTGGTGGAACGCGCGGCGCTCGAACGGGCACTCGAAGGCGACGACGTGACCCGCTTTCTCGCCAGCCGTCCGGGCGCGTTCCGCATCTACCCGGCAGGCCCGTTGTTTGGCGAGAACAAGTTCAGCCTCGCGGGCATCGAATCGGTTGGCGGCTACCACGCGGCCAAGCTTGGCCTGTATCAGGAGCTGCTCGCCCGCACCGATAACCTGGCCAATCCCGACGTGCTGCGGATGCTCAACGTCGGCTACGTGCTCAGCCCAGCGCCCATCGACCACTCCGCCCTGAAGCCGGTGTTCACCGGATCGCTGAAGCTCGTCTCCGGCGACGTGCCGGTGGCGGTCTACGAGCTTGCGGGCGCGATGCCGCGAGCCTGGTTCGCGCCACGGGCTGCCGCCGCCCAAAGCGACGCCGAGGCCATCGAAGCGGTCATGGCCGGGCGGGGCAGCGACGGCGGCGTTGTTGTGACCGGAGCGCCGTGGCAGGGTACAAAGCGCTTCTCGACCGGCGCGGTGCTCTCGATGCAGCGGAGCGCCGAATCGATGGCGCTGAAGGTTCGCGCCGAGGGCGAAGCGCTGCTTGCGGTCAGCGAGGTGTTCTATCCCGAACGCTGGAAGCTGACGGTCGATGGGCGCGAGCACGAGACGCTCAAGGTCGATGGCATCATCCGTGGCGTCGTCTTGCCGCCGGGCGAGCACGAGGTGCGCTTCGTTTACGACCGGAGCCGTTTCGAGGCGGGCCGGAGGGCGTCGCTCGCCGCCACGCTCCTGTCGATTGGCCTCGTCACCGTTGGCCTCGTCGCTGGACGCAGAACGTCGAAAATCTCGAAAGCAAAAAAACCATCGGCCAAGCCGTGAGCAAAGTTCTGATCCTGACCCGCAACTTCCCGCCCTATGTCACCGGTGGCGCGTCGAGAGCATGGAAGTTCGCCACCAATTTCGCCGCCATTGGCTGGGAGCCGGTGGTCGTCGCGCCGCCCGCCATCACCGGCATGTCGGCGGTCGTCAGCTCCCGTCAAAGAGCTGCATCGCACCGCCCCGGAGATCGACGCAGGGGAACTCGATGCCGCCACCCGCTGCACGCTCCTGCACGGGCAGGAGGTTCCCGGCATGAACCTTCCCTTTCCGGGAAAGCAGGTACGCCAGTTCAAAAGCGTGACCGATGGCCCGCTCTGGCAGAAAAGCGCCGCGGCCACCGTCGAGCAGTTGCTCGAACAATACCCGGAGATCGACCTCGTCTACGCGCAGGGGCCGCCGCTGGAGCCGCTCATGCTCGCGCTCGACGTCGCGCGGCGGCGCTCGTTGAACCTCATGCTCGACATCACCGCGCCGCTCGATCCGGCGATGCCCGCGCCCGGCACCTCCCGCTCCGCCGCCGCCAAGGCCGAGGAGCTGATAGTGCTGTCGGGCGTGCCTCTTCTGACGCCAAACCGGTTCCTCAAGGAGTACTTTCTGAAAAAGTACCCGGGCCGACTCGATTATAACCATGTGACCATCGTGCCGCCAGCCTTCGATCCGTCGCATCCGGCCTTCCGACGGCAGGAGTCGAAAACGCCCGCCACGGTGCTGCGCATCGCGATGCATGTGGAGGAGTTGCCCAAGGCCGACCTCAAGGCGCTCCTCTCCGCCCTCGAAGCGTGGATTCGAACGGACGGCATCGCGGCGAGCGGACTCGAACTCTCGCTCTCCGGCACTGGCGTGCCGGAGCTGCTGCGCCGCGCCGCCAAGAAGCCGATCCGGCAGCTCATCGTCATCGACGAAACCGGCGGCATCGACCGCGAGCTGGAAGCGTGCCGGGACGCCTCGTTCTTCTGCGCCGTGCTCGGAAGCTCCGCCGCCAGCTCGGCCATCGTACCGGATCGCCTCGTCGACGCGCTCGGCATGGGCCGACCCCTCTGCGCCATCGCGCCCGAAGGCGAAACGTCGCGGCTCGTGATCGAGAGCGGCGGCATGATCGCCCCCGCCGGAAATGCCGGAGCGATCATGGAGCTGTTCCGTTCGATGGCTTCGGCATGGTCGTTCGGCAATCTGCAAGCCGCGCCGGACTATCTGCGGGAAAAGCACGCCATCAGCGCCGTCATGCAGGAGCTGACAAGAGCCATCGCCAGCCAGCCATTGCACTGAACGGCGCTCAGGATAACCATCGATGATTCGCCGATGAACAACGTGAAACATTCGCCCCCACCCGCTCACGCAACCCGCAACCGGCGGAAGAGCGGGAAAAAGGTGCTCCGAAGCCGGCACAAATCGATCGGCCAGCCGCCGGGCTCGCTCATCCATATCGGCGAGCAGAAGGTCGAAAAGACCGAAATCACGCTCTTCGGCTACGACGAAATGCAGGCGGTCACGATCTCCGTCAGCAATCCGGCGGAGTGCGCCGCGTTGAAGGAGAAGTTCAAGGTGCTCTGGATCGATGTCGCCGGGCTGCATGAAACCGGCGTGATCGAGCAGTTCGGAGCGCTGTTCGGCATCGACCCGCTCACGCTGGAGGACATCCTGCACACCGGCCAGCGCCCGAAGGTGGAGGATTTCGAGCGCTACCTCTTTTTGTCGCTCCAGATGCTCGAATTCAACCGCGAAACCGGCGAAATCAGCCAGGAGCAACTGAGCGTCGTACTCGGCTCCGGCTGGATCATCACCTTTCAGGAAAAGCCGGGCGACATGTTCGACCCTGTCCGCCACCGAATCGACAGCGCCGGCTCGAAGATCAGGAAACACGAGGCTGACTTTCTCGCCTACACGCTCGTCGATTCGGTCGTGGATCACTACTTCTCGATCCTCGAAGAGATCGAAAACCGGATCGATATTCTCGACGCCGACCTCGTGGCCACCTTCAGCCAGGAGAGCTTCAACGCCCTGAACGCACTCAAACGTGAGCTGATCATGTTCCGCAAGGCGGTCTGGCCGCTGCGGGAGATCATCGGCAGCGTCGCCCGGGACGACTTCGCGGTGGTGGGAGACCTGGTGGAGCACTACTTCCGCGACGTCTACGATCACGTCATTCTCGTGATCGACACGGTCGAGGTGTTCCGCGAGATCGTCACGAGCATGCACGAAACCTGGCTGGCGGGGGTCAACAACCGGATGAACGAGATCATGAAGTTCCTCACGATGATCGCCACGATCTTCATGCCGCTCTCGTTCATTGCGGGCGTCTACGGCATGAACTTCAAATACATGCCCGAACTGAACCTCTGGTGGGGCTACTACGCCGTGCTCGGCCTCATGGTGCTGATCGTCATCGGATTCCTCAAATACTACCGGTCGAGGCGGTGGTACTGAGAATTCAGGCGGTCACGATCGGGCAGGAGCGCTCTTTTACCTCGACGATGGTTCTGGACGCAGGGGAAAAACAGCCAAAACCTCGATGGCCATAGCCCTGGTACACTGTTGCCCCGTCCCTCAAGCTTTCGAGACGGAGTATGCAGACAAAGCACAATAAATCAGCGAATTCCCTCTTCCGCCGCTACTTTTTCTTGCCGCCGAGAAACCAGGTCAGGGCAGCCGTGACGAGCGAGATCGCACCGCCAAGCCAGAGCAGCTCCTGCTCGCCATGCCATTTGATGACGTGACCGAGAAAGACCACCGCCATGACCACGATGATAACGCCGATCAGCTTGTTTTTGAGATCGTCGAGGGTATGGATCACCAGCCAGGCAGGCAGCGCGATCGTGTCGTCGATGAACAACTCGTACAACCCCAGCGAGATGATGAAAAAGACCGTGCCGAGCAGGAACAGGTCGATGGATTCGATAAAGCCAAGAACGAGCGTTTTGCCTGTTTTACTCGAAATCTCCGCGAGCATGATGGCGTCGGCGATGAGCTGGAACACCGAAATGCCGCCGTACAAGAGCAGCGTCAGTGCGGCAAGAAACGTTCCCGCAACGGCGATGAGCACAAGGTAACGGCTTGAAGAGAGCATTCGCTGTATCATGATTGGAGGGATATACGTTATCATGTTGGAAGTGCAGCGCATAATTTAAGGAAAGCTGCAATCAATCGAAACCGCAACAAGCTGCCGTTTACGGCAATGTAGCTGGATGTTCCTGCGAAAACGATGGGAAGAGTTATCTCGACAGTTACGGAAGGATGAAAGTGACATAAACAGGCCCCGGTGGCTCACGGAGGAAATCGGAGCGTCCGGGGCCTGTTGCTGATTGCCGAAAGCGTGAAGCGACGATCAGGAGTGACCGCCCGCGACGATGCGAATCATCTTGAAGTTCAGGACGAGGAACCTGAACAGCTGCCACGGCACGAACTTGCGCCAGAAAAGCGTCGCCTTGTCCGGCACCGGCGGATAGGCTTCGTCGTAGTATGCCTTGAATTTATAGTTGCCCATGATTCACGAGTTTGATGATTGTTCAAATGGAACTTTTGTGATTTCGCAGAAACCTGATTTTCCCGTCCGCGGGGTTTCAACCCCGCGGAGATTTAATCCCTCTTCCATTCATATTGCCCCGTCCCGAAAGCTTTCGGGACGGAGACAGATTCCAGTCGCAGCTCGAACCTCACTCCGGGATGAGCCACCAGAAAGGATAGCCCTTCGCCTTGTGGAAGAAGAGGTAGTGCAGGAGGAACTTCAGCCAGTGCCCGGCAAGACCGGCCTCACCGACCGAGTAGTTCATGTCGCGGCCCCATTCGGGATACTTCTCCCAGTCCGGCACGACAGGGAAGACGGTCATCGATGCGCCGAGACCGCTGAAAGAGCCGAAACCGCCGGAAACGATACAGGCGGCACCCATGCGGGCCATTGACGCCTTGTGGTGGTGCTCCTTGTGGCCGCCCTTGATCTGCTCGGAGATGTTGAGCGCGATGATCTTGCCGATAACGCCAGACGGCATGCCGGTGCGCGGCGGCGTCGGGAAAATCTGCCGCCCGTTCACGCTCGTCATGGGCTTGGAGATCGGGTGCGGTGGCGCGAAGGCGATGCCCGCGGCGTAGATGTTGCTGTACATCGGCGTCTGGTAGATGGTCGGCCAGTCGTCCGCGCCCCACTCGCCAAACGGCTTGGCGGCGTAGTCGGCATCGACCTTCATGAACTTGTTCGGCAGGAACATCTTGTCGGTGATGTCGTTGCCATTCTTGTCGAATGCGGTGAGACCGACGCCGGAGAATGACGGAATGAGCATCGAGAAATCGAACTCCTGCGAGAGCATTTCGCCGTCGAGCGTTTCGTAGTGGGCCACGCCCGGCTCGACCTTGTAGACGCCCGCGCGGCGAATCCACTTGATGCCGTATTCAGCCAGCAGCGACTCGGTGAATACTTTTGTTGGCGTGATATAGCCGCCGCGCTTGATGAATGCGCCGCCCATGCCGAAATCACCAACCTCGTACTCGTTCGAAATCCACGTGATTTCCGCCATGTGGCTGAGGCCGCGTGAGGCGATTTCGTGAGCGATATTCAGAATGTACTCGAAGGCCGCGCCCTGGCAGGTGGCCATTGCATGGCCGGTACCGATGAGGAAGCGCTGCTTCTGGCCATTCTTCATCTTTTCGATGCTCTTCTGCAACTCCTCCCAGGCGTGGGCCGCGTGGCTGTACGTACAGACCGACATACTGTTCTTTTCGGGCCCGAGTCCCTCGGTCGCCTCGAAGTTCAGCTTCGGGCCGGTGGCGTTGACGAGATAGTCGTAATCGACCGTCTCGGTGTAACCGGCGTACTCCTCGTCGGCGTATTCGATGGTGACGTATCCCTTGCTGATCGAGGCATCACCTTCGGGATGGATCGACAGCGCCTTTGCCTGCTTGAAATCGATGCCCCAGCGATCGTAAACCTTTTTCAGCTTGAAACGCACATCATCGATGGTCATCTGGCCTACGCCGACCCAGATGTTCGACGGAATCCACTGGTAATAGCTGTTGGGCGAAACAACCACCACTTCATGCTGCTTTCCAAGCTTTTTCTTGAGAAACGAAGCGCAGGTATGCCCCGAAACACCAGCTCCCAAAACGACGACTTTTGCCATAGAGAGTCAGAATTTTCAATTATTGAACCAAATATACATCACAAGAAACCCTGTCCGCGCCGAAAAGAGACCGAGGCGAATATTCCACAGCAAGGGAGTCTGGATGAATACGCTGAGAATTACGTGAAGACATGCCTGCGATCATGACACAATCATAATCCTTGAGAATTCCGGCAATGAGTGCCGGGCTGCACAAACAAAAAGAGTGAACTTGATGCCGCAAGTCATGCGTCTCAACTATAACCATATGCTCATAATTAATCAAGCACCAGCTCGTTTTTCCCATAAAAAAGAGTTGCGCCTTTACAGGAGTCAGTCCTGATTTGGCATTAACGGAAAAGCGCCCTCAAAAGTGCCGGAAGCCGAAGCGCCGATCTTCCGCAGTGGCAGACCTGCGCACTGAACTTTTCATCCCGGCGAAACCGTTTTCTTCATTACGTCCGTGCACTGGCGAAAAAAACCATCCTCCCGAGGAGGCGTCATGAGAAACATCGTGTTCACCGGCAAAGGTGGCGTCGGCAAAACCTCCATCGCGGCGGCAACCGCCGTCCGGGCTGCGGCGCTTGGCTACAAAACCCTCATCATCTCCACCGATCCCGCCCACAGCCTCGGCGACTCCTTCGAGATCGAACTCGGGCCGTCGCCAGTGAAGGTGGCCGAGAATCTCTGGGGCCAGGAAGTGAGCGTCTACGGCGATCTGTCGCTCAACTGGGAGGTGGTGCGCGAGCACTTCGCCCACCTGATGCAGGTGCAGGGTATCGAGGGAATTTACGTCGAGGAGATGGGCGTACTTCCCGGCATGGAGGAGCTGTTTTCGCTCTCTTACATCAAGCGCTACAACGAGTCGAACGAGTACGACCTGCTCGTCGTGGACTGCGCGCCGACCGGCGAAACGCTGCGCCTGCTCTCCATTCCGGAGACCTTCGGCTGGATGCTCAAGCTGATGCGCAACATGGAAAAATATGTCGTCAAGCCGGTCATCCGTCCGCTCTCCAAACGCATCAGCCGCCTGCACGACTTCGTGCCCGACACCGAGGTGTACGACCAGGTCGATCACCTCTTTTCGTCGGTCGAAGGGATCATCGAACTCCTCTCGGACGACTCGAAAACCACCGTGCGGCTCGTCATGAATCCGGAGAAAATGGTGGTCAAGGAGTCGATGCGCGCGCTCACCTACCTGAACCTTTACGGCATCACGGTCGATCAGATCGTCATCAACCGCGTTTATATGGAGGACGTTGACGGGCAGTATTTCAAAGGGTGGAAGGAGATACAGAAAAAGTACATCGCGGAGATCGAAACCTCGTTCGCCCCCATCCCGATCACGCAGGTTCCACTCTTCCGCTCGGAGGTACTGGGGCTTGAGATGCTCAAGCTCGTCGGCGAAACCGTCTATGGCGACCGCAACCCGCTCGACATCTTCTACCACGAAGAACACACGGAGATCACCAAAATCGGCGAAGGCCATTACGTCATGAAACTGCGCCTCCCCTTCGTCTTCGACAACCGCATGGAAGCCAACGTCGTGCAGGTCGGCGACTCGCTGACCGTCCGCATCGGCAACTACCAGAAAGGCGTCGTGCTGCCAACCTTCCTCGCGGGGATGAAAGTCGCCCACGCAGGGTACGAGGAGAAGTGGCTGGCGATCGAGTTCAGGAAGAAGGAGATGGCGGGGGTGGGATGAACGGCCTTTGGTTATTCAGGAGCAATGATTCTGACTGTCGGAAAGTAAGTTTGATACCTGTTTTTATCTCGTGTGATCAATTCGAGACCAGAGACGGCGGCATGTGCTCCGATAAAAAAGTCAGGCAACGGGGAGCGCTTTTCGCCTTTGTGCTTTCGGTAGTTGAGAAACGCTTTGCCAGCAAGAAAAAGGGCCTCCTTCGGAATGTCCAGCATCTGCAATCCGCTTTTCGCCAGCGCTGCCTCCAGCTCCTCGATCTTTTCAAAGCCAATGGAAA
>CAYZCF010000077.1:0-8710 GCA_964476855.1 uncultured Chlorobiaceae bacterium
ATGGGGCCGAAGACGCTGGCAGGCTTGCAGAAGCACGGGGCGGTTTACCTGAACGCCATCGGCGGCGCGGCGCAGTACTACGCGCGGTGCATCGAAAAGGTGACCGGCGTCGATTTCCTCGAAGAGATGGGCGTGCCGGAAGCGATGTGGCACTTGCAGGCCAAGGCGTTCCCGTGCATTGTTACGATGGACGCGCACGGCAACAGCCTCCACCAGCAGGTGGACGAGGAGTCCTTCGCGAAGCTCGAAAGTCTTGGCAGCGCAAAAGATTGAGCGCGGGAAGTCTCCGGAATTTGAAAGCATTGGCCGCATGTCCGTCCACGGCGACAGGCAAAAGAGCGCGGCAATAAAAGATCAGTAACCACCAACGAGAGCCTTCTATGAAAAAAATACGGTTTATGGATGTCTCTTTCCGCGACGGGTTCCAGTCCTGTTACGGAGCAAGAGTCAAAACCGAGGATTTCCTTCCGGTGCTCGAAGCAGCCGTCGAGGCAGGCACCGACAACTTCGAGATCGGCGGAGGCGCGCGCTTCCAGAGCCTCTACTTCTACTGTCAGGAGGATGCCTTCGAGATGATGGACGCCTGCCGCCGCGTGGTCGGCCCCGACATCAATCTCCAGACCCTGTCGCGAGGCGCCAACGTGGTCGGCCTCGTTTCGCAGTCGCGCGACATCATCGACCTGCACGCCAAACTCTTCAAAAAGCACGGCGTCAGCACCATCCGCAACTTCGACGCGCTCATGGACGTGCGCAACCTCGCCTGGTCGGGCCAGTGCATCGTCAACGCAGGCTTGCAGCACCAGGTGGTGGTCGCCCTGATGGGGCTGCCGCCGGGGCTGAACGAGTCGTATTGCCACACGCCGCAGTTCTACCTCGACAAGCTCAAAGAGATTCTCGACGCGGGAATTCCGTTCGACAGCGTGGCCTTCAAGGACGCCTCCGGCACCACCACCCCCGCCGTGATCTACGAAACCGTCAAGGGCGCAAGGAAGATGCTTCCCGAAGGCACCGTGCTCCAGTTCCACACGCACGACACCGCCGGGATGGGCGTGGCGTGCAACTTCGCCGCTATCGAGGCGGGCATCGACATCATCGATCTGGCGATGGCTCCGGTCAGCGGCGGCACCGCCGAGGTGGACATTCTCACCATGTGGCACCGCCTGCGTGGCACCGATTACACGCTCGACATCGACCACGAAAAGTACCTCAATGTCGAGTCGATGTTCATCGAGCACATGGACAAATATTACATGCCGCCGGAGGCCAAGGAGGTCAATCCGGTGATTCCCTTCTCGCCGATGCCGGGCGGCGCACTCACGGCCAACACGCAGATGATGCGCGACCACGACACGCTGCACTTCTTCCCGGAGGTGATCCGCAACATGCGCGAAGTGGTCGCCAAGGGGGGGTTCGGCTCGTCGGTGACGCCGGTTTCGCAGTTCTACTTCCAGCAGGCTTTCGCCAACACCGTGCAGGGGCCGTGGAAAAAGATCGTGGACGGCTACGGCAAGATGGTGCTCGGCTACTTCGGCAAGACGCCCGCCGATCCCGACCCGGAGGTGGTGGCGCTCGCCGCCGAACAGCTCGGCCTCGAACCGACCGTGCAGGACGTGCACGACATCAACGACCGCAACCCTGATCTCGGCGTCGAGCATAACCGCAAGCTGCTCGAAGAGGCCGGACTTGAGGCGACCGACGAGAACATCTTCATCGCGGCCACCTGCGGCGCGAAGGGGATCGGCTTCCTCAAAGGCGACAAGCCGCTCGGTATTCGCTACAAGGCGGACGTCGAGGCAGAGGAGGAGGCGAAGAAAGACGCCGAGGAGCTGAAGGTCACCTCGCACGGCAACTCGTTACAGGATCGCCTCTCCGACCTCATCAAACCCGCCGGACGCAGCAATCTGTCGGGCAGCTACATGGTGATGGTCGATGGCAAATCGTTCAATGTCGTGATTGCCGACGGCATGGTGATGGCGCAGTCCGCCGCTCCCGGTTCGCAGCCCTTCGCGATGCCGCAGATGGCCGCGCCAGCGCCGCAGTTGCAGCATCAGGGCACACCGGTGCTTCCTTCGATGCCGGGCAATGTCTTCAAGATGGAGGTCAAAGCTGGCCAAAAGGTGGAGGAGGGCCAAGAGGTCGCGGTGATGGAAGCCATGAAGATGGAATCCCCGGTCAAAGCGCCGGTATCGGGCATCGTAACCGTCGTCCTCGCCAAACCGGGAGACACGCTCTCCGCCAACCAGCCGCTGATGTATATTGAGTGATACGGGATTAACAGCCTGATTCTTTGTAGGGGCAGACCTGTGTGTCTGCCCTTTTTTTATGCGTCGTTTTAACCAATATCTCCCAACCTTTATTGCATCACCATTCCGAAGAAGGTCGAACACGCAGGTTCGCCTCTACGGTACAACTCAGGTGAAATGATGACGTTGGAAAAACGTGACATTGTAGGGGCGGTTCGCGAACCGCCCCTGCGGGATGAGGGTACATGGTATCGGCGCAAGAGGGTAGCCGCGAGGGCTACCCCTACGGAAATGGCGGTATGTGGGTTTTTTATACAAATTGACGATTTGATCTTCAGATTGTATATTTTCTCTCATGATCGAACGTCGTTTTCTGTCGCGATAGAAATCAGTAAAGAATTATGAGTATCCTGCATAAATTGCTCATAGGAGTTTTATACGTTATTCTGCTTTATGGTTGCATTCTATAAAGCTTTTTTAAAAGTGTTGATCAAAGAGCAATTTATGCCTTGTAGCTCTTTTGCGGGGTAGTTCATAAAAAAGTAAATGCAATTAATTCGGAATTAAAAGATCATTGCCTATATTATTATTACGGCCATTATAACTCAAAATAATTAACCTGATTGCCAAGTCAGAACTTGCTGGCAACACAAATTAAATCAAAGACTTAGCAAAATTGATTGTCATTTTCGGATTGCGCTTTTTTGTGGCCGGAGCAATAAAATAACCAACAACCCATATCTTGTATCGCAAAATGGATATCTCAACAATTGCAAAAACTGCCGAACAAGCGGTTTCAACTTTAGATGGCGCATTAGAAAATAAGCCGACCGGCTTAAGTCGGTTATTGCTTGCATATGCCCCTCAAATAGTTCGAGATTTTTTAGTGGCAGGTCGTTTGAGGCTACAGCAATTGCGTCATCACGAAGAAGCATTTGAAGAGACTTTTAAAATAATGCAGGATACAAGAAAAAAATTAATTGAGTCATCGGTTTCAAAAGAGAGCAATACTCCTCTTTTAAGAGTTCAGTTAGATCAACTTGAAAAAGAATATCGTTTGCTTAAAACAGTTAAAATGGCTCTTCTTTATGCCGATACTGATCGAGGCATCGTGGACGATTCAGCATCAGAAAGTGAGGCTGTTTGGTGGGATATGTTCGAGGATTTGGCTTCTCGACGCAATGAGGCTTGGAGAGTAAATTTATTCGCACGAATAATTGCAGAAAACGATAAATATCCTGGAGCAATCAGCTTGAAAGCATTGTGGGAAATTGCAATGATGGAAACTTCTGACTTCGTATCACTATCGGTTTTTTGTGACTCAAGTCTTTATATTGATGGTAAACCAGTTGTTTTGATGGATCCTGATGAACAGTATCAGTATGAAAGTGAAATAAATAATTCGTATACAGGCAACCTGGCATTATGCATTACTTCATTGATTGATAAAAATCTAATTCAGAAAGTTAGTACTCAGTTCATGACAAGCGAGCCAGTTGAGTTGAATCACAAATCAGATGTAACTTTTTTGCATCACAGCGTTTTAGATATTCCAAAACACTCGGAAACTGCCATCAGAATCGATGGATACTCACCAACAGATCACTGTCTAGATATATGCAGACTCTATGCTCCAAATTTAAATATTGCATCAGACAGGAATTTTGAGTTGCTACAAGAGCAGCTTAATGAACAAATGGCGAAAAGTGACAATGAGGGGTATCAGAATAAATTTGAATTTGTGAAAAATTCAGGCTGACGCAGCTTTTCTCTTGCCATCTTGGTAATTGACATGAAGAAAACCATCTGCCAACGAAAAAAGGGGAAGAGGCTCCATCGCGGAAACTCTTCCCCTTTCTCATTTCCTCCCACCGCCGTCAGCTCAATCCGTCAGCCATTCGATTTAACGATCACCTCGCACGCCGGGTTCAGTTGCGTGAAGTGGTCGATTTCGGATTGCGATATCAGTCCCGTCAAAAGCTCAAGTATTACATTCACTCCGTTTGCGCCTTGTTTACATATTTGTGCAAAATACTCGAAATCAAAGTCTGGTACGGTAAACCTTCTTTCAGGGCAATTTTCTGTAACTCTTTCAGATCGCGCTCAGAAATGCGGATATTTACCCGTTTATCCTTTCGTATGGTTGCCCGTGCAGATTCTTCCAGCTCAAGCTTTCGCTGTTTCAGGTCTTTAACAGAATGCCATTCATTTTTTTCAAAAGAATCCAGCAACTCTTTTTCATCATTATCAAAATTATTCATTTTTTATTCTCCAGATATTCTTTCGTCGCTTTTCTGCTTGGAATAATCGTTTTCAGGAAAATTTCATCAACCGTTTCTACATAAGGAACAAGGCGGATATAGTTATCGATATTCAAAACCATCATTTTTTGTCCACCATATTTTTCCTGATTTGGATGTTCAATATCGTCGATCAGGCACTCACTATCCAGATAAAAAAGAATATCCTCAAAACAGATTCCTCTGTTTTTTCTCAACCACTCGTTCTTCTCTCTATTCCAGTTTATCAGTTTCATAAGAGAAATTTAGGGCATGGTGTGCACTTTGGCAACAGAATTATGCGGATTAAGCGCTGAAGCACATCAACCGTCCGCAATAATCAGCTGGTTTTTTCAAACAAAAAAAAGGGATAACGGCTTGCTCATATTACCGTTATCCCTTTCTTACTATCACAAACGTTTCCCCAGCCTCACGCCTTTATCACCACCTCGCACGCTGGATTCAGTTGCATGAAGTGGTCGATTTCGGTCTGCGGGATTCTGCCTGCCGACAGTTCCAGCTTTTCGAGACTCATCAGGTTCATCAGCGGTGCTATCGAATCGACAAGCGTTCCGGTGATGCTCAGCTCCTCGAGCTCCACAAGGCCCGACAGCGGTTCGAGGGTGTGGATGGGGGTTTGCTCGATGCTCAACTCCTTGAGCGCCGTCAGATTCCGCAGCGGTTCGAGGCTGGTGATAGCCGTGCGGCTGCACCGGAGGTATTCGAGATCCTCCAGCCCTGCCAGCGGTTCGAGTGAGCTGACGCTGGTGCTGTTGATGCCGAGTTCGGAGAGATATTTCAGATTGCGGAGCGGCTCGATCGAGGTAATCTCCGTTTTGTAGCAGCTCAGCTTTTCGAGATTGACGAGGCCGCTCACCGGCGAAAGGTCGCTCACCATCGTTTCGGAGCAGTACAGCTCCTCCAGATTGACGAGGCCGCTGACCGGCTCGAGGTCGCTCACCTCGGTGCTCGAAATCCAGAGCAGCTTGAGCGACAGGATGTCGCGCAGTGGGTCGAGTGAGGTGTAGTCGCAGTCAAATGCGTAAATCCGCTTCAGATTCCGGAGGTTTCTGAGCGGTTCGAGGCTCTCGATCGGCGTTTCGTCACACCGCAACTGTTGCAGGTTTTCGAGCAGGCTGACCGGTGCGAGGTTGTGGATTCGCATGTTGTCGCACCGGATGCTCGTGGCGTTCAGGAAGCCGAGCAACTCGTCGTCCGAGGGGTCGCGCTGGATTTTCAGGGTGTTTTTGACCACCTCCTTCCAGTCGTGGCCCAGCGCCTTGAACCAGTTGTGCCGCTTCTGCGGGTCTCGCAACAGCACGGCCCGCGACGCAGCCAGCGCCTCCTCTTCGGCGGCTGAGAGACGGTTGCGGAAGCCCGAGTGCATCGGGCCGGTATAGTCGTTCGAAAAGTTCACGACCGGCGACTTGCCTTTGTCGAGGTTTTCGGCCAGGCACCGGATGTACCAGTCGGCCTTTTTCTCCTCGATGATCCGATAGTGCTTGTCGAGATTCTGTTCGTCGAGCGTGTTGATGTCTTCGAGAATGTCATTGCCGCATCTGGGGCAAATCGCATTCTGCTGGGTCAGCGGAAAACCGCAGACGGGGCATTGCTTGTAAATGTTCTGCTCCAATGGGTATGGCCTTGAAGGTTGGGTTAGCCTGCTATCTTTGCGCAAAATAAGAAAAAAACCGCCTCAAACCACATCCGCCCCGCGCCGGTTTTCCGTTCCGTGACACTCGGAGCTCTCTGGCGTCGGCAATTTTCGTTCAAAAAGAGCGATTGCGAAAGAGTGAACTTTCAGGTTCAAAAACTTTGTTATTTAAAGTCAACGGCGCTCAGGCGGCTTCCATCCGTATCGAGAATTCCCTGTGCCGATGATCAGGTTTTCCATGAAGAGGTATTGATTTATGTGATCAAGCTATGCAATGGGCCGAATGCCCAAGGGAGGAGTCATGACGGGAAGTTCATTGTCAGGCGCTGGCAGGCCTCTGGATGAGTTGGACTCGTTGTTCGCGCTTTCACCGGAAGAGTGGCTGCTGAGGAGAAAAGGATACCGGAAACAGCCCAAAGCGATTCAGATCAATGAAACCCTTCTGACCCTTGGTAACGGCTATCTCAATGTTCGGGGCAGCCTCGAAGAGCTTCCGCCGGGCAATTGCGGCGGCATGTATCTTGCGGGCATCTACGACAAGTCGGAGGCCGATGTCGAGGAGCTGGTCAAGTGCCCGATGTGGACGGACGTGTCGGTCTGGCACGAGGGGGACAAGTTCTGCCTGTCGTGCTGCCAGGCGCTGGAGCACGAGCAGATTCTCGATATGAAAAAAGGGATTCTTCACCGCCGCACCACCTTCAAAAATCCGCACGGAAAAATTCTCACCATCGAAACTTCGCGCCTTGTCTTCATGCACGATCCCCATCGCGGCTACATGCGGGTGAAGATCACGCCGAGGAATTTTTCGGGGCATATCCGCGTCCTCTCAGGGCTGAACGGTCAGGTCTACAACCGGGGATTCTTTCCGCGCGAGCAGCACAAGCACTTGCAGCTCGAACGGATCGACAGGGGGCGGAACTTCATGTATCTCGAAATGAAAACCCGCGAGCGGGGCATCCGCATCGCTCTGGCTGCGTCGTGGAAGATGGTTACCGGTTCCGCCCCGATGTTCCGCTGGGAGCCGAGGATTTACGGCGAGAAGTTCACCAGCGAAATCACCATCGAGGCGTTGCGCGGGCATACCTACAGCTTTGAAAAGCTCGCCGTCGTCATGACGAGCTGTGATGTGCCGGAGCAGTGCTCCACCAATATGATCAGGGAGGCGATCTGCAATCTCCGGGACTATGTCCGCCTCGGAGCGGTGGTCGAAGTCAGGCAGCATATCGATGCATGGCGCGATCTCTGGCAGCAGGCCGACGTGCGCATCGACGGTGACGCCAGGGCGCAACTGGCGCTTCGTTACAATATCTACCAGCTCCTCATCAACGGCCCGCCGAAACCCGGCCCCATCGGCGCGAAGTTCCTCAGCTCGGAGGGGTACATGGGGCACGTCTTCTGGGACACCGAGATTTTCATCCTGCCGTTCTATATCCACAACTTTCCGGCGATGGCGCGCAACGTGCTCATGTATCGCTTCAACACATTGCCTGGCGCGATCGTGAACGCCGAAGAGTCGGGGTGCGAGGGGGCGCGTTTCGCCTGGGAGTCGGCCACGACCGGCGAGGATGTGACGCCGCGCTTCGCCTCCAAGCTCGAAAAGATCATCCGCTTCATCTACACCGGCGACGAGGAGGAGCACATCGTCTCCGACGTGATTTACGGCGTGGAGCGCTACTTCAGGGTGACCGGCGACGAGGAGTTCCTCCTGCACTGCGGGCTGGAGATGGTCTTCCTGACGGCGCGGTACTGGGCGAGCCGGGTGACGCAGGTGGGGGAGCGTTACGAAATCCACAAGGTGATCGGGCCGGACGAGTTCCACGAGCACGTCAACAACAACGCCTACACCAACTGGCTGGTCAGCTGGCACCTGCGGCTTGCCGCGATGCTGGTCAAGCATGTCGCGAAAACCGCGCCGGAAGCGCTGCAAGAGCTTGCCGCGAAGATTTCCCTCCGCGACGGCGAGCCGGAGCGCTGGCACGAGATCAGCCGCAAGCTCAAGTTCACGCAGAATGCCGAAACGGGGCTGATCGAACAGTTCGACGGCTACTTCGCCCTCAAAGATCACGTGATCGGTCGTTGCGACCGCTCCGGCCATCCGGTGCTGCCCAAAGGGGTGAATTTCCGGAACATCGCGCGAACGCAGCTCATCAAGCAGGCCGACGTGCTGCTCATGATGCTGCTCTTCCCGCACTCCTTCAGCGTCGCGGAGAAGAGGGCCAACTACGACTACTACGAGCCGCGCACGGCGCACAAATCCTCGCTGAGCCACTGCACCTACGCCATGATGGGGCTTGCTGTCGCCGAGCGCAACAACGCTTACCGTTATTTCATGAAGACCGCCCTCTTCGACCTCGAAAACCTGCACGACAACACCGAACTCGGCATTCATGCCGCATCGGTCGGCGGAAGCTGGCAGACGGTCATCCACGGATTCGCCGGTCTCCAGCTCAAATCCGACCGGATCGTGCTCAATCCGTGGCTGCCGAAAAAGTGGGAGCATCTCGCCTTCAGGGTCAAATGGCGCGAGCGCACCG
>CAYZCF010000077.1:8749-8964 GCA_964476855.1 uncultured Chlorobiaceae bacterium
CTCGACATCACCCACACCGAGGTTGCGATCACGATCGAGGCCGCTTCGGATTTGACTCTGCCCTGCACGCTTTATGGCCAGACGCACAAGATACGTACCAATGAACCATGTACACTGAGTTACTGCCCGGCAAGATGAACCACGAACGAGATGATGAAAAAACTGAGAATCGCGCAGATTTCCCCTCTGATCGAAAGCGTCCCGCCGAAAAAGAA
>CAYZCF010000077.1:8974-12334 GCA_964476855.1 uncultured Chlorobiaceae bacterium
TTATTACCTCACCGAGGGGCTGGTGGAGCGGGGGCACGAGGTGACGCTCTTCGCCTCCGGGGACTCCGTCACCAGCGCCCGGCTGATCGCGCCGGTAACGCAAAGCCTGCGGCTGGGGCGCAAAATCCACTCGACCATCATCATGCACATGCTGATGCTCTCGAAGGTCTACGAAGAGATGTCGGGAGAGTTCGACATTATCCATTCGCATCTCGAATATCTCACCCTGCCCTACGCCAGCCGCTCACGGACGCCGACGGTGCTGACCATGCATGGACGGCTCGACATTCCCGACTACGTTGACATTCTGAAGCGCTACAGCTCGATGGCGTGGGTGTCGATCAGTGACTCGCAGCGGGCGCCGGTGCCAGGCATCAACTGGGTGGGCACGGTCTATCACGGTTATCCCGAAAATCTGTTCGAGTTCAATCCCGATCCGCAGGACTATTTTCTCTACCTGGGCCGCTTTTCGGAGGAGAAGCGGCCCGACGAAGCGATCCGGCTGGCAAGGGCGTGCAAAATCCGGCTCAAGCTGGCCGCCAAGATCGATCCCGCCGACAAGGCATATTTCAAGGCGAAGGTCGAACCGCTGCTCGACAGCCCCTACATCGAGTACATCGGCGAGGTGGACGACTGCCGGAAAGGGGAGTTGCTGCGGAACGCCAGGGCGCTGCTCAATCCCATCAACTGGCCGGAGCCGTTCGGGCTGGTGATGATCGAGGCGCTTGCCTGCGGCACGCCGGTGATCGTGCGGCGCTGTGGCTCCAGCCCGGAGGTGATTACCGACGGCGTCAGCGGATTTGTCTGCGACAGCCAGCTCGATTTCATCCATGCGATCCACAACATCGGTGCGATTTCGAGAGCTGCGTGCCGACGCGAATTCGAGCAGCGCTTCACCCTGCGCCACATGGTCGAGAATTATGAGACACTCTACCGGAAGGTCATCGCCGCTGCGTCGGCGTGATCTCCGCAGCCGCTCATTCCGAGTCCGGCGTAGTCGGACGAAGAATCCGGGCAAGTTTCATAACGCTTTTATAATCAGTCAGTTATCAGATTCTTGCAAAGACACTGGATTCTTCACTGCGTTCAGAATGACAATCTGATTACTGGTTGGAATCTCTGCCGTGACGGTCTTGTTTCGAGGCTTAATTTCGAGCTTGCAGGATCGGCCTGAAAGGTTATAATGATGGTTGACGTGCCGGGACGGGGGATGATTTCCGCGCCGTCCGGCGATTGCAACCAGACATGAGAAGCGCCTTGGAGTTCGTTCATCTTCACACCCACACCCACTACTCGATGCAGAGCAGCCCGATCTTTCCGGGCGAGCTGTTCGCGGCCTGCAAAAAGCAGGGCATGAGCACGGTCGCCGTGACCGATTACGGCGCGATGTTCAACATGCCGGAGCTGTTCGGCCAGGCCAGGAAGGCGGAGGTGAAGCTGATCATGGGGGCGGAGATCTATCTGGCGGGCACCGACTCGCGCGACGGCGGGCGACCGGCCACGCTCATCCTGCTCATCCGCGACGGCGTCGGCTACCGCAACATGTGCGTCATCCTGTCGCGGGCGGCGCGGGATGGTTTCTCCAACGGTTTGTCGCACGTCGATCGCGCTGTGCTGGAGGAGTACCGCGAAGGCTTGGTCTGCCTTTCGGCGGCGCACGCGGGGCTTGTCGGTCGCGCGCTGCTCTCCGGCAACCAAGCTGAAGCGGCGAACATCGCGGCGTATTACCGCGATCTTTTCGGCGAGCACTTCTACCTCGAATTGCAGAAACACGGCGCTCCGTACGAGGAGCAGCTCATTCCGGGCACCATCCGCCTCGCCGAAAAGCTTGGCATTCCGCTCGTGGCGACCAACAACGTGCACTACCTCGACCGGCGCGACTCCGGCTGCTACCGCGCCATGATCGCCAACCGCACCAAGGAGCGGCTCAACAGCCATAACCTCCAGTGCCTGCCGGGCCACGAGAACTACTTCAAGTCGGCGGCGGAGATGTCGGCGCTCTTCGACAATTCGCATGGCGAGATCAGCAATACGGTGAAGATTGCCGAATCGTGCTCCTACAAGTTCATCGACCAGGATCCGAACCTGCCGAAGTTCCCGCTTCCTGACGGTTTCGAGAGCGAGAAGGAGTATCTCCGCCACCTCACCTGGGAGGGGGCGCGGGAGAAGTACGGCACGGAGGATGGCGCGATTCCCGACGATGTGAAGGCTCGCGTCGAGCTGGAGCTTGGCGTCATCGAGAAGATGGGCTACAGCTCCTACTTCCTCATCGTCAGCGATCTCATCGCCGCATCGCGCCGACTTGGCTACTCGGTCGGCCCCGGACGCGGCTCGGCGGCGGGCAGCATCATCGCCTACCTGACCGGCATCACCCGGATTGATCCCTTGAAGTACAAGCTCCTCTTCGAGCGATTCCTCAACCCGGAGCGTATTTCGATGCCCGATATCGACATCGATTTTACACCGGTCGGCAAGCAGAAGGTTCTCGAATACACCGTCCAGAAGTACGGCGCGGAGAGTGTCGCCAAGGTCGTCGCCATCGGCACGCTCGGCGCGAAGGCGGCCATCCGCGATGCGGGGCGCGTGCTTGACGTGCCGCTCAAGGCGGTCGATCAGCTCGCCAAACTGGTGCCGTCCAAACCCGGAACCTCGCTCGAAGACGCCTTCCGCGAGGTCAAGGAGCTGAAGCGGCTGGTCGATACCGAGCCACAGTACCAGCAGCTCATGCAGTATGCGCGGGCAATGGAGGGGCGGGCGCGCAATGTCTCGATGCACGCCGGGGCGGTGGTGATCACCAACGGCGCGCTCGAAGAGCAGGTGCCGCTCTACGTCTCCAACAAGATCGAAACCGAGGAGCGCAAATACGCCGACGAGTTCGACCAGAACGACATCGACGGCACGAAGGCCGACAGCAGCGACGAGAAGCAGGTGGTGACGCAGTTCGACAAGAACTGCATCGAGCAGGCGGGTCTGCTCAAGATCGACTATCTCGGCCTCGAAACGCTCGCCGTGATCGACGAAACCCTGCGCCTCATCAAAAAGCGCCACGGCATCGACATCGATCTCGAAAAGGTGCCGATCGACGACCGCCAGACCTTCCGCATCTTTCAGGAGGGCAAGATGGCCGGCATCTTCCAGTTCGAGTCTTCCGGGATGCAGAGCTATATGACGCGCCTCCAGCCCACCACCATCGGCGACATCATCGCCATGAGCGCCCTCTACCGGCCCGGCGCTTTGAATGCCGTCATCGACGAGCATCGCAATGCGGTCGATCTCTTCGTTGATCGCAAGCACGGGCGCGAGGAGATCGACTACATGCACCCCATGCTCGAAGAGATTCTCAAGGAGACCTACGGCGTC
>CAYZCF010000078.1:0-12285 GCA_964476855.1 uncultured Chlorobiaceae bacterium
TACCGGTTGACGTAATTGCTGACGAGCGTTACCATTAAATTTTACGATGAACCTTCCGGAGAATGACCGGGTAGTCGAACGCGAGATTGTACTTTCGCTCGAATTCATCCCGGTGAAAAAACTCCATCGGCAGGCCGATGCTTGTGCGGAACTCCCTCCAGCGCACCTTTTCGCCGAGCGTGTCCTGCGTCAACTCGCAGAGGCTGCACTGGTAGGTCGATGGGCTGAGCGCTTTGTGCCCGGTATCGAGCAGTGCACTGGCCGTTCCGCTGTCGGTGCTATAGATGAAAATCAGTGAAGTCGTCATGTGATGTCTATGCAGTTGCAGCAGTTCGCATTTTTTTTGTCACTCTTTTCAGGTAACGCCTGTGTTTATGGAAACGATCCTTTCAGGAGAGATTTCGAATCTGCACTGAAACACCTGAAGTGTCGATGCGTATCGGTTGAACATCGCGTTTCGGATATAAAAGGTAAATCTGTATTTTCGTGAAAATGCCGTACCAGATGGTATTTGCGGTACAGCTTTTTCTGACCCGGATTTCTGTTCGCGATAGCATTTCAACCCTTTAGCTTCTATCGTTATGAAACCCATCCGCATTGACGATTACTGCTTCGACCGCATCCATCTCTGGTTGCAGTACGATCTCTGCGTTCCGCAGTTCATCGAAATGGTGGTCGAAGTGTTTTATCCGGCTAACCGCAAGGCCAACGGCCTTGTGATGTTCGACCACGGATTTCTGATTGGCAACGACCTGCTCTGGTATCCCAAAAAGATCGCCGGAGCGCTGCTCGACGACAATCCGCTTTTCGGCATCAATCCGTCCGATTATTACAACTACAGCTCGGCGCTTGTCGAGAAGAACTGGGCGATGGCGTTCGTCAGCGCCAGCCACGCGCAGGTTGACTGGATGCCGTGGACCGACATCGGCGGCAATCCGCGGGTGGGGCAGGAGGCGTACGCCGCCGCCTCGTACCTGATCAAATACGGCATGACCAACTTTTTCTGGCTGGCCGAAGCTGAAGGCCACAACAGCAAGAGCTTCGATGCCGAGCTTGCCAGCAAGGCGAAGTTCCTGATTTCCAACAACGTCATATTCGCCGGGCACTCGGTTGGCGGAGCGCATGCGCAGGCTGCGGCGTGCGGTTTCGATACCCTCCGGCAGATCGGCGCGAATCAGTGTCGTCCCTTCAATCCGGTGATCTACAACCGGGAGATTTTGCCTGCATTCAGTATGCCGATGGCGAGCTGGAAAGTGGAGGATCGGGCCAATCCGGTCGGTCTTTTGATGCTTTCGCCGGTTGACCAGTCAGTTCCGCTGTTCATCCCCGGCATGAGCGACTATCGCGCCGCGCTCGCATCCCGCCCGATGCCGATGGCGATGATCACCGGCCAGTGCGATTGCGCGTGCCTCGACATGTCCCAGCCGCCAGCCTGGTCGGATAACGGCACCGAAAGCCAGTTCAGCCAGCTCACCGGCGGCGGCAAAGGCTCCTGGGTCGTGGCTTCGCAGGTGGAACGCGGCAGCCACTGCGGTTACCTGACCGACAAGAGTCCGCTGTGCAGCGTGGCCGACATGCCGAGCGAGTGCAAGCGCTGTCCCGAAGGTACAGCGTACAAGCCGATGGGTGCCGAAGCTGTTTTCACTTCGGAGATGTTCAGGAAGTTCATCGGCATCTATCCCGACGGCGGCGGATTCCAGGGCGGCTTCAGCGACTGGATCCAGAGCGATTTCATTACCTGGCTGAACCAGAAGAGTCCGTGCTGCGATCTGAACCTGATGCAGATGCCCGGTGGAGGCTACATCGACAACGTCCCGCCGGTGTAGGGAAAAGGAGATTGTTGTCTCGAAAGGAAAGAGAGGTGCGTTTTTCTCGTGTCATTCTGAGTCCGTCCCGACCGCTGTCGGGGCGGGCAAAGAATCCGGAAAAGCCACGTAAAATATATTAAATCAGTCAATTATCGAGCTATTTGAAAAAAGGCTGGATTCTTCACTTCGTTCAGAATGACAGGAATACGCAAGATCAAAATGCTGTTGTGAATCTCTTTTAAGACCATCATTTATGCCAAAGCGTCTGTGTCGATCTTGATCTCGGGACAGACGCTTTTTTTTGTCGTGCCGAATCGCCTCAGACGCTGGCGTTGTGGCGGTCGATGAGCGCGAGCGCCTCTTCGGCGGAGTTGCACACGTCGTAGAAGGCGCGGTAGCTCTCTCCAACCATCTTTTCCTTGGCGATGCGTTCGAAGAATTGCAGGAGCTGATCCCAGAAGCCGTCCACGTTCAGGAGAATGATCGGCTTTTCGTGGTGGCCGAGGTGCTTCCAGGTGAGGATTTCGAGGAACTCGTCGAGGGTGCCGAAGCCGCCCGGCAGGATCACGAACGCGTCCGCCCAGCCGGTGAGCAGCATTTTGCGCTCGTGCATCGTTTCGACGACGCGCAGCTCGGTCAGCCCGTAGTGGGCGACCTCGCGCTCTTCGAGAAAGCGCGGAATGACGCCCCGCACCTGCCCGCCGCAGCGCATGACGGCGTCGGCGGCGCACCCCATGAGGCCGACGTGCCCGCCGCCAAAGACCATGCCGATCTTTCGTTCGGCAAGTCCCCGGCCCAGCGCTTCCGCTTCGTTGAAATAGGGGTCCGGCGCGCGGTTGCTGGAGCTGCAATAGACGGTGACTGAGCGAATCATGATGGGGTCTGTTTGTAGGTTCTGGTGATGCTGTCGGGCGAGCGGCGGTAGATGTAGCTCTCCGGCTGGTCGATTTTCAGGACGCGGAATCGCTGTGATGCGCGCTCCCAGAGGTCGGTGTCCTCGGCGTAGTCGAGCGCCTGGAATCCGCCAAGCTCCATGAACAGCTCGCGCCGCCCGAACATTGTCGCTCCGGCGATGCACTCGCGGACGTGAATCCACCGCTCCGGATCGTCGCGATCCCGAACCCACGGATCGCCCTCGCAGACGAATCCGCCCGACAGCAGCGCGGTTTCCGGCATCGCCTCCAACATGCGGAAGCGCGATTCGAGGTGCTCCGGCAGGTAAAGGTCGTCGCTGTCGAGAAAGGTGACGTAGCGCCCGAACGAGGCCTGGATGCCCGCGTTGCGCGACAGGGCGGCTTTGCGGTTCCGGTGCTTCATGTAGCGGATGTTGCCGTGCTGGCGGAGGAACGCATCGACCACCGCGAAGCTCTCGTCCGCGCTGCCGTCGTCCACGACGATCAGCTCCCACTCCGCGAAGCTCTGGGCGATGACGCTCTCGATGGCGTGAGCGAGCAGCGGGGCGCGGTCGAAGGTCGGCAGGATGACCGAAATGGCCGGGCGGAGGTCGAAGTGTGGCGTCTGCATGGGCGCGGTTCTTCAGGGTTCTCCGGCGAGCTGCACGAAAATCTCGCGGCTGCGGGGGCGGTTGTCGTGGTCGATGAAGACGATCTGCTGCCACGTGCCGAGTACCGGTTCACCGCCGCTGACCGGCAGCGTGACGGCAGGCCCCATGAACGAGGCGCGCATGTGCGAAAAGCCGTTGTCGTCGCCCCAGGTCTCCGAATGGCGGCTGCGTTCGGTGCTCGGGAAGAGCTGCTGGAGCTTCTCGCGGAAATCCTCCACCAGCGCTGGTTCGAACTCTATTGTCGTGACCGACGCGGTCGAGCCGATGGCCGAAATGGTGACGATGCCGCTCCTGACGCCCGACTTCGCGACGATGCACCGCACCTCCGGCGTGATGTCGTGTATCTCCGAAAAGCCCCACGACTGGAGCCGTATGGTGTCGCTGAAGGTCACGGATTGAGCGATTTGATGGCGAAGGCGCACACCATCATCCCCGCGACGAGGAAGTTCTGGGCGATGGCGTTGTAGCGCACGTCCCACGTTCGCGGCGAGCGCACGAGGTTGAATTGCAGGAGGAACTGCGGTACGACGAGCAGCGCCGTTACCCATCCGTAGGTCGGCTCGCCGATCATGAACATGTAGCCTGCCGCCATGAGCTGGCCGAGGTCGATCATCACCGCCGCGATGAGCGCCGCCTTGCGTTCGCCGAAGACCGCCGGAAGGGTGTGGATGCCCACCTGCCGGTCGCCCTCGATGGACTTGAAGTCGTTGATGGTCATGGTGCCGGTGCTCGCGATGGTGTAGAGCGCGGCCACGATGAGCGACGGCGTGATGGCCTGAAGCGAGAAGTCGCTTCGATAGGCGATTTCGCCCGCCACCCACGGAATGATGAGATACGAAACCGCGACGATGATATTGCCCGCCCAGAGCCGTTTTTTGAGCTTGATGGGGTTGGCGCTGTAGAGGTGCGCGTTGATGATGCCGATGACGACGTAGAGCGCGATGAGCGGATGCACCAGCCAGCCGACGATGACCGACAGCACCGACCAGAGCGCGATGAGCATCGTGGCGCTACGGAGCGAAATCGCGCCGCCGGGAATCGGGCGGTTGGGTTCGTTGATCTCGTCGAGGTCGCGGTCGAAGTAGTCGTTGAGCATCTGGCAGGTGCCGGTGGCAAGCGGACCGGTCAGCAGCATGGCAAGCAGGAATTTGCTTTCGGCGAGGTTCTCCCATCCGAACCGGCCGCTCGAGACGGCTCCGCACAGAAAGCTCCACATGACCGGAATCCAGGTGACCGGCTTGAGGAAGCGCACGAACAGACGGAGGCTCGACACCGGCTCGAACGAGTGGCGGCCATGAACGAAAGGCTTGCGCCGACTGATTCCGGAGGACGCGGGTTCCTGCGTTGTATCGAAAGGGATGTTGTCCGGAGAATTGTTACTCACCCGTGAGGTATTCGATTGGTCAAAACTCAAAGCCTGAAAATAACATGTAAATCCAAGGAATAAAACTTCATGCGGCAAATCTCTCTTTCTACGGAAAAAGTACGCGCAAGCTCTTTTTCCCCGCGCAAGACTGACGGATTTGGGGGATAGGCTCTTGGGCGTGTGAGGGGGATTTTTTTCACGGCTATTTGGCGCTGGCACTTGATAAATACCGTGATTCTGCGTACATATAAACCGTAAACTTCGCCGTTGAGCTTATGCAGTACCCCTTCCGAGACGGCCTTCCGAAGGTTAATCAATTGTCTGGTCTGTTATTATGGTTTTGGGATTGTCTGACACCGAATTAAGCTGTTTGCTTTTCCAGAATCAGCCCGATCAATCTAATTAATGTTAGAACTCTTCAACCGCATCACTCACCAAGGGGGCGATAATGGCTGTCAAATATATGGTTAAGGCATTTATTCCAACAGTTACTGGCTGCGGAGCGCAAGATAATGGATGGGATGAAGCTCGGTGTGCTCAATTCCAAGACTTCTTGAACACGCATGCTGTGGATGGCTGGCGTTTTCACTCCAGCGAATATCGAGAGGTTATGGTCAAGGGTTGCGGTGGCGGAAAGGGCGCTTGGCTTGTCTGCACATTCGAAAAGACCGAATGAAAAATCTCGCAATACTCGCTATACGCCTTTATCAAAGACGATTGAGGCGTCTTCACAACAGGAAGTGCATATACACGCCTTCGTGTTCCAACTACGGTATATTGGCACTACAGAAATATGGCTTCCTGAAGGGGTGCTATTATACCTATTTAAGAATCAAGCGTTGTAACGGAGCTTTATATCAGGGTGGGGTTGATTACCCATGAAAAGTTCTAATCCAGCATTCGAGGCGCTCCTTGCGAAAAGTTGCGAAGGCAGGTTAATTCAAACGTTATACATTTGGAGAGAAATTCCGCAATGACGATGTATTATAAGTATCGAGATTTTTCAGAATTGAGCATTAAAGAATTGCTGTATTCAGAGCTTTACTTCGCGACTCGTCAAGAAAGTAATGATCCTTTTGATAGCAAAAATTTCTATGAATTTTCTTCTAATCCGATCTATTGGTTAAATTTAATAAAAATTGTAGGCTCTAAATTTACTGATTTTACTGAAGATGATTTTTTATTAATCGCTACGAAGTTATCTGAGCTTTGCCCTATGAACTACGAGCAAGTAGCGTCACTCGATATAACAAAAATCGTTTTTGAAATTATTGAAAATAATAATTTCCCATTATCGGTGCTGTTCGCACAGCAGTTTAATAAAACAATCAATCTATACGCACCAGAGGAAAGTTACTTCACGTGTTTTTCTAAAGTCGTAGATGATCCTCTGATGTGGTCACATTATGCTGCAAAACATCAAGGTTTTTGCTTGATATTTAAGCCGATCAACGGGCAGTTAAATCAACATCCTATTTATAGAAAAAAAGGGATTAGGCGAGAAACGCCTAATGGCCTTGCTTCTTCAATGGGGATGGGTTTGCCAGAATCATTTCGGTTCCAAGAAGTTCAATATCAAGACAGTGTTGAGCATTTGTGCGCATTCTGTCTTTTGCCTGTAGGAGTTACGAAAATAAATCTTTCAGAAGAAGATAGAATTGCACTTATAGGTAAGCAGTCTAATCAATACGTTCAGAAACATCGTGCATGGGAGTATGAACAAGAAGTTCGTTTGTGTTTTACTCCTATAGATGGTTTTTTGTTTGGACAAAAAGTAGCTTTGACTAAGCAAGAGCGATTGTTTCATTATGATCCAAATCAACTGGTTGGCATTGTGTTTGGTGCTCAAATGAGTGTTGAAAATAAGCAGAGATTGCGAGAAGTTATCAGTGATGTATTAAATAGAAAAGTACTTGAAAAACAGGACGCAAAAATATTATTCAATTTTATGGTATTTCAAGCAGAGTTGTCAACTCAACAGAGAAACTTAGATATAAAACCAGTAGAGCTACGTACGCCTGTGTTTAATTATACGCCGGATTCGCCTGAATTTGAGCGTCTGTACTCAGATTGGAAACAAGGTATTGGCTTGGAAATCTCAGGAAATTCTGCATCAAGGGTAACTGTTGCGAGCTGATAAAAAATGTAGAGCACAGCATTTAAAAGGATTAGTATCACATGGCATTACTGTTATGCGTTGGATTATGGTGCAATGCGGAAGGTTGGTAGTGGCGTTAGCTGTCCCTTAATGCGGCGTTATGCCCGATGTTCTGTAAACTTATTTTCAGGTAGCTATGAATTTTTTTAGAAAAGCATCTGGCGTAAATAATCTAAATCCTTTCCATTTTCCGAAATTAAACAAACGCGCATAGCCGTCATTGCCGGAATCATGGCAATTCTGGTTCATGCCAAGGATGCCGCTGCCCGCAACTGGTACCTCCAATGGGGATTCGAGCCAAGTCCCAGCGATCCGTATCATCTGTTTCTCCTCATCAAAGACCTGCTCGCTCTTCTGAAGTGACGTAACCATCCCGCCATTTCCTCCATCCGCTTGCAAGGTCGGAGGTTGGCGTGTACATTTTTACAGAGACGTTCCACAAAATCTGTAAACCCTCATTACTTTTTTAATTATGCCCCTCAAGTTTCTCAAAGAGCTGAAGCAGGGCTTCATGCTGCATCCCGTGGCGGCTCACTTCAGCAACGGGGTGGTTCCGGTCGCCGTCCTTTACCTGCTGCTTTTTATGCCGACGGGCGATCCATTTTTCGAGCGCACGGTGATTCATCTCCTCGTTATCGTGCTGCTCGCCGTGCCGGTCTCCTTTTATTCCGGCATTCGCGACTGGAAAACAAAGTACAAGGGCGCGAAGGCTCCGGTGTTCCAGAAGAAGATCAGGCTCTCGATCCTGCTCTCCGTGCTGTGCGTGATCGCGGTTTCGATCCGCGTCGCCGTGCCCGGCGTGATGCTGGAGGGCGGCCCGCTCGCCTGGGTGTATGCCGCCGCGCTGTTCGCGATGCTGCCGACGGTCGTGCTGCTTGGCCATCACGGGGGCAAGCTCGCCGCCGGACAGCGTACCGAGAGGTTTCGCTGATGGCCGTCGAATTGTTGCCGGTTTCCGCGGATGACTTGGAGGAGATGGCCGGAATTTTCAATTATTACGTCGAGCACAGCCTGGCGACCTACACCGATACGCCGGTCAGCACGGAGCGCTTCGAGGCTCTGATGAGCTTCGCGCCCGGCTATCCTGCGCTGGTTGCGCGAGATGCCGACGGCGCGATGGCCGGGTTCGGCCTGTTGCGCCCCTACAGCCCGATTCCGGCGTTCGATCGCGCCGCCGAGCTGACCTGCTTTCTGGCAAAAGGATACACGGGCCGGGGGATCGGCAGCATGATCCTGCAAGCGCTTCAGTCCGGCGCGGCGGAAATCTGCATCGAGTCCATCGTGGCGACGGTCTCGTCGCTCAACGAGGGGAGCCTGCGCTTTCACCTCGCCAGAGGCTTCACCGAGCAAGGTCGGCTCGCCGGAATCGGTTCGAGGAACGGGCGGCGCTTCGATGTCGTCTATCTTCAGAAGATACTGTGAGTTATCCGCGGCTATTACTTCGGCAATAAAACGCAACCACTGCTGTTGTAAGAAATTGGGCTAAAGCCCTTATTTATTATGCGTTATTTTCATACCACGGACTGAAGTCCGGGGCAATTATTGAGAGTATAATGGTAGAAGCAATAACAGGTAAATAAACGTATCACGTGATCGATCTTCAGACGCTGCTTGTGTTCTTTCCGGCGGCCCTCTTGCTGGCGCTTTCGCCGGGGCCGGACAACCTCTTCGTACTTGCGCAGTCCGCGCAGCATGGCCGCTCCGCCGGAGTTGCCGTGACCCTCGGCCTCTGTACCGGCCTTATCGGCCACACGCTCGCCGTGGCGCTCGGTCTTGCCGCCATTGTCAAGGCTTCGGCACTCGCGTTCACGGTGCTGAAGATCGCCGGAGCACTCTATCTGCTCTGGCTCGCCCGGCAGGCGTGGCGGGCCGGGGCAGAGATCGGCGAGTCGAAAACGCCACTCCTCTCCGGCGGTGAGCTTTACCAGAGGGGGATCGTGATGAATCTCACCAATCCGAAAGTCTCGCTCTTCTTTCTCGCCTTTCTCCCCCAGTTCGCCGATCCTCGGCGGGGTTCGATGACTACGCAGTTCCTCGAACTTGGCGCGCTCTTCATTCTGGCCACGCTGATTGTGTTCGGCGGATTGAGCATGGTTGCCGGAGGAGTTGGCGAGCGATTCCGGCGTTCACCCGGCGCGCTCAGGCTAGTCAACCGGGCTGCCGCCGCAGTGTTCGTGGCGCTGGCCGTGAAACTGGCCATCGCGGAACGCTGAATCTGTTCCCGGCACGTTTTCCCTGCACGCGATGATCACTCACGGTTTCAGCAGCGCTTGCGCGATGTCAGCGGCAGGCAGCCCTGTACCTGTTTCCCGACCGCAGAGAACGGCGCGGCACGGAGCCGCCATCATCTTCTGACCATCACATCGATCCGTTTATCTGGTCGTGACGTGAGGGGTAAGCATTTTTCTGTTGTTATATTGTACAGAATGATGTACAATAAATAGTATTCTATTTAAGACAAAAATTCAGCCACCGGGCAGTAGTTTGCATGAGCGGAATCGATCTTGTCAGCGATATCAGACCACTTTCGGAGTTCAGGGCCAATACGGCGGCACTCATCGCGCAGGTCAGGAAAACCGGCCGTCCTCTTGTTCTGACCCAGCATGGGAAAAGTGCAGTGGTATTGCTCGATGTGCGCCATTACCAGTCGATGTTGTCGGCGTTCGAGCAGACGCAGGGATTTCAGACCAGCGGAGGTGCTTCAATCGTGAGTGGCGGCGAGGAGTTATGAAAAGCGCCTGATCGCTACCAGATACTTCATTTATGTATTTCGCAGTCGTTTTTTCTCGTGAATTGTCGTATGCTCTTTGTATAATGAATACTTAGTACCATATGTATAGTGCCGGCCGTCAACGGCTGGAGTGACCGCCAACTGAAGAACGTTCAGCCATGTCAGCGCATATCCAGGATTCATTTGACCCGTGCAAACGGGACGCAGGCGGTGTAGTGGGCAGGCCGCAAAACTGTTTTCCCTTCTCCTTGCGAGCGCTTTTCGCGCTTTTCGCTTTTTTCCTTTACTCACTGACGCCGCTCACTGCCTTGGCAAGAAGAGCGCCCGCTCCCCAGGGCGAGGATGCCGTCGCGGCATTTATCGTCAAGGAAACAGGCCGTCCAGAACTCCTGAGATCGAAGGATATTGACAGACTCCTCTCTCCCGCCAGCCTGACCAAGATCATGACCTGCATGATCGCCATCGAGAGCGGCCGCATGGATGAGGTGGTGTCGATTCCTCTGGAGGCGACACAGGTCGAGCCGACCCGGGCCGGATTTATGCCGGGCGAACAGGTCAGGTTGCGCGACCTGGTCAAGGCGGCGATGGTCAATTCGAGCAACGACGCCGCGTTTGCCATCGCCATCCATCTCGGCGGCAGCGTCGATGCATTTGTCTCGTCGATGAACGTGCGCGCCCGCGCTCTCGGCATGGGGCATACCGTTTTCACCAATCCTGCCGGTTACGACAGGGGCATCTATGCCGGGAACCGGACGACGGCCAGAGACCTGATGATTCTGACGGAACGCGCCATCAGGTATCCCGAATTCAATGCCATCGCCCGGCTCGACAGGGCGGTGTTCAGCGAGCTGTCAACCGGGAAGAGCTACAGCCTCAGAACCCACAACAAGCTCATGGATCGATATCCATACACAGTGGGCATCAAGACCGGTTATACCTCGATGGCTGGCCCATGCCTTATCGCCAGGGCTCTGAAGGATGGGAAGGATATGCTCATCGTCATGCTCAACGCCCGGACGGATCGCTGGACGCTGGCCGCCACCATGTTCGACAGGGGGTTTGGGTCTGAAGACGAACGGACGGTTCAGGTGGCTGGAATTGGCGCGGATGCTCCGCTCAGAGTTGCGACTTCAGCTCCTTTGTTGCCTGCCTCGATAGTGCTCGCCGAGCGAACCAGAGCTTTGGAGATGTTGAAGCGAAAAGTTGAAAGCCACCGGAACCAGTCCGGCGTTGCCGAGATTCGCGGGATGAGCATGGATGGCCGGTCAGAGGCGAAATCTTCGGTCGGGATACAAAAACCGGATCGCTCGAAACGCGCCGTGGCTGCGAAATCACGCATCAAATCAAGTCGTTCAGGCAAGGAGGCTCTCAAGGCTGGCAAGAAAGGCTCGACCCGCAATCAACTGTTGGCCAAAGCGCAGCAGCGCAAACTCAAGAGCAAGCTCGCTTTGAAATCGGCAAAGAAGAAAGGCTCTGCCAAAGTTGCGCTCAGGTCACGCAACAAGGAGCGTCAAGCGATCAGGACAGCCCGTAAGGGAGCCGCCAAACGTGCGACTGCTGCTGTAAAATCGGAGAAAAGCCGTAACGGGAAAGAGAAGCTTTCCCTCTCGAAGAAATCCGACCGTTCTCCAAACGGGTGAAGGGGGTTGCTGTTGAGAAGCGTGTTCACCCATACCTTTGAGGTGCCCGACTCGTCGATCGACGGATACGGGCATGTCAGCAATATCGAATATCTTCGCTGGATGCAGGAGGTCGCCACGGCGCACACCGCATCCGAAGGGTGGACGCTCGACCGTTACCGGCAAAGCCGCGCCATCTGGGTCGTGCGCCGCCATGCCATCGATTACCTCGCACCCGCCTATGCCGGTGAACGCCTCGACCTGCACACCTGGATCGAATGGGTCAGGGAGTGCCAGTTGGTTCGCCGTTATCTGCTTACCAAAGCTGGAGCGGATCGCGCGCTCGCCAGAGCCGAGACGCTCTGGGTGTGCGTCGATCCCGAGACGAGACGCCCGAAGCGGGTGCCGGAAGATTTCATTCAGGCCTTCGACCTGGTTCCCGGCGGCGAGGCCGAAGCGCTCCGCATCGCCGGAAAAGCTCTCCAGCCTGCAAGCTGATTTCTTTCCCCGATCAATTTCAAAACATATCGTTTCATGGTCAAGCATATCGTGATGTGGCGTCTCAAAGATGAAGCGCATGGCAACAGTGCCGACGTCAACGCACGCCTCATCAAGGAGAAGCTCGAAGCGCTAAACGGCAGGATTCCCGGCGTGCTGTCGATCGAGGTGGGACTCGACTTCAGCCGCACCGACAGCTCGGCGGAGGTGGTGCTCTGTTCGGAATTCACCGACAAATTGGCGCTCGAAACCTACCAGCGCCACCCCGATCACGAAGCCCTCAAACCCTTCATCGGCGGAGCCACGAGCGAAAGGAGACTGGTGGATTATGAGTGCTGAATGGCGGCGGAAAGAAGCGGTTGATTAGGCGGCGGAAGAATCGTTTTTGTTTCTTCGTCGTATAGCTCTCTTATAAGTCCTATATGTCTGATAAGACCTGTAAGAGGAATACCTGTAAATACTTGTTTATCTCTCGAAAAAAAAAAAAAAATATGCCTTTTGAAATGGCCTCATTATTATCAGAAAAAAAAATGGAGTATGA
>CAYZCF010000079.1:0-1385 GCA_964476855.1 uncultured Chlorobiaceae bacterium
CTCTACGTCGTCGAAGCCGCCATTCGCGCGGGTGGCAGGAAAATAGAGCTGACCGTTGATACCGACAAGGGGGTCAGCATCGATCTGTGCGCGAAGTTGAGCCGGGCCATCCGGGCGCGTCTCGAAGCTTGCGAAGAGAATATCATGCTGGCGGAAGGGGAGTTCGATCTCATGGTCTCTTCCCCTGGCATTGGCGAACCGATCAGGGTTCAGCGGCAGTACCTGCGGCATCTCGGACGTTTGATCCGGGTCAATTACCTCGACGGGGAGGGTCAGTCGAAGGAGATTACGGGCCGCCTGCTGGAAGCTGTTGTCGATGCGGGAGATGCGGCGCCGTCGATCACCATCGAGGCCGTCCGGGAGGGCAGGAAAAAGCGAACCGCCGGAGAACCTCCGGTGACGATTCTTCTTGCCGATGTCGTCAGGGCGGTCGTGCAGGCTGGTTTGTAAGTCATGGTTCCGTGAAGTGCAAGAACGAATCGCAGACTATTTTATAAAAAAAAGATCACACAGCGATGCCAAGAAAGCAGCTTAAGGGTGAAACTCATGATCAGAAGGCGCAGATTGCCAGCGCTTTCGGGGAAATCGAGCAGTCGAAGATATTTCTGGACAAGCGCTCCGAAAGCGCCGCCGTCAAGATGGACATTGCCGATCTGCTCAAGGAGATCATCCAGAAACAGCTCCGGAAAGATTACGATCCCGAGGTGGAGGCCAATATCTTCATCAATCCCGAGCGTGGCGATTTCGAGGTCTATATCCTGAAAAAAATTGTTGATGATGTTGATCTGCCGACCATCGAGATCGGTATCGACGAGGTGCGCCAGATCGATGATTCGCTCGAACTTGGCGACTATTACGAAGAGGGGCCGATCAAGCTTGATGACTACCTGACCCGCAAGTCGATACAGATCATCAAGCAGTCGGTGCAGAAAAAGGTACGTGACCTGGAGCGCCTGGCCGTCTATGAGGACTGCCTCGAAAAGGTCGGCGAAGTGGTGGCTGGCGAGGTTTACCAGGTCAGGCCGAACGAGGTGATTTTTACCTACAATACCTCCAAGGATCACCGCGTCGAGCTGGTGCTGCCGAAGTCCGAGATGATGAAAAAGGACAATCCCCGCCGCACGCCGCGCATGAAGCTCTACGTCAAACGTATCGAGCGCGAGAAGGTGAAGGTACGAAACGACGACGGCAGCGTCGAGGAGCGCGAGAAACCGGATGGCGGCATGAAAGTGATCGTTTCGAGAGTCGATGATCGCTTTCTCTACAAGCTTTTCGAGAGCGAGGTGCCGGAGATTCTCGACGGCCTGATTGTCATCAAGGGCATCGCCCGCGTGCCGGGCGAGCGCGCCAAGGTGGCCGTCGAATCGACCAGTTCGAGGATCGCT
>CAYZCF010000079.1:1395-12208 GCA_964476855.1 uncultured Chlorobiaceae bacterium
AGCGCATCCAGAGCATCGTCAAGGAGCTGAACAACGAGAACATCGACGTCATCTACTACACCGACGAGCCGCAGGTTTTCATCGCCCGTGCGCTCCAGCCGGCCAAGATCGACCCGATGACCGTTCATGCCGACATGAAGACCCGCAAGGCGAGGGTCATGCTCAAGCCCGACCAGATCAAGTACGCCATCGGCAAGAACGGCAACAACATCCATCTGGCCGAGAAGCTGACCGGTTACGAGATCGACGTCTATCGCGACGTGATCGACAAGTCGCTCGAAGATCCGAACGACATCGACATCATCGAGTTCCGCGAGGAGTTTGGCGACGACATGATCTACCAGCTGCTCGACGGCGGTCTCGACACGGCCAAGAAGATTCTGAAGGCGGGAGTCGAAGAGATCGAGAATGCTCTTGTCGGCACACAGAAAACCGAAGAGCTGTTTGTTTTCAACAAGGGGCGCAAACCGGCAAAACCGCGTGAACGAAAGATTTCCGATGATGAGAAACGCTACTGGAAAAAGATCGCCGAGACGATTTACCGAACGGTGCGTGAGCAGTTCAATGAGGATGAGTTCAAGGCGCTCCTCGACGACAGCCGCGACAGGTTGCTCATGGGCGAGAACATGGATATGGGCGAGAGCCTGAATCCTGAAGAGCGCTTGGACGAAGAAACAAACTGAGAATTACCATGGAATTTCCAGGCAGGCGTCAGGGCGGCGGATTGTGAAGGAATTCCGGCAAGAGGATAATCATCCAGGAGAGGCCAATGGCTATCGAGGAAAAGCAGATAAGGTACCGCATCAGTGATATTGCCAGGGAGCTGCAAGTCAGTCCCCAGGAGGTCCTGCAGTTTGTCAAGCAGGAAGGAGGCAAGGTTGCCTCTACCTCTTCAATGGTGGGCGAGGAGATGCGCGACATGATTTTCGGCAATTTCAGCCAGGAAAAAAAGCAGGTCGATGAGACCCGCAAGATCAGGGCTGAAAAGCAGAAGCGCCTGACCAGGCTCGAAGAGCAGTCGAGGAAAGCGTACGAAAAGGAGCAGCAGCTCAAAGAGAGTCTGAGCATCGCTCAGCCTCCGGCATCTGTGTTGCATGTGCCTGAAGCCAAAATCGAGATTTCTCCGGAAGCCGCAGCAAAGCCTGTTGCCGTCGAGCCGCCCACCGTACCTCCGGTTGTTTTCACGCCGCCCCAGCCGGAACCGGTTGCCGAGCAGTCATTCTCTGCTGAGCCTGTCGTCGAGGTGCAAGCGCCTGTCGAGCCTGTTGCCGAAGTTGAGCCGGTTGTAGAAGAGCCTGTCGCCGAGACTCCCGAACCCGAAGGGTTCACGCCGCTGGTGCAGACCCTGCCCGAGTCGATGCAGGCCTACGAAGCGCCGCAGAAAATCGGTGGCCTGACGGTTCTCGGCACGATCGATGTCATCAGTGAAGCGGAACGAAAAAAGAAATCCCGCAAGAAGAGCTTCCGCGAGAGCGCCGTCGAACTCAAAGGTGAGTTTGAGAATGTCGTGAGCGTCGGTAGTGAGGATGGTGAAGCGGCCAAGAAGAAAGTCGCGAAGGCTCCGGGTGAAGGAACGGCCACGACTGCCGGTGAAGAATCGGCTGCCAGCAAGAAAAAGAAGGGCAAGAAGAAAAAGAAGGTCGAAGTTGACGACAAGGTCATCTCCAAGAATATCAAGACCACGATCAGTGGCATGGAGGACAGCAGTTCGTCGGGTTCCCGCCAGAAGTTCCGCAAGATGCGCCGCATGGAGCGCGAACGAGAATTCGAGGAGGCCGAGGCGATGCGCGAGGCCGAAAAGACCCTCATGCGCGTGACCGAGTACGCCTCGCCGCACGAGCTTGCCGAACTGATGGGGCTGACCGCCAAGGAGATCATCCAGAAGTGCTTCTCGATGGGCAAGTTCGTGACGATCAACCAGCGTCTCGACAGGGAGACCATCGAGCTGATCGGGCTCGAATTCGGCTTCGAGGCCGAGTTCATCTCCGAGATCGAGGCCACTTCGATCGAAGAGCGGATCGACAATGAGGAGGACATGCAGATTCGTCCACCGGTGGTGACGATCATGGGCCACGTCGATCACGGCAAGACCTCGCTGCTCGACTACATCCGCCGCAGCAATGTGGTGGCTGGCGAATCGGGCGGCATCACCCAGCACATCGGCGCGTACGAGGTGGAGGTCGAGAAAGGTCGTCATATCACCTTCCTCGACACGCCCGGCCACGAAGCCTTTACGGCCATGCGTGCTCGCGGCGCCCAGGTGACCGACATCGTCATCCTCGTCGTGGCTGCCGACGACAGCGTCATGCCGCAGACCATCGAGGCGATCAACCACTCCAGGGCGGCGGGCGTGCCCATCGTCGTGGCGCTCAACAAGATCGACAAGCCCGAGGCCAACGTCGAGAAGATCAAGACGCAGCTCTCCGAAGCGGGCGTGCTGGTCGAGGACTGGGGCGGAGAGTGCCAGTGCCAGGAAATTTCGGCCAAGAAGGGCCTGAACATCAAGGAGCTGATGGACAAGGTGCTGACCGAGGCCGAAATCCGCGAGCTGAAGGGCAATTATTCGAGAGAAATTCCCGCCAGCGGTATCATTGTCGAGTCCGAACTCGACAAGGGCAAGGGCGTGGTTTCGACCGTGCTGGTGCAGCGCGGTTTCCTGAAGGTTGGCGATCCGTTTGTGGCCGGCAACACGATGGGCAAGGTCAGGGCGCTCATGGACGAGCGCGGCAAGCGCATTCCCGAAGCCGGGCCGTCCAGGCCGGTGCGCGTGCTCGGTTTCGAAGACCTGCCGCAGTCCGGTGATGCGCTGACGGTGATGGAGTCCGACCGCGAGGCTCGCGACGTGGCGCAGAAACGCCAGATCATCAAGCGTGAGCACGAGTTCCGCCGCAGCACCCGCGTCAAGCTCGACAGCATCGCCCGCCAGATCAAGGAGGGTCTCAAGAAGGAGCTGAGCGTCATCATCAAGGCCGATACCGACGGTTCGATCCAGGCGCTCGCCGATGGCCTCATGAAGATTCACAACGAAGAGGTCAAGGTGCAGATTATCCACCAGGGCGTCGGCCAGATCACCGAAACCGACGTGTTGCTTGCCGCCGCTTCGGATGCGATCATCATCGGCTTCAGGGTGCGCCCGAACGTCAACGCCAAGCGGCTTGCCGAGAAGGAAGACCTCGACGTGCGCTTCTACAGCGTCATCTACCACGTGCTCGAAGATGTCGAGAAAGCGCTCGAAGGCATGTTGTCCCCCGAACTGCACGAGGAGAGCCTCGGTTCCATCGAGATTCGCCAGGTCTTCCGCGTGCCCAAAGTGGGCAACGTCGGAGGTGCGTATGTGCTGGAGGGCAAGGTACCGCGCGACTCGAAAGTTCGCCTCCTGCGCGATGGCGTGCAGATTTTCGAAGGCCAGCTCGACTCGCTCAAGCGCTTCAAGGATGACGTCAAGGAGGTCGATGCCGGCTACGAGTGCGGCGTCAGCCTCAAGGGATACGACGACATCAAGGTGGGCGACGTGATCGAAGCCTACAAGATCGTCGAGAAGAAACGCAAGCTCTGAGCGGAAAGGAGAGCCGGTATGTCGATACGAACCGACAAAGTCTCCTCCCTGTTGCAGCGGGAGTTGAGCGCGATTTTCGAAAAGGAGCTGCCACGCAGCGGCCCCCTGGTGACGGTGACGGAGGTGAGGATTACCGCCGATCTCGGCATCGCGAGGGTCTATGTTTCCGTGATCGGCTCCGAGGCGCAGCGCGCGGAGGTGATGGAGTACCTGCACGCCGAAAACAAGATGATCCGCAAAACGCTCTCTTCGAAAATTCGCCACCAGTTCCGGCGGATTCCGGAGCTCGAGTTCTATGAAGACCGCTTGTTCGAACAGGCCAACCGGATCGAGCAACTGCTCAAGTCGGTCAAGCCTTCTCGTGACGAAGAGCAGCCATAACCTGCATTGTACGGAACCGGGATCATGATGATCGAACAGGGCTGCATGTCCGTCCTCAGCGAGGAGGGCGATTATCTGCTGGTTGACAAGCCGCTCGACTGGACCTCGTTCGACGTGGTGGCCAAGATTCGCGGCGCCTACAAGCGCAATGGCGCGAAGCGGAAGGTCGGCCACTGCGGTACGCTCGATCCGAAAGCGACCGGCCTGTTGATTCTCGCCACGGGCCGCAAGACCAAGACTATCTCATCGCTCGAACTGCTCGACAAGGCCTACGAAGGGGTCATCAAGCTCGGCGCAAAAACCGCGAGCCACGACACGGAGAGCGAGGAGTATGACCTCCGCGACGTATCGCATCTCGACGAAAGTGCGATCCGCGCCGCCGCCGCATCGATGGTCGGCGAGCGCTTGCAGCAGCCTCCAATGCACTCGGCGGTATGGCACAACGGCAAGCGGCTTTACGAACTGGCGCGGCAGGGCCACGAGGTCAAGGAGCGCAAAGCGCGCCAGATCGGGATTCGCCAGTTCGAGATCACCGGCATCGAGTTGCCGTACGTCCGTTTTTTCATCGACGTGACAAAGGGAGCCTATATCCGCATGATCGCTCATGAACTCGGCGAGCTGCTCGGCGTCGGCGGCTATCTTGCCGAACTGAAGCGGGTGTCGATAGGGCAGTACCGGCTTTCGGACGCGGCGAGCGTCGGGGAGATCGTTGATGCAATTGGCCAGGCCGCCGCTTTGGCCACCGAAGAGTAAAACAGCCAGAAGTATGCGCGTCGTTGTATTGCAGGGCGATACGATCCTCGATTCAGCCACGGGAGTGCCTGTCGAGCTGATGGCCGAGCCTTCCGCCGTGACCATCGGATCGTTCGACGGACTTCATGTGGGCCACCGGAAGATTATCGGCTCCATGATCGGCCATGCCCGGGAGCTTGGCCTCAGAAGCGTCGTGGTGACCTTCGAGCCGCATCCGAGAATCGTGCTCGACGGCAGCGACCGGTGCGCTGTGCGACTGCTGACCACCTTCGAGGAGAAGGTAAGCCAGTTCAGGACGATGCCGATCGATCTCCTGTTTGTGGTGCGGTTCGACCGTGAGTTCGCTTCGAAAAGCTCCGAAGCGTTCATCCGGGAGGTGCTGGTGCAGCGGCTCGGCGCGCGTCATGTCACCGTCGGCTACGACCACGGCTTCGGCAGCAAGCGGAGTGGCAGCGAAGAGACGCTGCTCACGCTCGGCGCGGAGTGCGGCTTCAGCGTCGATGTGGTTGGCGAGGTGATCGTCGGAGGTTCGCCGGTATCGAGCACCCGGATCAGGCGATTGCTCGACGCCGCAGAGATTCGCGAGGCCAACGAATGTCTCGGAGCGCCGTTCGCGATCAGTGGCACGGTCGTCGAGGGTGACAAGCTTGGCCGCGCTATCGGTTTTCCGACGGTCAACCTCGCTCTTCCCGATTGCTGCAAGATGCTTCCGGCCCACGGAGTCTATGCGGCGAGCGTCGAGGTGGATGGCAAGGAGTATCCGGCCATGATGAACATTGGTCGCCGACCGACCGTTGCCGAAGATGGCGAAGTGAGGGTGGAGGCGCACATTATCGGTTTTTCAGGCGATCTGTACGGACGGTTCCTGATTCTTTGCCTGCTCGGCTTCATCAGGGCGGAAAAGCGTTTCGGTTCGATTGACGAACTCCGGGCGCAGCTCGATCTCGATAAAAAAGAGGCGAGATTATACAAGAAATAATGTTATATTACCGGCCATTTTTTTATTTCGTTTTTATCAATACATCATACAGCAAAAATCATGGGTCTGACAAAAGAACACAAAACCGAGATCATTACGAAGTTTGGTGATTCTGCGACGGATACCGGAAAAGCGGAAGTGCAGGTTGCCCTGTTCAGCCGCAGGATCACCGATCTGACCGGTCATCTTCAGCAGCATCCCAAAGACAAACACTCACGCCGCGGTCTCCTGATGCTGGTCGGCAAACGCAAGCGTGTCCTGAACTACCTGAAGAAAGTCGATATCGAACGCTATCGCAAGGTGCTCGCCGATCTCGATCTGCGCAAGTAACCTGGTTGCCCGAAGCCTGCGGGGGTTTCTCTCCGCAGGTATCTTCAAGAATGTAACAGAGTGAATGTATGTTGGAAAGCATGACCGGATACGGCAGCGCTGAGCGTTCGGAAAAGGGCATGAAGGTGCTTGTCGAACTTCGCTCGGTCAACAATCGTTTTGCCGAAATCGGGGTCAAGCTGCCCAGACAGTTGTTGTCGTGGGAGCTGGAGGTCAGGGAGCTGATTCGCGCCAGTTTCCAGCGTGGCAAGATATCGGCTTTCGTGCAGCTTCAGCTCGAAGAGGCCGAACAGTTACCGGTGACCGTAAATCCTTCAAAAGTAAGAGCCTACAAGTCGCTTCTCGAAACTGTCCGACGAGAGGCTGGCATCGAAGCGCCCGTGACGCTCGATCATGTTCTGCGTTTTTCCGAGATTTTCGAGTCGGATCACACCATTCTGGAGCACCCGGACGAAATCTGGCCGATTGCCAATTCCGCGCTCGTTGAGGCTATCGGCAATCTCAAGGAGATGCGTCAGAAAGAGGGAGAGGAGCTTGCCGGTGATTTCAGGGCGAGAATCGACGAAATCGAACGCACGATCAAGGATATCAGGGAGATCGCTGCCGGTAATCTCGAAACGATCCGCAAACGGCTGGCTACCAAAATCAGTGCTATCGCCGGGCGCGATGTCGAGTACAGCAAGGATCGCCTCGAAATGGAGATCGTCATGGCCGCCGAGCGGCTCGACATCACCGAGGAGTGCATCCGCTTCAACAGCCACAACAAGTTTTTCATCGAAGAGCTGAACAACAGTTCGAGCGGTTCGGGCCGCAAGCTCAATTTCCTCCTGCAAGAGCAGCTCCGCGAAGCCAACACCATCGCGTCGAAGTCGCAGAATGCCGATATTTCCCAAAAGGTGGTGCACATCAAGGAGGAGCTCGAAAAGGTCAGGGAGCAGTTGCAAAACATCGAATAAGCCTATGAGCGCAGATCAGGTTTCGGGCCGGGGCAGGCTGATTGTCTTTTCGGCTCCGTCAGGCACCGGAAAATCGACAGTCGCCAAGCTCGTAATGGAGCGGCTCGGTTCGCTCGAATTTTCCGTTTCGGCCACCACGCGCCAGATGAGGCCGGGCGAACGCGATGGCGTCGATTACCACTTTCTGAGCCGCGAGGCGTTTGAACAGAAGATCGCCGAAAACGGTTTCATCGAACACGAGTTCTTTTTCGGTAACTTTTACGGAACGCTGCTCGACAAGACCAGCGAGGCGATCGAAGCGGGTCGCAATCTGCTTTTCGATCTCGATGTGAAGGGCGCGCTGAACCTCAAGAGAATTTTCGGAGAACGGGCGCTGCTTGTTTTTCTCAAACCCCCGAGCATGGATGAGCTTGCCCGCCGTTTGCAGGCCCGCGACAGCGAGAGCGCCGAGGCGCTGAAGACCCGCCTCGAACGAGCGGAGATGGAGCTTTCCCATGCCGATGAATTCGATTTTGTCGTGGTCAACGACGATCTCGGGCGTACCGTCGATGCGGTCGCTACCCGGATCGACGAGTTTCTTCCACAATCATAACGCACTATTGCAATGTCGGTCAAACCTGTAGATTTGAACAAGCTGAGAAGTACACATGAAAATCTCTACGAAACCGTTGTAGCCATTTCAAAAAAAGCGAGGGAGATTCACGAGGAGGAGCGGGCCGAACTGGAGGAACGTCTGCTGCCGTACAAGGAGATGATTCGCAACCCCGCTTCGGAGTCCGAATCGGAAAAGGTGTTTCCGGAGCAGATCGCGATCAGCGTGGAGTTTGAGTGCCGTGAAAAACCCTCACAGCAGGCCGTGGCTCAGTATTTCGATCAGAAGTACGATTATGTTCTCGAAAAGAGTCCCGAAACGAAAGTAGCGGAGAACGAGGATGAAGATGAATCTGACGGGGATTAACCAGATTACGCTCCGGGTTAACGACGTCCGGCTGGCCGAGGAGTTCTATGCCGGAATTCTCGGCTTCCGGGTCGATCACCGCGCAGGGGCGAACATCTCTTACCTGCGCCTCAATTCCGACATGCTCGTACTGGTCAAGGCGGAAACGCCGGGCACGGCCGATGCTCGGGATATTCGCGTGGATCATTTCGGATTCAGGTTGGCCTCGGACGTCGAAGTCGATGAGGCCGCCGTTTATCTTGACGATCGCGGCGTGCATCTGGTCACCCGGCCTGCGCATCGCCGCGAGGGTCGCGCTTTTTTCGTGATGGACCCGGACGGCAACCTGATCGAGTTTTACTCCATGAAAGCCACCGGTCTGGAGTCTCCGGCGGAGCACATCGATATCCGCACGGCGAGCGAAATCGCCACGGATTCCCGCCGGGAGCTTGCCGCTGGCGGCGAGGCCAAAAAGACGAGGCGGTCGAGGAAGTAAGCCGGTAATCGCCGTTTCTTTGTTCCGCAACCTTTCGACGGGATAACAGCCATGCATATCGGTGTCCTGACCGGTGGCGGCGACGCACCCGGAATCAACGCATGTATCAAGACCATCGTAACGATCAGCGCCGAGAAGGGGTATCGGGTGACCGGTATCCGCCGGGGCTGGAACGGGCTTTTGGCGTTCGATCCCGATGACTTGGCTTCCCGTGCCGAACATATCACCGATCTCGATCCGGAGCTTGTCCGCAGAATTGACCGTACCGGCGGTACCTTGCTCCATACCAGCCGCATTAACCCCGGCAACCTCAAAAAGAAAGAGATTCCCCCGTTCCTGCGCAACTCGCCACACCGGTTGCGTTCGGGCCTGCATCACTCCGGAAATTTCGACCTGACCGATCATGTGCTCCGGAGCATCGAAGCGCTCGGGCTCGATGTGATCATCGTCATCGGCGGGGACGACACGATTGGCTACGCCGAGTACCTTTCCCGCAAGGGCGTCAAGGTGATCGGTGTACCGAAAACGATGGACAACGATGTTTACGGGTCGGACTACTGCATCGGCTTCGGCACGGCAGTGACCCGAAGCGTTCAGTACATCCACCAGCTTCGCACCAGCTCCGGCTCGCACGAGCGCATTACCATCGTTGAGCTGTTCGGTCGAAGCACCGGCGAAACATGCCTCGTCAGCGCCTATCTTGCGGGTGTTGACCGCGCCCTCATTCCCGAGGTGCCCTTCGATCCCGAAACCCTCGCCGAGTTCGTGATTCAGGACAAGGCGGCCAATCCGAGCCAGTACTCCATGATCGCCATCAGTGAAGGTGCGCGGATGGTAGGAAGCAAGATGATCGAATATTGCGGACGAAGGTATGACGAAAATGGCCACGAACCTGCCGGAATCGGCCAGCTGACCCGCGAAACTATCTCGATGCTGACCGGCCAGGAGGTGATCTGCCAGCCACTCGGCTACCTGATGCGTTCCGGTATTCCCGATGCACTCGATCTGATGGTTGGCTTCAATTTTGCACAGCTTGCCGTGGAGCTGATTCAAGAAGGTACCTTCGGGGTCATGGTGGCGCTTCAGCAGGGTATCTACACCTGCCTGCCGCTTGCGGCGGTCTCATCCAACACCAAACAGGTCGATATCAGCGAACTCTACGACCTGCGCTACTACCGCCCGAAGATGCGAAGCGTCATGGGCAAGCCGATGTTTCTTTATTAGCAGGTTTAGCGGCGGCCTGGGAAATCGGGGATTCTGCGGGGATTGGGTGCTTTGGGACTTGTGGGAGAAGAATTTGTCCGCATTGTCCACCTCGTCCGTTGCTCACAAATACTCTTCGCCGTGAAGCAGAAGTTCGGCTTCGCGGAGCTGTTCAGGGGTATTGATGCCGCGGATTTCGTTGGCGTCGGCTACCTTGTAGGCGCACACCTTTTTGCCTTTGCCGAAGCAGATGCCGAACACGTCGGTGAGGTAGTACTCCCCCTGGGCGTTCTTGTTGGTGATGCCGTGCAGGGCAGTAAAAAGCTCGGTGGCGTTGAAGACGTAAACGCCGGAGTTGATTTCCGTTACCGCTTTTTCATCCTCCGTGGCATCCTTCTGCTCGACGATTTTCAGTACCTCTTCGCCGCCGCCGTTTCTGATGATCCGCCCGTAGCCCGTCGGATCCTCCATCTCGGCGGTCAGCACCGTGGCGACGGCCTGTCGTGAACGGTGGAAGCCGATCAGTTCCCGGAGGGTGCGGGCCGTGAAGAGCGGCGCGTCTCCCGAAAGAATGATCACCTCACCCGGGAACTCCTTCAGAAGCGGTTCGGCCTGCATGACGGCGTGGCCGGTGCCGAGCTGTGGCTCCTGCAGGGCGTAATCGACAGGAAAGCCGGCGGTTGCGTTCTGAACCAGCTCGGCCTGGTGGCCGACGATCAACACGATCTTCGCCGGATCGAGCGTCTGCGATTTCTCGATGACGTACGCCACCAGCGGTTTGCCGTTCGCTTCGTGCAGCACCTTCGGGAGATCCGATTTCATTCGCGTGCCTTTACCGGCGGCCATGATGACGATTGCAAGGCTCATAACGTACTTTGTCAGGGGTTGAGAGATTTTTCAGCCGAGATATTCGTCTTCGGAACCTACCCGGTGTCGGCGTTTCGGATTGTTCATCCGGTCAACGATGACGATCATCGGTTGCCAGTTACGCGCCTCCTCAGGCTCCATTTCAGCGAAGGTCATGATGATGATCTCGTCGCCGGGCAAGGCGCAGCGGGCCGCCGCGCAAAAGGGCGCGCTGGCCGAGGATGTTCGTGTATTTCGCGGGTGTCCGGAGGGGACTTCCACTGTATAACAGCGTGGGCCACGCCCGTTATCCAGTTGTGGCACGGGCATCTTGCCTGTGTTTTACACCGGCGAGACGCCGGTGCCACAATTTTTT
>CAYZCF010000080.1:0-2152 GCA_964476855.1 uncultured Chlorobiaceae bacterium
TCCGGGCTTCGTGGTTTTTTATGGTGTCACAGATATTTCATGTGCCGACGATCCGTCACTCAAGCGGAGGCGGCGGATTGGTGTGGAGGCTCGACGCTGGCGGGTCGTACTGCTTCAGGTCATTCGGATCGACGACCCCTTCCTTGCCGCTCAGATCGACAGGCGTGCTCGATCCAGTGTCGAATCCCTGGCTTGCGCCCTCCCTTGCGCCTTCATCGCTCGGCTCTCTCGTGGCGGCTTCACTGTCTCTCGACGTATCCATCAATTGATCGAATGCGCCTCCCGCATGCAGATTCATTGGTCCGAGTGCTCCTGAAACTGCAAACAGGAGCAGCATGCTGAATACTTTTTTCATCACCGTGGATTTTGGATTGTTTTTTGTACAGATTGTGAAAGAACAGTTCTTGAAATATAGGCGCTCTCTGTTAATTTAAAGAGTATATAACTTTTATTTAAGACACTTTTCCAATCTGACGTGATCAATCAGTAGCGGCTGCCAGTCTCACAGCCTTCTTCACCGGTTCCGTTTTTGCACGTCAGTCATTTGGAAGGGTGCAGGAGCGGGGAGTGCCTCGTGCAGGTCAGTTCTGATTGCGCCATCCAACCTTTCGTATTTGAACATGCAGTATGTCGTTCAAAGAATCTTCAGACTGACTTCTCTCTTGCTCGCCCTGAGCTTTTTCCATGACAGCGCCTCTGCAATTCCCTGGTCTCCGGGGCCGCGCCAGACCGGCGAGACCGTGCTTGACGAGGCGGTGACCGGGCCGGGCGGTTTCGTCATTCGCGTGGGAAGCAATGGTTGCACCGGTAAAAACTCCTTCGAGGTGGTGGTGAAGAAAAAGCCGGGTCTCACCAGTCTCGCGCCGCACTACGAACTGACGATTGTCCGCAAAACGCCCGACGAGTGCAAGGCGATTGTCGAGGATGGAGTAGTCATCGCCTGGGATCTGAAGCGCGATCTCGGCATTTCGGGGAACTACACCTACGTCATCACCAATCCGGTATCATCCGCGCATCCCTTCGCGGATACACGCGAGTACTATCTGTCAAAAACATTGAAAGATGCGGTGACGGATTTTCCTTTGCCTCGCGAGGTTCGGCCTGAGCCATTCGAGAAGTTCACTGCTGCGCGGGACCTTTTCTCCTGCCTTTTGCCCGTTGGCTGGACGCGGAGTTACGATCCGGCGGGTGACGCCAAAGCCGGGATTCATCAGATTCAGCTCACAAAAACCGGGCTTGCCAGTCCCGAGGATGGCGAGAAATTTTACTTCCCGCATCCGCTCATTTACGTTGGCTACTACGCTCCTGGCAACAGCGAGGGCAAAACGTATGAAAGCTATCTGGCCGATTACGAGCGACTGAGGCGCAAGAATGCGGGTAGCGAAAAGTCATCGTACAGCAAACCTGTGAAGACGACTGTTGCCGGAAGGGCAGCGACCGTTACCGATTACGAGGTGTGGCAGGAGGTTCCGCGCGGCCCGCTGTTCGCGACCAAGTACTGGCTGAAGGCGCGGTTCGTGGTCGTCAAGGCAAGACGGGGATTTTACGTGCTGGCGTTCAAGAGTCCGAAAGTGTTCTACGATCAGAATTTCCCCGCATTCCAGGCGGTGCTTGACTCCTTCGCCCCCAAACGGTAAAACGACTTCGCCATGCCGGATATCAGGATAAAGCCGACGCGCTCCACGCTGACCATGATGAGAATCGCGTCGGTCGTCGTGGCGCTTGTCGGCGCGGGTATGATCGTTGGCGTCGTAAGCAACGGCCTGCTCGAAGAGGGCGGTGTGTTTGTCATCATCTGGATCGTGGCCTGCGTTGCGATCATCGGTTTCGCGCTCTTCATGGCTTTCAGCCGGAAGGGGAGCCCGGACGTGATCTTCAGCATCGAAGACGCGGGGGAGTCGCAATCCGCTTCTGATGCCCAAAGCGTGGCGGCGCGGCTGAAAACGCTTGACGGACTCAAGCGTCAAAAGCTCATCAGTTACGAGGAGTACCGGAAGCAGCGGGAGAAGGTCATTCAAAGCGTGTGATTTCGCTGATTTCGTCAATCAAACAAAGGAGTGCATATGAACAGAGAGATCGACAGGCCGGAAGGGGAGCGTCGTTCCGGATCGGCCAGGGGCGAGCGCCTGCTTGCCATCAGCCAGAAGCTTGG
>CAYZCF010000080.1:2162-5778 GCA_964476855.1 uncultured Chlorobiaceae bacterium
CGATGACGCGCGACGGCGCGACGCCAGCATTCGCATCCGACGCCGCGCGGGAGAACGAAGTGGCGCGGCATCTCACGGAGATCACGGCCAATCCGGGCGGCGTATTGCTCGCCGATAAGGACAATCCGCTGCACGGGAACACCCATGTCGATAGCAACAGCCCCAATGTTCACAGTGATTATTCGGACAGCGGCAAGCACACAAACTCCCACGGCAACGTGCACACCAACACGCACGGTGACGCGAACCGTTACTGAGAGGCGCGCGGCATGACGACGAGAGAGGCGTTTCTCGACATGCTCGGTCAGGCGGGCACGCTGAACCTGATTTTTCAGCTTACCGACCAGTGCGTGCTCTCGTGCCGCTACTGCTTTGCGAAAGGCTCCCACAAAACCGGGAGCCTCCGCATTCCGGACGACCTGCTCGAAGCCGCCATCCGGAGCGCCTTCGATACACGCCATTGCGAGGTTTCCTTCGAGTGGACGGGCGGCGAGCCATTTCTTGCCGGAATCGATTTTTACCGCAAGGTCGACCGTCTCCAGAAACAGTACGCCACCAAACCCTACGCGAACACCATCCAGACGAGCGGTTATGTGCATGACCGGAAGCTGATCGTCTGGCTCGCCGCACACGGCTTCCACATCTCCTCGACCATCGATGGCCCGCCAGAGTTGCACGACTTCCAGCGCCCGGCCAGCGGCGGCGGCCCTTCGCTTGCGACCGTGCTCGCGACGCGCGAAACGATCATCGAGCATCAGGGGCACTGCGGCTGCATCTGCACGGTCACGCAGAACAGCCTCGGCAAGGAGGGGGCGATTCTCGATTTCTACCGTTCGCTCGGCATCGAAGCCTTTCACAGCAACCCGTACCACTTTTTTGCACAAAACCTTGTAGGCGACGAAAGCATCTCGCTCGATGCTGACGGCTACGCCGCTTATTTCATCTCGCAGTTCAACGCCTGGTTCGAGGGCGGGCGAAAGCTGCCGATGCCTGGCACGCTCAACTACGTGCTGCGTTCGCTGGTGGCGGGCGTCGGGCTGAAGCAATCGGTCTGCACCTTCGGTGGGCGTTGCCTCACCAACTTTCTCGCTATCACGCCCGACGGCGACGCCTGGCTCTGCCCCAAGTTCGCGGGCTTCGACGTGATGTGCCTCGGCAACGTCGGCGAGATGTCCATCCCCGACATTCTTTCCGATGCAAATCCCGCGATGGCGCAGCTCATCGACCAGCGCCTTCAGTCAATCTGCGCCTGCGAAGCGGAGGAGTGCCGCTTCCAGTACCTCTGCAATGCGGGGTGCCCCTACTACTCTTTCATCGCCAGCGGAGGCCGGAACATCGCCGCGAAGGATTCCCTTTGCGCAGGCAAGCAGTTGCTCTTCGAGTACCTCGAATCGGTCGTCGAACTGATTGATCCCGGCGAGCTTCCCGAACCTCAACATCCCTGAACATGCGTAACGCGACCCGTCGAACAATAACCAGGAAGTATCATCTGTTCTCTGTGTTGTTCTGCTTGTTGATACTACCTGTACAGGCTCCGGCCCGGATGGCCGAGCGCATGGCCGATCCTGTCGGACGCACCTACTCCTGTTTCTCCGACAACGGTGTCTGGGAAGTGGCGATTACGCACCGCTATCCGTTCCCGTCCTGGAGTCTCAAAAAAAATGGCGTGGAGCTGTGGAACCGTTCGGTGATGAGCGATCCGGGCGACGCAGCGATTTCGGACAATGGCGAGGTGATCACGCTGCCGCTCTGGGGATGGCGGGACGAGGGCGGCTCCAGCGGCATCGCGGTGTACAATGGTCAGGGCGAACCGGTCAGGGAGATCATGTTCCGAAACCCGGATGGCAGCGAAACCCTTCGCTGGGTGCGCCGGACGGCGATCTCTCCCGAAGGCGGGCGTATCGCCATCGGCCAGAACGGGCGCGAGGCATCAATGGTCACGATGTTCGACGCTGCAAGCGGCAACTTTCTCTGGGAAACGCAGGCCGGATTGCCGGAGATCGACGACCTCCGCGTGAGCGTCAAGGGGGAGTATGTCCTTGCCGCCACCTCGAAGTACGGCACAGGCAACATGGAGTTCGTGCTGATTGACAAGCAGGGAAAAACGATATGGAGCGAAAAGCGGTTACGCAATCTCTCGTGGGAGGTTAAAATGTATGTCAGATTTCTTCCCGACGGCAAGGGCTTCGAGATATACGATCTGAGATCGAAAAACTATATGAAGCGACGCTTTCCGGCTCAGCAGTATTGATTCGAACCGTTGACAATGCCGGGATTGCGATAAGCATCGTCGCCGTCATTGTCGATATGATTGTTCTTTTTGAGTGAACCCTTTTTTGTCCCGTCAAATCCTTCAGGATATATTTCCTGAGAAGTACGTCAGCGTTCAACAGCTTAAGTGGCATATAACGATGAGCGATCAGGGTTCGATTCCGGTACGCGATCACGAGTGGTTTGACTATTACCAGCGCTTCCCCTATTTCTCGCCGGACGCGGTACGTGACGGGTGCCAGCCGCGAATCATGGAGCATCAGGAACCCGCGCAAAAAGCGATCGTGCTGGTACACGGCCTTTCCGACTCCCCATACTTCATGACGGCAATTGGCGACTATTTTTTCAATCATCTTGGCTACAATGTCTACATGCCGTTGTTGCACGGCCACGGCCTGAAGAATCCCGAAGGGATGGAGGGGGTCGAGCTCGAAGAGTGGAAATCGAACGTCAGCTTCGCCGTCAACACGGCGTCATCGAAAGCGAGCGATATTTCAATCGGCGGCCTGTCAACCGGCGGCGCATTGAGTTTCTATATGGCGGCGCTCCATCCGAGAGTCCAGGGTACGCTCTATCTCTTCTCGGCGGCGCTCGATCTGGCGGGCGACCCGTCCGGCCTTATTGGCGAGTTGCAGGAAAATCTGTTGCTGACCTTTCTTGCCGACCTGCTCGATTCCAACGCTCCGCTGATCGGCGAGAATCCCTACCGCTACAGCGATGTCGATATGGATGGAGCGAGGCAACTCGCGCGCCTTATCAAGGAGACCGATACCATCATCAACCTGTTCGACTCACGATTTCCATTTTCTGAAAAAGTGTTCGCGGCGCACTCCGAATCCGATACCACGGCGGATATTGCCGGTATCGAAGCGTTGCAGCAGGTATGCGATAAAGAGCGATTCAGATTTTTCAGGATCGCGAAAAATCTGTGCGTGCCGCACGCGAGCGTCGTGCTCGAAAAGCCCGTTGTCAGCAAAGATGGCAAAGAGCTTGAACCCCGGAATCCCGTATTTGCGGAGATGATGCAGGCGATAGCGGATTTCGAAAAAGTCGGATGAAGCGTTTTTTTGTCGTTATTGACAAATGACGTTTGGTTTCGATCTGGATTTCGATTGCAAGACAGCGCAGGAAATGACGTGGAGAGTTATGCCATTGAACACTTTGCGATGACTTGTTGTTTAGCAGGCATATGGGCATCAAGTGCGACGAAAGTATGATTTGAGATAAACTCTCCTGATCTTTTCAATGCAAGTCTTATTCCCATGAAGCTTTCTGAAACTGCTGCAAAAGCCATAGCCGCTTATGGCGGGATCGAATTGTGGAGGAACGCCGTGTCGGTTGAAAC
>CAYZCF010000080.1:5788-12174 GCA_964476855.1 uncultured Chlorobiaceae bacterium
GGGACTGGCTTTCATCCTGAAACGGCGGCCCTTTTTCAGCCATTCGAAAATGACCATGGACGCCCACCGGCCCTCTTGCCGTTTTACCCCGATTGGCCGTGATCCCGCTATAACCGGAGTGCTCGATGGCGGTGATGTACGACTTGAGGATGCTCAGGGCCAAGTTATCGAAGAGCGCCGGAATGCGCGGAGTTATTTCAAGGCTGGCCGGAGGCTGTTCTGCTGGGATGATCTCGATATGTCCTATTTCGCCAACTACGCTTCATGGAATTACTTCACCCTTCCGGCTCTGCTGTTGCGTGGGGATATCGACTGGAGCGAGCCGGAACCGGGAAGACTCAGTGCTGTTTTTCCCGATCATATTCCGACGCATAGCCGGGTGCAGCAGTTCCGGTTCGACCGCAAAACCGGCCTCTTGATCCAGCACGATTATACGGCGGACATCATCAGTCCGCTCGCGACGGCGGCCAATGTCGTGCATCGTCATTCAGAAAATGCCGACGGGCTGACGTATCCTTCCGAAAGAGTCGTAACCCCGAGAAGCTTCAAGGGAAATCCGCTGCGCAAACCAGTGCTGATCCATCTTTACCTTCACGATTACCGGGTCATACGTTGACGAATCCCGACGCCGGTTCAGAGGAACTATCCTGTTTTTTTTGTTATTGTTATCATTGTTGATGAATTGGTGAATTCACTTTTCTCAGAATGGCTCAGACAATGATAAGCAGGTTTCTGAAATTCAGCTTGACACCGGTTATTGTCGTGCTGATGCTCATGGCGATCATTCCTGTTCGAGGCGAATCGGCTCAGATACGCATCATGTCGCTGAAGGGGAGTGTCAATCCCGGCAGTGCGGCGTGGTTCCAGCGGGTGCTCGACGAGGCGAACCGGGATGGCGATACGCTGCTCCTGGTCGAGCTCGATACGCCGGGTGGGCTGGTCGCCTCTCTCCGCCAGATGGTGCAGGGGGTGATGGCCTCGAAGGTACCGGTCGTCGTCTATGTTGCGCCCTCCGGGGCGCAGGCGGCTTCGGCGGGGGCGCTGCTCTTGCTCTCCGCGCATGTGGCGGCGATGGCTCCCGGCACCGAGACCGGCGCGGCGCATCCGGTTGGCATCGGCGGCGAAGTCGAAAAGAAGAGCGTCATGAACGCCAAGATCGAAAACGATCTCGCGGCGTTCGCCCGCAGCCTCGCGCAGAAGCGGGGCCGCAATCCTGTGTGGGCCGAACGGGCCGTGCGGGAGAGCATCGCCTCGACCGCGTCGGAGGCCCTCGTGGCGGGCGTGATCGATACCGTCGCCCCAAGCCGCAGCGAACTGCTTGCCTTTCTCGACGGGCGCACGGTGACGACCTCCGCCGGAGCCGTGACCATCCGCACGTCGGGCATGACGGTGCGGGCTGCCGAACCCACCTTCAGGGAGGAGGTGATGATGACCATCGCCGATCCCAATATCGCCTATTTTCTGCTGCTTCTCGGTATCGCCGGGCTCTATTTCGAACTTACGACGCCCGGCGCAATCTTTCCCGGCGTGGCCGGAACGATTGCCCTCGTGCTCGGCGCGTGGGCCATGCAACTGCTGTCGGTCAACGTGACCGGTCTTCTGCTCATCCTGCTCGCCATCCTCTTTTTCGGACTCGAAATCTTCATCGTCAGCGGCGGCGCTCTCGCTATTGCCGGTCTCGTCGCGCTCTTCATCGGTTCGGTGATGGTGTTCAATCAGCCGGAAATTGGTCTCGTCATCGACTGGTGGGTTTTTCTGCCTCTTTTTCTTTCATTTTCAGCGACAGTCCTGTTACTTGTCTTTATGGTGGTTCGCTCGACCCGGAAGAAGGCGCTCTCCGGCATGGAGGGGCTGGTCGGCGAGACGGGCACAGTCGAGCAGGCCATCGGCGGCGAGGACAGGAGCGGCAAGGTTTTCGTGCATGGCGAACTGTGGGACGCTTCGGCAAACGTTTCGATTCCCGCCGGAGCGCCGGTTTTGGTGACGGGGGTCGAGGGGATGAAACTCAATGTGAAACAAAAAAGCAGGGAGGGGTGATATGCTTTCGATGAATATCCTGATTTTACTGGTGCTTGCGGTGGCGTTTTTCGTCTCCGCCGTCAAGATCATGCCCGAATACGAGCGGGCGGTCATTTTCCGGCTTGGCCGGATCATCGGGGCTAAAGGCCCAGGCTTGATTATCCTGATTCCCTACATCGACCGGATGGTGCGGGTCGATCTGCGCACCGTAACGCTCGACGTGCCGCCGCAGGACATCATCACGCGCGACAACGTGTCGGTGAAGGTGAGCGCCGTGGTCTATTTCCGTGTGCTCGACCCGATCAAGGCGATCATCGACGTGGCCGATTTCCATTTTGCCACCTCGCAGCTCGCCCAAACGACCCTGCGCAGCGTCTGCGGACAGGGGGAGATGGATAACCTTCTTGCCGAGCGCGATGAGATCAATGAGCGCATTCAGACAATTCTCGACAAGGATACCGCGCCGTGGGGCGTGAAGGTCGGCAAGGTCGAGGTGAAGGAGATCGATCTGCCCGAGGAGATGCGCCGCGCGATGGCCAAGCAGGCCGAGGCCGAGCGTGAACGGCGCTCGAAGATCATCAACGCCGAGGGCGAGTTCCAGGCGGCCCAACGGCTCTCCGAAGCTGCGGCGATCATCGCGCAGAACCCGGCGGCGTTGCAATTGCGCTATCTCCAGACCTTGCAGGACATCGCTACCGAGAACAACTCGACCACGATTTTCCCGGTGCCGGTCGATCTTTTCAAGGTCTTTTTCGATAAAAAATCCTGAGTCAGTTTTCTTGTTCAACCATCAAACTATACGGCCATGATTACCATAAAGTCGATTCTCTGTCCGATGGACTTTTCCGACGCATCGAAGAACGCGTATCGGTATGCCTGTGAGTTCGCCAAATCTATGGGGTCGAAGGTGATTCTGCTGAACGTGATAGAGCCGCGTCCGATAGCCGCGGAGATGAGCCTGAACTACATTCCGCTCGAAGAAGATCTCGCTGCCGCAGCGAGGGAGGATTTCATTCCTATGGTCAAAGAGGCTGAAACAGCCGGTATCGATGTGAGCGCCGATGTGACGATTGGCTTGCCTGCCGAGTCGATTCTTCAGCATGTGGCCGAACTCGATGTAAACCTGCTCATCATGGGCTCGCACGGCAAGACCGGCCTGAGCAGGCTTCTCATGGGCAGCGTCGCCGAAGCGGTGATACGCAAAGCCGCCGTACCCGTGCTGATCGTCAAGGCCAACGAAAAGGAGTTCATCAGCGAAGAATAGGGGAGGGGGGAGAATTATGAATTACTATCTGTAGGGGCGAACCTGTGTGTTCGCCCTGGGTGGGTTGAGGACTTTTTTCGATCCGTCAGATCATTTTCCCTTCCGTCGGATCATTTCCCCCGAAAAGCCTCCAGCAACTTCAGTGCTCCGGTGAAGGGGCTGAGTGAACCGGCGAGCACTTGCTGCTCAATCTGCTTTTTTACGGCTTTGACCGCCGGGGCGTTGTAGAATTCGCGTTTCAGGCGCTCTTCGGCGATGGCGTGGAGCAGGTGGCGCAACTGCTCGCGGCGCTGCTCGCTCCACTCGCCACTCTCTTGCATCGCGGTGGAGAACGCTTCGATATTTCGCCACGCTTCGTCGATGCCCGACCCTTCGAGCGCCGAGGCGAGCAGTACCTTCCGTTCCCATCCCGGATGCTTCTCAGGCAACAGCCTGAGCGCCGATTCGAAGTCACCCTTCGAGACCTTGGCGATCCTGCGGCGCTCACCATCCGCCTTGTTGATGGCGATGGCGTCGGCGATCTCCATGATGCCGCGCTTGATGCCTTGCAGTTCATCGCCCGAACCGGGCAGCATGAGCAGCAAAATGAAATCCACCATCGAGTTCACCACGATCTCCGACTGGCCGACGCCAACCGTTTCGACGATGATCACCTCGTATCCGGCGGCTTCGCAAAGCAAAATGGTTTCGTGCGTTCGCGGCGAGGTGCCGCCGAGAAAGCCCGACGACGGGGTCGGGCGGATGAAGGCTTCCGGGCGGGCGGCGAGCTGCTCCATGCGGGACTTGTCGCCGAGGATGCTGCCCTTCGAGCGGGAGCTGCTCGGGTCGATGGCGAGCACCGCCACCCTTTTGCCCGTGCGCGTGAGGTGCAGCCCGAGTGCTTCGATGAAGGTGCTCTTGCCCGCCCCCGGCGCTCCGGTGACGCCGACGCGGATCGACTCGCCGCCACTGCCGAGGCAGCGGTCGAGAATCTGGTGCGCCAGCCGCTCGTGCTCCGGGTGGCTCGACTCGACAAGCGTGATGGCGCGGCTCAGTAGGTGGCGGTTGCCGCCCCTGATCCCCTCGACAAACTCCTCGACCGTGGGTTCATGCCGCTGCCTGCCGCTCATCGCTTCGTCCGCGCTCTTTTCACTGGTGATGTTCGAGCAGGAGCGCGAGCAGCTTGATGGCCGCTTCGGCGATTACCGTGCCGGGGCCGAAGACCCCCGCCACGCCGCGCTCGTAGAGATAGTCGTAGTCGCGCTCCGGAATGACGCCGCCCGCGATGACGAGAATGTCGCCGCGCCGGGCCTCCTTCAATCCTTCGACCACCTGCGGAACCAGCGTTTTGTGGCCGCCCGCGAGGCTCGATATGCCAACGATGTGCACGTCGTTGTCGAGCGCCTGCCGGACGATCTCCTCCGGCGTCTGGAAGAGCGGCGAAATATCGACATCGAAGCCGATGTCGGCGAAGGCGGCGGCGATCACCTTCGCGCCGCGGTCGTGCCCGTCCTGGCCGACCTTGGCCACGAGGATGCGCGGGCGGCGGCCTTCGTACTCGGCGAAGGAGTCGGCAAGCTCACGGGCCTGCAAAAAGAGGCTGTTGTCCTGCATCTGCGACTGGTCGATGGTGGTGTTGAGCCTCGTCGTCGCGCGGTAGCGTCCGTACACCGTTTCGAGCGCCGAGGAGATTTCGCCGAGCGTGGCGCGTTTGCGGGCGGCATCGACCGAGAGCGCGAGCAGGTTGCCCTCGCCGGTTTCGGCGCACTGTTTGATGGCGTCGAGCGCCTCGCGGACGGCCTCGTTGTCGCGCGTCCGCTTCACCTCTTCGAGCTGGGCGAGCTGCTGGTTGAGCACGGCGGTGTTGTCCACTTCGAGCAGCTCGATCTCTGTCCGGTGCTCCGTCCTGTAGGCGTTGACGCCGACGATGGTCTCCTTGCCGCTGTCGATGCGGGCCTGCTTGCGCGTAGCTGCCTGCTCGATCTGCATCTTCGGCAGTCCCGCCTCGATGGCCTTCACCATGCCGCCCGCCGCCTCGATCTCCCCGATCAGCGCCCACGCCTTTTCGGCAAGCTGGCGCGTCAGCTCCTCGACGTAATACGAGCCGCTCCAGGGATCAATGGCGCGGCAGATGTCGGTCTCCTCCTGAATATAAATCTGGGTGTTGCGGGCGATTCGTGCCGAGAAGACCGAGGGCAAGGCGATGGCCTCGTCGAGCGCGTTGGTGTGCAGCGACTGCGTGTGGCCGAGCGCCGCCGACATCGCCTCGACGGTCGTCCGGGCGACGTTGTTGAACGGATCCTGCTCGGTGAGGCTCCAGCCCGAGGTCTGGCAGTGCGAGCGGAGCATGAGCGATTTGGGATTCTTCGGCCCAAACTGCGAAACGATCTTCGCCCAGAGCACACGCGCCGCACGGAGTTTGGCAATCTCCATGAAGTAGTTCATGCCGATGCCCCAGAAGAACGACAGGCGCGGCGCGAAGGCGTCGATGTCGAGTCCGGCGTCCAAGCCCGTCCTGATATATTCGAGGCCGTCGGCCAGCGTGAAGGCCAGTTCGAGGTCGGCGGTTGCCCCCGCCTCCTGCATGTGGTAGCCCGAGATGCTGATGGAGTTGAACTTCGGCATCCGCTCGCTGGTGTAGCGGAAGATGTCGGCGATGATCTTCATCGACGGCTCCGGCGGGTAGATGTAGGTGTTGCGCACCATGAACTCCTTGAGGATGTCGTTCTGGATGGTGCCGCTCAGCCTCTCCGGCGCGACGCCCTGCTCCTCGGCAGCGACGATGTAAAACGCCATCACCGGCAGCACCGCGCCGTTCATGGTCATCGAAACCGAAATATCGCCGAGCGGAATGCCGTCGAAGAGAATCTTCATATCCTCGACCGTGTCGATGGCCACGCCAGCCTTGCCGACGTCGCCAACGACGCGCGGATGGTCGGAGTCGTAGCCGCGATGGGTCGGCAGGTCGAAGGCGACCGACAATCCTTTCTGGCCCGCCGCGAGGTTCTGGCGGTAGAAGCGGTTCGACTCCTCGGCGGTCGAGAAGCCCGCGTACTGGCGGATCGTCCAGGGCCTCGACGTGTACATGCTCGCGTACGGCCCGGCGATGAAGGGCGCGAATCCC
>CAYZCF010000081.1:0-11878 GCA_964476855.1 uncultured Chlorobiaceae bacterium
CCTCCCTGCTGACGGAAATGCCGTTGCCGGTGATTGTCAGTTTCACCTTGTCCCGTTTGCCGGTCGCCCTGACGAGCACCCTGTTTCTCGCCTCGCCGAAGGGCTCGATCGATACGGTGCGCTGGCCGATCAGGGTGACGTCATCCGGTGCTTCGATCTTCAGTTCGAGCGTGCGGCTGGTGTTGTTGTAAATGCTCCATGCGTAGCGGTTCAGGCCCGGAGGGAGCGGCTCCTGCACGCGGCTGAGGGTGAACTCGACCGGCGGGCGCATAGCGAAGAGCAGCACCACCACGAGCGCCGAGGTCGCCGTGAGGCCCGCGAGCCAGAAGGTTTTCGGGCGGATGATCTTGCCCTTGTAGTTCGGGAATGGCGGCAGGTCGCGCTTGCTGCTCTTCAGCCAGCAGGCGTCGATGCACTCCGCGCAGGCGATGCAGCTGGTGCTGAGCCCCTCCTTGATGTCGATGCCGACCGGGCAGACCCTCACGCAGTCGTCGCATTTCATGCAGGTCGAGTCGCGCGACTTGTCGTACTCGATCACGAGGGTATCCTTGTCGAACAGAGTGTTCTGCATCATGGCGTAGGGGCAGATCGTGGTGCAGAACTTCCGTCCGAGGAAGCCGAGTTCGAGATACACCAGCACCCACAGCACGATGAAGAATCCGGCGATCAAGGGCGAGGTGAAGAGGCCGCGCATCGCCTCCGCCGGGGGGACGAAGTACCAGATCATGGTGATCGACACCAGCGCCGAAACCGGCAGCAGAATCAGCTTCTGCAAGGTTTTGCGGTGCTGCCTGCCGAAGAGCGAGGCAAGGCTTTCGGTGAGATCGAGCAGCACGGTCTGCGGGCAGAGCCAGCCGCACCAGACGCGGCCGAGAATCACCGTGACCGCCGAGATGAAGAGCAGGAGGAAGAGCGTGGCCGCGAGAATGAGGTAGAAGTCGCCGATTCTGATGACCGAGCCGAAGAAGTAGAGGTTCAGCTCCCGTATGTCGAACCGGAAGGCGCTTTGACCGTCGATCTTCAGGAAGGGGAGGCCGGTGAGCAGAAGCGCCTGAAGCATCTCGACGGCTCTCCGGTAACGTTTCCAGACTATCTGCATGATCAGGGGTTTGGTTACTGCACTGTAGATTACTGCATAAGACGCCGCTGCCCCGGTATAGGTTCCCGGGGCAGCGATCAGGTCATTTCCTCAGGCTTTCGATGTAGGCGACGATCCTGTATATCTTGTCGTTGCCGAGCTGCTGGCCGAAGGGCGGCATTCCGTTGGGCCGACCGGCCGAGATCGACTCGAACAGCTCGCCGGGCGTCGAACCGTACTTCAGCGCGACCTTCAGGTTCGGCCCGATGCCGCCGCTGGCGTCGGCCATGTGGCAGGCGGCGCAGCTCGTTTCGTATTCGGCTTTGCCTGCGGCGATGGCGTCAGCCTTGCCAATGTACTTGCCGGGATCGGCGGGGGCCGCTGCCGCCGCTTTCTGGCCAGCCTTCATCTCCTCTTCGTGGAGCTTGTAGAAAGACCATCCTGAAATGGCTGGCGTAAAGCGCACGACATAGACGACGAGAAAGACGATCACTCCGATGAAGAACGCCATCCACCCCTTGGGAATTTTGTTGTGGCCTTCCTGCGGAATTCCGGAATCATTCATGTGAACCTCCTTGTGACAGGTTTCTTGAACGGTTGAGAGTGGTTCTGGATGCTGCTACTCGTCGTCGCGGAGCATCCGGTACTTTGGTTCTTCGACCTCGCTCTTCCGCTTCGGGTTGTAATACCAGGCGATGATGCCCGCCATGACGGCCGCGAGCGAAAAGGTGAAGAGGGTATAGGCTATCTGCTCGAAGTTCATCGCTGCGCCTCCATTGACTTGACGTCGCGCCCGAGCTTCTGCATGTAGGCGACGATGGCGTCCATCTCGGTCAATTCGCCCCGCAGCGCTTCAGGCGTCACCTGGTCGCGGGTCGCCTTCGAGTCGTAATCGGGCGCGGTGACTTTCGCCTTGTAGTCGGCGATCTGCTGCTTCACCTGTTCCTCTGTGTAGCCGTAGCCGAGAATCTGCGTCTTTCTGAACGACTCGGAGGTGTCGAGTCTGTTTTCGGCGAGCCAGCCGTAGGGCGGCATGTTCGATTTCTCGAACATCGATTGCGGGCTCTGCATGTGCCGGTAGTGCCACGAATCGGGGTACTTGCCGCCGATGCGGTTCAGGTCTGGCCCCGTCCTTCTCGAACCCCAGAGGAAGGGGCGATCCCAGGCGAACTCCTCGGCCTTCGAGTACTCGCCGTAGCGCAGCACCTCGGTGCGGAGCGGGCGGACGGTCTGGGTGTGGCAGTTGCTGCACCCTTCGCGCATGTAGATGTCGCGCCCCTCCTGTTCGATCGACGTGTAGGGTTTGACGTAGGCGCTCACCGGTTGGGTCGAGGGCATGAACATTGGCACGAAAACCGTGACCACCGTGCCAACAAGGATGACCAGCGTCGAAGTGACCGCGAAGACGACCGGTTTTGAATAGATCCCCATGATGCAAGCTCCTTTTTTCAGGTTTGGTGGTTAAGCTTCTGCGGCGGCTGACGGCTCCTGCCTGACCGTCTGGATGAGGTTCCAGGCGAAGACGAGGATGCCGATGAAGTACACGATTCCTGCGACAAAACGCATCTGGTAGTAGGGATAGAGCGAGGTCAGGCCGTCGAGGAAGCTGTACATCAGCGAGCCGTCGGGGTTGGTGGCCTTCCACATCGCTCCCTGCTGGATGCCGCCGATCCACATGGTGATCGTCCAGGCGAGCTGCCCGACCAGGATGAGCCAGAAGTGGATGTTGGCCAGCTTCACGCTGTAGAGTTCGCGGCCCGTGATTCTCGGAATCATGTAGTAAAAAGCCGCCGAAATGACCATCGCCACCCATCCCATCGTGCCCATGTGGACGTGGCCGACCACCCAGTCGGTGTAGTGGAAGAAGGCGTTGAGCGTCCTGAGGCCCTGCAACGGCCCCTGCAAGGTCTGGAGTCCGTAGAAGGTGACGCCGATGATGAAGAACTTGGTCAGGTAGTTGGTGCGCATCTGATCCCAGTTCCCCTGCAAGGTGTAGTAGCCGTTGACCACCGATCCCCACGAGGGGGCGATCAGGAAGATGCTGAAAGCGATGGCCACTGTCTGGATCCACTCCGGCAGCGGGGTGAGCATGAGGTGGTGCGCGCCTGTCCAGAGGTAGGCGAAAATCAGCGACCAGAACGAAACGATCGAGAGGCGGTGGCTATAGATTGGCAGCCCGGTGGCTTTAGGCAGGAAGTAGTAGAACATCGCCAGCACCGGCACGGTGAAGATGAAGCCCACGATGTTGTGGCCGTACCACCACTCCACGTTGGCGTCGTTGGCTCCTGCGTAAAGGCTGTAGGACTTGAAGAGGTTGAGCGGAATGGCGAGGTTGTTGACGATGTAAAGCACCGCGACGGTCACGGTCATGGCGATCAGGTACCAGAGCGAGATGTACATCTGCTTCTCCTGCCGCTTGATCAGGATTGCGAAGACATTGACGGCGAACATCACCCAGATGATCACCACGCCGACGTCGAGCGGCCATTCGAGTTCTGCGTACTCCTTGGTGGTGTTCAGGCCCGCCATGAGGCTGACGGCGGCGGCGGCGATGGCCGCGTTGAAAAGCCAGAGATGCGCTTTGGCCAGGCCGGGAAAGGGGAGCGGCGTCCGGGTCAGGCGCTGGAGCATATAGTAGGCCGTGGCGAAGATGCCCGCCAGGCCAAAGCCGAGGCCGAGGCCGTTGGTGTGAACCACACGCAGGCGTCCGAAGCTGAGCCAGGGCGTGATGTTCAGCGCGGGATTGAACATTTCGAACGCGATCCACAGACCGATGACAAGCCCGATGACAAGCCAGAAAAGCGCCGAAAATGCGAAACCCCGGACAACAGAGTAATCATAACCGGTGTCGTTCATGCCCTCCTCCTGAATCTGGTTGATGAAAAGATAGTGTGGCAGGGCACCGCTGAAAAAGCCGTTATCCCGGTTCTGAAGCAGTCGATTCCGGAGGAGTTGCGGGGGTTCAGGGTGTCCTCGGTTGATGAGCGATGGCCGCGATGCAAAGAACAGCGTCTATAACAATTGTATAAGGTAAATGTACGAAACCGGCTTTTTAGGGGAAAGAGAATTCGATACTTACGGCATCATGCCGGTTGAGTTGGCGGCTGGGTCGGGAATGCGAAAAGGCCCCCTTTGGAGGGAGCCTTTCGTCATGCGGAAGAGTGGCGCTGAGTGATCAGCCGTTGACTACGCGGGCAAGTCCTTCGTTGTAGTTGCCGACGACCGCCTCTTTTTCGGTGATGATGCCGCGGATGAGCGTGCCGGGGGTCACGTCGAAGGCGAAGTTCACCACGGGCGTAGTCGGCGTGGCGACCTGCGTGCCGAAGATTTTGCGCAGCTCGTCGGCGTCGCGCTCCTCGATCGGAATCTGCGATCCTTCCGACATAGTGATGTCGATGGTCGAGACCGGCGCGGCGATGTAGAACGGCAGGCCGTGATACTTCGCGCTGATGGCGTGGGCGTAGGTGCCGATCTTGTTGGCCGTGTCGCCGTTGGCCGTGATGCGATCCGCGCCGGTGACGGCGAAGTCGATCATGCCGCGCTGCATCAGGATTGCCGACGAGGAGTCGGAGATCGAGGCGAACGGAATGCCGTCATGCTCCAGCTCCCACGCGGTGAGGCGCAGACCCTGAAGGAGCGGGCGGCTTTCGGAGGTGATGACGCGCTCGATCAGCCCCTCCTGATACGCCAGGCGGATCACGCCGAGTGCCGTGCCGATGCCGCAGCAGGCGAGCGTGCCGGTGTTGCAGTGGGTGAGCACGTTGAGCTTGCGGGTTTTGAGCACGTCGGCGAAATCCTGCTTCAAGAGCTCGACGCCGTGGCGGGCGATCTTGTCGCAGTTGTCGATTTCGTCGTTGTGGATTTTGTAGGCCATGTCGGTCATCTTCGCGAAGAGCGCTTCGAGCGAATCGTTCTCGAAGTTGGCGTCATACACATCCTGCATCTTTCTGGTTGCGAAGAACAGGTTCACGGCGGTCGGGCGCGAAGCGTTGACCTCGGCGATCAGGTTCTTGAAATATTCCGGGAAGCCCGCCTTGTCGCCCTTGTAGGCGTTGATCCCGAGCATGACCGTGTAGCCTGCTGAAGCGCCGATGAGCGGCGCGCCGCGGACGGCGAGGGTCTTGATGGCCTCGATGGCCTGCTTGTAATCCGTGGTTTTGACATAGTTCTCCTGCAGCGGAAGGAAGCGCTGGTCGAGGTAACGGAATGCTCCGTCGGTAAAGGATATAGCGTCAATCATGAGCGAGTTGATCTTTCCTCGAAAAGGGTTAAAGGTTTGCTACGACGTTTCTGAAAATGGTGGTCATGTGCGGCTCGGCGCGGCTGGAGACCTCGATGATCTCCTCGATGCCGACCGGTACGAGGCAGTCCGGGAAGCACTCGTCGGTGACGATGGACATGCCGAACACCTCGGTGCCCTGGTGCACGGCGGCGATCACCTCCGGCACGGTGGACATGCCGACCACGTCAGCGCCGATGGCGCGGAGCATACGGTACTCGGCGCGGGTTTCGAGGCACGGGCCGGTGACGGCGACATAGACGCCGCGCTGCACCTTGATGCCGTGTTCGAGCGCGACCTTCTCGGCGATGTCGAGAATCCTCGGGGAGTAGGGAGCGCACATGTCGGGGAAGCGCGGGCCGATTTCAGGGTCGTTCGGGCCGATGAGCGGGTTGGTGCCGAGCAGGTTGATGTGGTCGTCGATCAGCATGATGTCGCCCTTGCTGTAGCCGGGGTTCATGCCGCCGCAGGCGTTGGTGATGCCGAGCGTCTGGACGCCGAGCTGCTTCATCACCCGGATCGGGAAGACGATCTGCGTCATCGAGTACCCTTCGTAGAAGTGGAAGCGCCCCTGCATGGCGACCACCTTCTTGCCCGCGAGGGTGCCGAAGATCAGTTTGCCGTGGTGGGTTTCGACCGTCGAGATCGGGAAATAGGGAATATCGGCATAGTCGAGCGCGAAGTCGATTTCGATCTCCTTGACCAGCCCGCCGAGGCCGGTGCCAAGCACGATGCCCACCGGATACTCCGCCGTGGTCTTTTTTCTGATGTATTCTACGGCCTCCCGGATTTTCTGCCTTTGTTCAGTCATGATATTCCCTGTGATTTAAATGGTTTGAAACGGCGAGGAAAAAAGAACACAAATATAAGCAGAGAGGGGGAGAAGAGAAAGCGGGGGAGAGGAATGGATAATTGATAATTGATAATGCAAAAAAGAGCAAGTGCGGTAACAGGTTCTTTAATTATCCATTATCCATTATCCATTATCCATTGTCAATTATCCATTATTCACCGCCACCCGAAAATCGCCGTGCCTATGCGGATCATGGTGGTGCCTTCGAGGATGGCCTCTTCGAAATCGCCGCTCATGCCCATCGAGAGTTCGGTGAGCTGTGACGGGTCGGGCGCTTGCTGGCGGAGCTTTTCGAGCGTCTGGCGGAGTTCGGCGAATTCGCGGCGGGCTTCAGACGGGTCGGGCGAGGCGATGGTCATGAGGCCCCGCAGCCGCACGTTCGGCAGGGCGAAGCAGGTTTCGGCGGCCTGGAGCACCGACGCCGGGTCGAGGCCGTACTTGGTGCCTTCGCGCGACACGTTCACTTCGAGCAGGAAATCCACGTCGATGCCGTGTTGCGCGGCGCGTTTCGAAAGCTCTTCGGCGGTCGTGACCTTGTCGATGCCGTGAATCATCGCCGCCTTGCCGACGATCTGGCGCACCTTGTTGGACTGGAGGTGGCCGATGAAGTGCCAGTCGAGCGGCAGCCCCGCAAGCTCGGGCGCTTCGAGCTTTTCGAGGAACTCCTGCACGTAGCTCTCGCCGAACTCCCGCTGGCCCGCATCCCACGCTTCGCGCACGGCGGCGGCGCTTTTGGTCTTCGAGACGGCGATGAGCCTGACCTCATCCTCGCGCCGACCCGCCTTGCGGCAGGCTGACGCGATCTGTTCCTTCACGGCGGCCAGATTAGACGAGATGCTCTCCATCGTTTCAGGCTTCGGTTGCCGGAGCGATGGTTTCGATGGTCACCGGCTTGAGCGGGTTGTCGCGCATGTCGGTCTCGACGGCGGCGATGGCGTCAACCACCTCAATGCCCGACTCCACGACGCCGAACACGGTGTATTCGCCATCGAGGAAGCCGTTGTCGGCCTGGTTGATGTAGAACTGGCTGCCGGAGGAGGCCTTCTGCGGGTTGTTGTCCCTCGCGGCGGCAAGCGTGCCCTTTTTGTTGGAATGTTTGATTTCAGCCGGAACGCGATAGTCGGGGCCGCCGGTGCCGTGCAGCATCCGCTTCTCGTCGTGACGCGAAAGCGGGTCGCCGGACTGGATCATGAACCCTTCGATGACGCGGTGGAAGCGGATGCCATCGTAGTAGCCTTCGCCGACGAGCTTGACGAAGTTGTCGCGATGCTGGGGGGTGTCGTCATACAGCGCGATGGCAATATCGCCCATGCTGGTTTTGATGATGAATTTTTCTGGCATGATGATGTGGTTGAGTGTCGAAAAATATCCTGTCAGATTTGCGGTATCTGCACGCCTGCGCCCGAAAGACGCAAGAGCGCGCGCTGGGCCATTGCCGCTGACGATGTGCCCGGCCAGGTTTTGATCACCTGGTCGTACAGTTTGGCCGCCTTGTCGGGCTGTCCCGCGGCGGAGTAGCTTTCGGCAGCTTTGGCGAGGTACATCGATTTGAGCGTCTCGCTTTCGGCGGTTTCCGACGCCTTTTCGTACTCCGGTGCGGCTTCGGTGAACGCTTTTTTGCCGACATGGCAGGCGGCGGCTCCGGCCAGCGCCGAAGCCTGGAGATCCTTGTTGTCGCTCTTGAAACCTTTGTACATCGCGAGCGCGTCATCCGTCTTGCCATTGTTGAGCAGGATGTTGCCCATGTAAAGCCTGGCCATGTTGCCGCTTGGCGTACCGCTCCAGGTTTTGGCGATAGCGTTCAGCCCTTTGATCGACCCCTCGCCATTCATCGCCCGGTTGAGGTCGCCGGTTTCGATCCACGGGGTGATTTTGGCCAGGGCGAGCGACGCTTCCGTCTGATCGACCCGGCTCTTCTGCATCCAGAAAAGCGTACCGCCAGCCGCCAGGCAGATGACGATGAAAAGCGCGGTGAGCTGTTTTTTATACCTGATGCCGATTTCGAGCAGCCTGTCGGTGAAGGTCGGTGCCGGAAGCGCTTTCTGCGGTTGCGTGGTGTTCATGTGGTTCGTGCTGTCGTTTCTTGAATGAGATCGCCTGAATCGTTCCGTGTCACTGATGGCGGTCTGCTTGAGGCTCAACCTAAGCAAGTTCGCATGAATTTCAAAATCAGCGGCAGCCGCCGTTCAGGGCAAGCAGAACAGGGTTCTGGCATTGCGCACGAGCGCTTCCGTCACCGCTTCGAACGGTTCGGGGCGGTGGTCGGCGATCTTTCGCACCGTGTGAACCACGAAGGCAGGTTCGTTGCGTTTGCCGCGTTTGGGCACCGGCGCCAGGTAGGGGGCGTCGGTTTCGGAGAGCAAATCTCCGAGGCTGACCGATGCCACAACTTCCGGCAGCGGCGACTTTTTGTAGGTAATGGTGCCGGGAATCGAAATCTTCAGGCCGAGCGAAATGCAGCGGCGGGCCAGGTCGAGGTCGCCCGAAAAGCAGTGCATCGCGCCGCGCAACGCGGACGACCTTTCCTCAGCGAGGATGCGGAGCATGTCCGGCCAGGCGTCGCGGCAGTGGATCACCACCGGCAGGTCGAGCGAGACCGCCATGCGCAGCATCTCGCGGAACGCCGCTTCTTGATTGGCCGGGTCGTGGTCGGGCCAGTGGTAGTCGAGGCCGATCTCGCCAATGCCGACCACCTTTGCCGAGCGCGCCTGCGTCGCCAGTTCGTCGAACAGCTCCGGCGCGAGCGGCGCGTTTGTTTCGTGAGGGTGCAGGCCGACGTTCGAGTAGATGAAATCGTGCTGGCTTGCGAGCGCGATGGAGCGCCGGTTCGTCTCCAGGCCGGTGCCGGGGTCGATCACGTACCGCACGCCCGCCGCGCGGAGATCGCCGATTACCCGGTCGCGGTCAAGGTCGAACTTGGGGAACGAGAGATGGCAGTGTATGTCGGTGAAAACCGGCGAACTGTCGCTCATGGCTTGCCGAAAATCCTGTCGTGAAACAGCACGATCATGCACGCACCGATGGTGATGCAGGAGTCGGCGACGTTGAAAATCGGCCAGAGATCAAGCGGGATGCCAAAGAGCGCGCCGTGATAGAGATCGAAATAGATGAAGTCCACCACGTGGCCGAGCATGACGCGGTCGATCAGGTTTCCCACGCCGCCGCCGAGGATCAGCGCGAAGGCCGTGATGAAGAGTGGAGAGCGGTTGTTCGATCTCCAGACATACCAGACGACGCCTGCCGAAATGGCGAGAGTCAGCAGCAGCAGCCCTGCCGGAGGGAGAAACCTGACGCCGAATGCGATGCCGAGATTTTCGGCGTAGGTCAGCTTGAGCCAGTCAGGAATGATGACGATGGATTGTCCTCCGTCGCGCAGGTAGTGGATGGCGAGAAGCTTGGTCGCCCGGTCGAAGAGGGCGGCCAGCACCGCGATCAGAAAAAAAAGGGCCATGAAACAGTGTCTTTGTCTGAAGGTCAATGAAGTTCAGCGGAATGGAACACCATTCAGGCCGCGTTTAAACCGCCGCATCAGGCGCCGCACTTTTCGATTTCCGCCAGCACGGTTTTTCTGACCAGATCGACCGGAAGTTCCTGGCCGGTCCAGATTGAGAAGGCGCGGGCGGCCTGGGCGATGAGCATCTCGATGCCCGGAACGATGGTCGCCCCAGCCGCGCGAGCTTCGGCGAGCAGTGGCGTTTCGAGCGGATTGTAGACCATGTCGTAAACAATCTGCCTGTTGTGCAGGAGTCCGTGCCCGGTCGGCAGGATGCTGTGGCCGTGCTCGGCTCTTCCGGCGGTGCCGACCGGCGTGGCGTTGACCAGCACGCGACAGTCGCGGATGCTCTTGCTGCACGAAGGCTGGTCGATCTCCCTTCCTGAACAGATGGTGACAATATCGCGGTACTTATACTCTTCGAGCATATCCTCGGCCTTCTGTTTGTCTCTCACCTCGAGTAGTATCGACGACGGGCTGAAGTGGCGTCTGAAGGCTTCGACCGCGGCCAGCGCGGCTCCTCCATTGCCGAAGATGCAGACCGGGCGGTTCCGGATCGACTCGGCCATCGGAAGCAGCGGGGCGGCGAATCCGTCGATGTCGGTGTTGTAGCCGACGAGGCGTCCGTTGTCGTTGACGATGGCGTTGACCGCGCCGATGGAGAGCGCTTCAGGCGAAAGTTCGTCAAGGAAAGGCACGACGGTTTTCTTGTACGGAATGGTGACGCTGAATCCCGCAATGCCGAGCGCGCGGCTTCCCCTCAGCGCATCGCCGATCATTTCTGGCGAGGCGATGTTGAAGATGGTGAAGAGGCCGGGCAGCTTGAGCGCCTCGAAGGCAGTGTTGTGGATCAGGGGCGACCAGGAGTAATCGACATGCCTGCCGATAAGCCCGAAAATCTTTTTGGACTGAGAGTTTGACACGATGTTCGTTTCGCTTGTAAGTTCAGGAGATTCCGAGCAGTCTGCGCACCGCATCCTGCTGATACAGTTCGGGGAAGGCGCTCTGGAAAAGCTGCTTTTTATCGGGATCGATCTTGAATGCCTTGCTGAGCGCCTTGAGGGTGCTCTGGTTGTCGCCCATCGCGAAATAGGTCGCGGCTATCTCGAAGTGCGCCTCCGCAGAGAGCGGCTGAAGCGAGATCGACTCTTCGAGTGCGTGGATCGATTCGTCCATCTCTCCCGCCTCGCGCAGCACCATGGCGTAGTCGAGCCAGATTTGCGGGCTGTCCGGCTCCAGGGGAATGATCGTCTCGTAGGTTCCGATCGACTGGTCGAGCCGTCCGAGGTTGTACTCGATCTCCGCCTTGAGCAGGAGGAATTCGATGCACTCCGGCATCTCCACGAGAGCGTAGCCGATGGCGTCGAGCGACGCTTCGTACTGTTCGAGCGCCTCGAAGCAGCAGGCGAGCGCGAACCAGGCGTCGGCGAACTCCGGGTTCAGCTCGATGCAGCGTTCGTAGCACGAAATAGCCTCGGGATACTGCTCCAGCTCCTCTTTCGAGATGCCGAGGTTGTAGAGCGCGTTGATGTCGTCCGGCTCGATTTCGAGCGTTTTCATGTAGCTCTCGGCGGCCTCCTCGATTCTTCCGGTGATCGCCAGCACGTTGGCGCGGTTGTACCACGCAGAGCTGAAATCCTCGGAGATTGCCAGCGCCATGTCGTACGCTTCGAGCGCCTCTGCGTAGCGTTTGAGCTTGCTCAGAACAAGCCCCTTGTTATACCAGGCGTTGATATTGTACGGGTCGAGATCGATGGCTTTGTCGTAAGCGACGAGACTTTCGACGAGTTTACCGAGAATGTCCTGGCTGTAGGCGAGTTCGTACCAGGCCTCTCCGAACTCCTGATCAAGCTTCAGTGTCTGCTCGAAATTCTTCTCCGCCTCCTCGAACCGTTCGAGGCGTTGCAGGATGAGCCCCCGGTAGAACGTGGTATCTCGCTCTGTCGTGGAATCGGTCACAACGCTACCGATCTCTTCGAGCGCTTCTTCGAGCCGTCCGGTATTGAAGTACGCGAGGGCGAGATTCAGGGTCATTTCGCTGTCGGCGGGACTGAGCAGCACGGCGCGCTGAAACGCTTCGAGTGCCTCCTCGAAGAGTCCGTTCAGGGTCAGGCTGTTGCCGAGGTGAAACCAGGTTTCCGCGTTGTATGGGGCGAGCTCTTCCAGCCTGCGGGC
>CAYZCF010000082.1:0-11807 GCA_964476855.1 uncultured Chlorobiaceae bacterium
AATAGGGAGAGCTTTTTTCTTGCGTCCACCAAGTCCGCCTCGTTCACTCAGTCCACCGCTTCTGCTTTTTCCCCGCTTTTTTCGTGCCTGATCTTTGAAAGAATTCCCACCAGCGATGAGATTGCCGAGATGGCGAAGAAAATCAGCGACAGGGCGATGCCGGTGTTGACGTCGAGGCCGAGGTGGTTCAGGGCGTAGAAGAAGGTGACCTCCCGCGCTCCGGCTCCGCCGACGGTGAGCGGCAAGATGGTGGCGACGCTCGAAATGAGGAAGATGGCGAGGTAGTCGATCTGGTGCGCCGTGGCCGACATCGCCATGAGGATGAACCAGGCCGAGATGACCTGCGTCGCCTGGATGATCAGCGACTCGAATGCCGTCACGATGAAGACAGGCATGAACTGGCGGTAGAAAAGCCAGGTCAAAAGCAGCGAAAGCGGGTAGGAGACGGCGATGATCACCCAGATCCAGAGCATCTCGCCGGGATACAGTGCGGCAAACGAACTCGGGATGATCAAGAGCGCCGAAAGGAACACAAGCGCGAAAATGCCGCTGACGCGATCCCAGAATACCGCGCTGAAGATGTTCATCACCGTCAGCCCGTGATTTTTTTTCAGCACGTAGATTTTGTAGCCGTCCCCTCCGATACCGCCCGGCAGGAAGAGGTTGTAGAACATTCCCAGGTAGTAGAGCTTCAGGTTGTACCACGCCGAGAGACGCAGGCCGATCGCCAGGAAAAAACGGTTCAGCCGCACGGCGTTGACGATTTTGGAGATGTTGAAAAAGAGCAGCGATCCAAGCAGATAGCCGGGATGGGCGTGGCGGATGAGCGAGGTCAGCCGTTCGGTATCCGTTTTGCTCAGGACGATAGCCAGCGCCGCCACGGTGAGCAGAAGCTGGATTGCCGTTTTGAGCGCCTTGCTTCTGATGGGGCTACTTGCTTTTGTCAACGATCTCTCTGATGATGTAGGGTTTCTTGTTCTGCGACTCGAAGTAGGTGCGCATGATGAACTCGGCGATGAAGCCGGTCGTGATGAGCTGGATGCCGATGAAGGTCAGGATGACGCCAAGGCTCAACAGTGGGCGTCCGCCGATGTCGTTGCCGAGGACTTTAAGCGCGAGCAGGTAGAAGTCGATGCCGAGGCCGAGGAACAGTGTGATGAAGCCGAGTGAGCCGAACAGGTGCATCGGCTTGTGTGCGTATTTCTGGTAAAACACCATGAAAAAAAGGTCGCTCAACACCTTCAGGGTTCTGCCGATACCATACTTCGACTTGCCGTACTTTCTCGCGTGGTGCCTTACGTCAACCTCCTCCATCTTCGCGCCGTAAAGCTGAACGAGCACCGGAATGAAGCGGTGCAGCTCGCCGTACAGACCGAGGTTTTTCGCCACTTCGCGCTTGAACACCTTCAGCGTGCAGCCGTAATCCCGGATGTGGACGTTGGTCATGTTCCGGATCATCGCATTGGCGATCTTGCTTGGAATCTTGCGCAGGATCATGCCATCCTGCCGTCCCGCCCGCCGTCCTGCCACTACGTCGAGTCCTTTCGATTCGAGGTGGGCGATCATCATCGGAATGTCGGCGGGATCGTTCTGCAAATCGCCATCCATCGTGGCGACCAGCTCACCCTGCGCCTCGTCGATGCCCGCCGACATGGCCGCCGTCTGGCCGTAGTTCTTGTTGAGCACCACCAGCCGCGCGTTTTCCGGAGCGAGGCGCTCGATTTCGGCAACTGTCGAGTCGGTCGAGCCGTCATCCACCAGAATGATTTCGTAGTCGATGCCGCCAAGCGACGAAGCGAGCGCACGGAAGAGCGGGCCGATGCTTTCGGCTTCGTTCATGACCGGTATGACGACAGAGAGTTTCATCGGGTAGTCGGTTGTGACGGCATTCTGACGAGCATGATTCCATGCTTGCCATACAGGCGTTCGACCGGGCCGAGCTTTTCGAGACGGTCGATGCTGGTCAGCACCACGTCACCCGGTTCGGGCTTGCGCCGTTCGGCAAAAGAGCCTGAATATACAAAAAAAGAGGGGTAATAGACCTTCCACATCACGATTTCGAGACCTTCCCGGCGGGCGAGTTGCGCGACCTCCTTCACCGGCTCCTGCATCACCCTCGCCGCCATCGGCATCGCCACGAAGTTGAACGAAAAGGTCAGAAGCGCGCCGCCGATGATGAACCGCAACCGGGGCGTGAGCACCGGCAGGAATTGCAGCAGCAGGCACAGTGCCGCCGCCGCGAGCATCAGGAGCGAAAAGCGGTTGGCCGCCATCTCCGCCAGAAAGCCCTGAAGCTGGGCGCGGATGAAGAGATTTTCCATCGATGGCATCAGTTGCGTCAGCACGAGCGGCAGGGCGGCCAGCAGCAGCAGGAGTCCGGCGGGCCAGAGGGCGAGCAGCCACGAACGCCCGATTTTCGACAGTTCCGCGCCGAAGAGGATGAAGAGCGGCGTATAGCCATAAATCATATAGTGCGGCAGCTTGGTGCCCGAGAGGGAGAAGAAGAGGAAGACGAAGGCGAACCAGATCAGGCAGAACTGCCAGAGCGGCTCCGAGAGTCGCTCGCGGAGCTTCGTGAAGAGTCCGAAAAACAGCCCGGTCGAGGGCATCAGTCCAATCAGCACCACCGGAATGTAGTAAAGCAGCGAGCCGGAGTGCCCCTCCATCGAGCCTCCGAAACGGTTGACGTTGTGTTTCATGAAGAAGCCGTCGATGAACGCCTGCCCCTGCTCGCGGTATTCGAGTACATACCACGGCAGCGCGATCGCAAGGAAAAGCGCGATGGCCGTCGGGTTCAGCATGGCGCGGAACCATGCCTTCAGCTCTTTCTGCGCGAGGAAGAAAAGGAACGACACCGCGACCGGAATGAGAATCGCCACCGGACCCTTGTCGAGCATTCCGAAGCCCATCGCCGCGAAGGCGACGTAGATCCACGATCGGCGCCTGGTGCGCCAGTGGGTGAAGAGCGCCGTCAGCGTGACCGCCAGGCAGAGGTTGAGCACGGCGTCGGCGATGGCCGCCTTGGCGATGATGCTCACCTGCAACGAAAGCGCCATGAGCGCCGTCGCGAAAATCGCCTCGGTTTCGTTGCGTTCGCGGCGCACGAAGAGAAAGATCGCGCTCGCCCACAGTGCCGCCGCGATGGAGGACGGGAGCCGGAATGCGAACTCGTTGATGCCAAACGATTTGACCGAAAGCAGTTGCAGCCAGTAGACGAGGATTGGCTTGTCGAAGCGAAGCTGGCCGTTCAGGTAGGTGGTCAGGTAATTTTTCGAGACGAACATCTCGCGCGTCGCTTCGCTGAAGGCCCCTTCATCCACGTCGAAGAGCGGGCCGGAGCCGATTCCGGCAAAGAAGCTCAGGAACACGAGCAGGGCGAGTCCGGCGAGAAGGAGGTTTCTGCCCGGTTTATATGGTTGCAGTTTCATCGAAGGCATTTCGGAAATAGCGTTGATAAAGCAGCGCGACCGTCGCCGCGCCGAGCGCCGATCCGGCCACGATGTCGCTCAGGTAGTGCTGGCACAGCACGACGCGGCTCGCGGCGATCAGCATCGCTCCGGCCAGAAACGCCGGTTTGAAGCGCGGAAAGAGCAGCGACAGACTCAAGGCCGCGCTCAGCGCCGTGGCCGCGTGGCCGGAGGGAAACGATTGCCACGCGTGTTCCAGATGCCACCCGAACAGGTCGAATCCATAGATGCCCTGTTGCAGGAGGAGCTTTGGCCGGGCTCTGCCGAGGATGAACTTCAGAATATCCGCCGTCAGCCCCGACGCGGCCACCGCGCTGAAAAGGAGCAGCCCGCCCGCCGAGAGCCGCCGGTTCTGCTTCCGGAACCCCGCGAAGAGCAGGAGACCACCGACGAGATACCATTCGGATTGCCCCGCCTTTGTGATCGCTTTCCAGATGTCACGCCAGAGACCGGTGTTGAACTGCCGGAAAAACAGCGTCAGCGATTGGTCGAAGAGAAAAAAGGAGATGGCGCAGAACAGCAGGGTTGCGAAAAGCAGCAGGAGTTGTTTCTGTCGTCGATCATTCATGTTGTCGTTCAATGGGGCCTGTACTTCAAAAACTGTTCATGCGCTCCGGCTGGGCGGCGCGCTCATGGTTGTCCGGTTTGTACACCAGGCGCAAGATAAGGATTTTACCTGCGGTTTCATGCGTTGCCGTTTCCCATGGATTTTCTCGTCGCCTGTTCCGGTTTGTCACAAACCAATAATGCCCGCGATTCGTTATGTTGCACGAAATCCATAATCACAACCATCGCCGAATCAGTCAGTTATATGTCTTCAACACCTTCCGCCGCAGCCTCCAAAGCCGTGCTCTTGCTCTCCTGCCCCGACCGCGTGGGGCTGGTCGCGCGAATCGCCAATTTCATCTATGAGCGCGGCGGAAACATTCTCGATCTCAACGAGCATGTCGATGTGGAAGAGCATCACTTCTTTCTGCGCGTCTCGTGGAGCCTCGACCATTTTTCGATTCCCGTCGATGACCTCGAATCGGCATTCGCGCCGCTGGCCCGCGAATTCCGCGCGAACTGGACGATCCGTTTTTCGGGAACACGCCCCCGGATGGCGGTTTTCGTTTCGAAATACGATCACTGCCTTCGCGAGATTCTCTGGCGGCACAGCCTCGGCGAGTTCGACATCGACATCCCGCTGATCCTCTCGAACCATCCTGACCTCGCGCCGCTCGCCGGACAGCACGGCATTCCGTTCCACGTCATTCCCGTCACGCCCGAGAGCAAGGTGGAGGCCGAGCGGCGGCAGATGGCGCTGTGTGACGAGCACGGCATCGACACCATCGTGCTGGCGCGGTACATGCAGGTGCTCTCGCCGGAGTTCACCCGGCGCTGGGCGGGCCGCATCATCAACATCCATCACTCGTTCCTTCCGGCCTTCGTGGGCGGCAATCCCTACCGGCAGGCCTACGAACGCGGCGTGAAGCTGATCGGCGCGACCAGCCACTACGTCACCGACGAACTCGACGAAGGGCCGATCATCGAGCAGGACATCATCCGCATCTCGCACCGCGACACGCTCGACGACCTGGTGCGCAAGGGGCGCGACCTCGAACGGCTCGTCTTGGCGCGCGCCCTGCGGCTGCACTGCGACCACCGGATTCTGCTCAACGGGCGCAAGACCGTCGTGTTCGACTGAGCCGATGCGGCGAGCGGGGAATTTCCCGAACCTGTCGCGGAGTTTTCGTACCATGCAGTAACGTTTTGCAGTCAGGAACAGCGATGAACGAGCAGCAGCACAGCCACGACCATAATCACGATCACGGCCCCGGTCACGCCGGGCATCACCACCACGCGGTCGGGAGCATCCAGAGCGCCTTTTTCCTGAACCTCGGCTTCACGATTTTCGAAGTGATCGGCGGCGTGCTGACCAACAGCACGGCGATTCTCGCCGACGCCGTGCACGATTTCGGTGACTCCATCGCCCTCGGCCAGGCGTGGTATTTCGAGAAGCTTTCAGGCCGGACGGGTGACCGTCGCTACTCCTACGGCTACCAGCGCTTCTCGATCTTCGGGGCGCTCGTGAGCGCGCTGCTGCTGCTGGTCAGCTCATTCGTGGTGCTCGTCGAAGCCGTGCCGCGCCTGATCCACCCCGAACTGCCGGACGCCAGAGGCATGGCTGCCATCGCGCTGGTTGGCGTGGCGGTCAACTCGCTCGCCATGCTGCGCCTCAAGGGGCAGAAGGGGATGAACGCGCGCGTCATCGCGCTGCACCTGCTCGAAGATGTGCTCGGCTGGCTCTCGGTGCTGGCCGTCTCCGTGGTGCTGCTCTTCGTCAACGCGCCCATGCTCGACCCGCTGCTCGCCATCGTCATCACGCTCTACATACTCAGCGGTGTGGTGAAAAACCTCCGCGCGATGGTGCCGGTCTTCCTGCAAGCCGTGCCGAGCGGCCTCAGCCTCGACAAGGTGGTCGATGAGATTCAGGCGACGCCCCACGTCAGCGGCGTGCACCACGCGCACCTCTGGTCGCTCGACGGCGAGCGCACGGTTTTCACCGCCCACCTCGAACTCGACTGCGATGTCGCCGCCGCCGAACACGCCAGCATCAAGGAGGAAATCCGCGCCCTCGTCGCCCGCCACGGCATCTACCACTCCACCGTAGAACTCGAATACCCCGGCGAAGTGTGCAGGAATATGCCGCCGGGGAAGTAGGGGGTTCTGGTCAGCACATATCCAGTTTGAAATTTTGTGTCGGTCTTCAATCAATGTCAAAATAAACAGACAAAATTTCGAAACTGACTATCATCCAAGCAACCCGCCGGGAATTTTTGCCAGGTCGAAAAATGGGGCGCATTTGTTATAGAAGTCGGCGAGCTTGACGGCTTTTTCAGCGCCTTTCGTGACCAGGTTGACGGCTTTGCGAAGTCTTGAGTCTGGATTGGAAAGGTTGTCGATGAACTCGCCGAGGCGTTCTTTGACGGATGGTTTCAGCTCTTTTGTTCCGTTGGAAGCAGCGGTTTCCATTTCGATGATGGCGTTTTCAGCCAGATCGAGTTCACTCGCAAGTCGTTTTTTTTCTTTTGGATCGTCGATTTCAAGTTCGGCTTCCCGGAGAATATCCGCTTTGAGGTTTTCAAAAACGCCTTGCAGATTCTGGACGTGCTGGACGATTTCTTGTTTGACGTTTACCTTGATATGCTGGTTGGTTTTCTGATCGACAGTCACGGTCGGATTGCCGATGTCTTTCAGGTGGATATTGATGTTGCCCATACGGTTGTCCTTGTTTCGTTCTTCGTTTCTTTCTTCACGGCTGATGACGCTGTCTAACATGGCTGAGACGGAGAATACTTTTCCGAGTTTTCCTGACACATACTCGTCTATTCCCATTTTTTCGAGTCCCAGCAGTTCCTTGTATTCTACGAGTTCATCAGGATAACCGGGTAAAGGAATGAACTCTTTGACTTCAAGGTTTGTAAAATTTTTGTTGATCGTTCTGATATGATTACGGATGATGGAGAAGTACTCCCGTTTACGTCGCGGTTCGCCTTGGATTTCGATGGAGATGGTTGAGTCTTTTGTATCGGCCACAACTTTCGAGAGCGCTCCTTCGTGATCTTCGCTTTTCAGTACCATGCCGTATCGCCATTGCATTCCATCGTGAATGTCATGTTGCATGGCAATCATCAATCGAGGAATAATGGTCGAAGGTAAATAGTCATACTTCATGATGAACCTCAGCGCGTCGCCTGCGGTTATTTCCGGTTCGTTATCGATCTCTTTCGGCAGGTTCGATTGAATGATGAACGTTCCATTGTGTTCATCATAGCACAGCTCGAACAGTTCCATAATATCGAGCAGATAGCGTTGCTCCGGCGGGGTGTAGGTGAAATTGCTTTTCTTTGCCGGATCGTATTCATCATTACAAATTTTCTCTTGGTTCAGGATGAAGTCGAGATCTTTAAGGCATAGATGACCGTTCTTCGTTTTGGTAGAATTGATGATTTTGTAAACGCCGATAGTCACCCAATGTGGATCGAGCACATAGATTTCAGAAAGGTCGAGCGATTCGAAATAGAGCACGATGCCGAGGGCGTTCAGATAGCCGAGAAGCGTTTTTCTTGCGCTGGGGTCAGTGATGCCGAAATCGTTGCAGATCGATTCGAATCGGGTTCGCCCGAGGTATCGTTGCGCCCCAGTCTCTTCGACCAGCTTTTCCTTGACGGCAATCCAGCTCGGAGCAAAAGGTTGTCCATAGATTGAATGTTCATGCAGCACGGCGCTTTTCAGGCTTTTCGCAATGCTTTCGACGCCTTCTCCGTTTTTGCAGGAAATCCGGTGGAATCGGCTCTCTATTGCCGGGAAGCGCTCGTTGATCTTTCTCTGCTCGATGTTGTAGTTGGGATTTTCGTCGATTTTGTTCATGACGACGATAACCGGTGATTTTCCGCCATATTTCTCGATATGACGAAGCCAGTAGTGCTGGTGGCTGTCGGTACGGCTGTCGAGCACCAGCATATAGACCGAGCGGCTGGTCATGAAGAACTGATGCGTGGTGTGCATGATCTCCTGCCCACCGAAATCCCAGAAATGAAACAGACACTCCTTGAGTTCATCATCGTTTTCTAGACCATTGATTCGTGGCGCTTGCCTTGTGACAACATTCAGCCCATGTGTCTGTGATTCTTTTGGGTTGAACGGTTCACCGATAAGATTTTTCAGCAACGAGGTTTTTCCTGCCAGCCCGTCTCCGATAAGATGAACTTTTATTTCCTGTAATGGTACCGGCGCTTCACCTTTTGATTTGGCCTCTTCAATCGAACGGAAATATTGTCTGACAGCTTCTTTTCCGAGTTTGACGATTTCAGGTGGTGGAGATTCGAGTGGATTGTCATAAAAGGTGATAAAGCCTGATTTATTCTCATTACTCCACTGAATCTCCATGTTGAGTTCAGTGATCGTTTCAGGCAAGGTCTTGATAGGATTACGCTTAACGCTTAGTTCGTTCAGCGATTTCAGTGATGCGAGAGGTGAGATGTCGTTGATCTGGTTGTTGTCGAGATCAAGCTTTTGAAGCGATTGAAGTGCGGATAGAGGTGAAATGTCGCTAATCTGGTTGCGGAAAAGAATCAGTTGCCGTAGTGCTTTGAGTTCCGAGAGTGGTGTGATGTCGCTGATCTGGTTGCTGTAAAGCCAAAGATTTTTGAGCGATTTCAGTGATGCAAGAGAAAAAATGTTGGTGACCTGGTTTTTTCCAAGCGTGAGCAACTCGAGCAATTTTAGTGATATAAGTGGCGAGATGTCACTGATCTGATTATCGGCGAGTAAAAGACTGTTGATTGAATTCAATTCAGAGATCGGAGCGATGTCGTTAACTTGATTGTTGATAAGTGAAAGTGTACGAAGCGATTTCAGTGATGTAAGTGGCGAGATGTCATTGATCTGGTTGTCGTTGATCCAGAGCGCACGAAGCGATTTTAGTGGGGCGAGTAGCTCAATGATTTGATCCAGTTTAATGATGGAACATTGATCTAAATTCAGTCCTATAACTTGCTGTTCTTTATTGAGCTGATACTGTTTGTTTAATTTCGCATCAAATTCATCAACTGCTTCGAGCTTCACGTCGAGTTCCTGCTCGATCTGCCGGATGATGTCAAGGTCGCTCATGGGTATCCTTGCTGTTTAAAATGAGGGTTGGTTGTCGCTTGTGAAAGATACTGCAAAATTGTGAGGATGTGCGCTTTTCGGTGGTCGATCCCGAGAGGCGTTTCATCGATTGCGCACGGATTGACATGCCTGATCATCCGTCGGCATCAGTTTTCGCGTTGCTCGCTCAGTCGATACCCCGGAACTCTGAAGCGGGGATTTTGTTGATTTTCTGAATCTAACGGGAGAACATTGATGAAAAAACTCTTTTTGCTTTTGCTCTTGTGGATGGTCACGCTTGCCGGGTGCGCTGGGGCGCCGGAGGGGATCGTGGCGGTGGATAACTTCAAGCTTGACCGCTACCTCGGCACCTGGTACGAGATCGCCAGAATCGAGAACCGCTTCGAGCGCGGCTCCGAGCAGGTCTCGGCCATCTACTCGCTGCGTAAGGACGGCATGGTGCAGGTGCTCAACAAGGGCTACTACCCCGAAAAGAAGAAGTGGAAAACCGCCGAAGGCAAAGCAAAATTCGCCGGAGACCCGAACGTCGGAGCGCTCAAGGTGTCATTTTTCGGCCCCTTCTACGGCCCGTACAACGTCTTCGCCCTCGACCGCGAAAACTACTCCTGGGCAATGGTAACCGCCTCCAGCCGCGACTATTTCTGGATTTTAGCGAGAAGCCCGCACATGGACGACGCGCTTTACGCCAAACTGCTCGAAGAGGCGAAAGCCAAAGGCTTCGACACTTCGCGGGTTATGCGCACGCCGCAATAGTGGACTTTGTGGACAAAGCAACGGAATGTCCACTTAGTCCACAAAGTCCACAGAGCACAAACCAACAACCAACACCAAAAACACCCATGAACCCGGAACCCCTTATTCCGACGCATGGTGGCTACCGAAACATCAAAAGCTTCCAGCTCGCGCAGCTTGTTTACGACGTCACCGTGCGCTTTTGCGACCGCTTCGTCGAAAAGAGAAGCCGTACGCACGACCAGATGGTGCAGGCCGCCCGCTCCGGTGTGCAGAACATCGCCGAAGGCAGCAAGACTTCGGGAACTTCAAAAAAAGGCGAACTCAAGCTCACCAATGTCGCCAGAGCCAGCCTCGAAGAGCTGAAACTCGACTACGAGGACTTCCTGCGTCACCGCAACCTGCCAATATGGCCCCGCACCGACCCGCGCAGGCAAAGCCTCATCGACCTGCGCTGCACCACCGCCGATGAAGTGGCGCAGTGGGTAAAAAAGGAGTACCACCGTTCTTCGTCCACAACGTCCACCAAGTCCACAACGTCCACTTCTTCAATTTCTGAAATTTCCGCCAATGCCGCGCTCGCGCTTATTGCCGTGGCGTGCGCCCTGCTCGACCGGCAGATTCACGCACTTGCACAATCGTTCGAGGAGGGCGGTGGTTTTACCGGGCGGCTCTACCGGGTGCGCACTGCCCGGCTTGGGCAATAGCAGTGTGGACTTGGTGGACGTTGTGGACGAAGACCCGGAAAACCTGTCCACTCAGTCCACAAAGTCCACAGTTCACGCCTCTCGCTCGTGTTGCAAGCGCCACATACCTGCGTAAAAGCCGTTCAGGCCGAGCAGCGTTTCGTGGTTGCCGCGCTCGATCACCTTGCCTTCGTAGAGCACGACGATTTCGTCGTAGCGCTCCATGCGGTGGAGGCGGTGGGTGATGGAGAGCACCGTCCGGCCCTGGCTGGTGCGGTCGAGGGTGTCGAGCAGGGCCTCTTCGGTGATGGCGTCGAGGTTGGCCGTGGCTTCGTCGAGCACGATCACCGGGGCGTTTTGCAGGATCATCCTCGCTATGGCGAGTCGCTGCTGTTCGCCGCCGCTGAGGTTCATGCCGTGCTGGCCAGCCCAGTCGTCGAGGCGGCTTTGCAGGCCGCTAAGTCCCGCCATCGAAAGCGCCTGGCGGAGCTGCTCGTCCGTCGCTTCTGGCGCGGCGAGCAGCAGGTTTTCGCGGATCGTCTGGCCGAAGAGGTACGTCCGTTGCGAGACCACCGCGATGTTGCGGCGCAGCTCTTCGGGATCGAGTTTGTCGATGTTCCGCCCGCCAATCGAGATGTCGCCCTGCGTCGGGTCCCAGAAGCGCACCATGAGCGAGGTGATGGTCGATTTGCCCGCGCCGCTTGGGCCGACGATGGCCGTTCGGCTGCCTTGCGGCACACGGAACGATATGTCGTCGAGCGCGGGGTGGTTGCTGCCGGGGTAGGCGAAGGCGATGTTGCTGACCTCGATGCCGGTCGAAGCCGGGAATGGCTCCGGCTTTTCAGGCGCGGTCACTTCGGGTTTGGCGTCGATGATCTCGAAGAGCCGTTCGCCTGCGCGGACGTCCGCCTCGATGTTCTGCACCGAGCCGGTGAGCGGCAGGAACGCCTCGAACGAGGCCATGACGCCGAACACCACCGAGGCGAGCGTGACGCCGTTCACCGCGCCGCTTCTGGCCAGCGGCAGCATCGAGTAGAGAATCCAGATCACCGCGCCGTTCATCGCTATGCCGGTCAGCGACTCGTGCAGTCCCTCGATGAAGGCGGCGCGTTTCTGCAAGGCGAGCTTTTTCTCTTCGGCCTGGCGCAGTCGGGCGGTGTAGTCGCCGACCATGCCGAAGACGCGCAGCTCGCTCATGCCCTGAACCAGATCGACGGCCAGAAGCTGCTGCTCGGCCTGGAGGCTGCCGATGCTGCGGGCCGTGCCT
>CAYZCF010000083.1:0-10989 GCA_964476855.1 uncultured Chlorobiaceae bacterium
GTCCTTGGCCAGCTCGAAGTCGTACATGGTGACCACCTTGCGGTTCTGACGCGCGGCGATCAGCGCCGCTTCGTTGACCAGATTGGCCAGGTCGGCGCCCGAAAAGCCGGGCGTGCTGCGGGCGATGCTCGCAATATCGATCTCGCCGGAGAGCGGCGTGTTGCGGGTATGGATCTTCAGAATCGCCTCACGCCCGCGAATGTCGGGCTTGTCAATGACCACCTGCCGGTCGAACCTGCCGGGGCGCAAGAGCGCCGTATCGAGCACGTCGGGGCGGTTGGTGGCGGCGATGAGAATCACGTTGTCCTTGGTGGTGAAACCGTCCATCTCCACGAGGAGCTGGTTCAGCGTCTGCTCGCGCTCGTCGTGCCCGCCGCCGAGACCCGCGCCACGGCTCCGGCCAACGGCGTCGATCTCATCGACGAAGACGATGCACGGCGCGTTTTTCTTGGCGGTCTCGAACAGGTCGCGCACGCGAGCCGCGCCGACGCCCACGAACATCTCGACGAAATCCGCGCCGGAGATCGAGAAGAAGGGCACCTTCGCTTCGCCTGCAATTGCTTTGGCGAGCAGCGTCTTGCCCGTGCCTGGAGGGCCGAGCAGGAGCACGCCCTTGGGAATCTTGCCGCCGATCTTCTGGAACTTCTCGGGGTTCATGAGGAACTCCACGGTCTCCTTCAGCTCTTCGACCGCCTCGTCAACTCCGGCCACATCGTCGAATGTCACCTTGACATCGAACTCGCTGACAAGTTTGGCGCGGCTCTTGCCAAAGCTGAAGATGTTTTTCGATGCGCCGTTCTGCATCGACATGCGCCTGAAGATGAAGAAGTAGACGAAGCCAAAGAGCACCCACGGCAAAAGGAGCAGGAGAAAATTGGAAAATTCGTCGCTGCTCTGCACGACCTTGAGCTGCACGCCGCTTGAGGAGAGGCTGTCGGCCTGGGCGCGGTCGAAATCCGGAAGCCTGACCATGAAACGGTCTGAACGGATGGTGTTGCCGTTGGTCAGCCGCAGGCTGTTAGCTGACTTGAGTTTCGCCGTGAGGAGCGCGGAGCGATCCTGGCTTATTTTGACGGTCACTTCGGCCAGCGATCCGCTGTCGAGGATCGCACGGTATTCGTTATAGGAAATTTCCGGTGAGATGTCCTGGGTGAAAAAGCGTTGGAATACGAACAGGCCGAGCACCGCCAGCATCAGGATAAGGATGAACTTGGGAAATCCCCCCTCGCGGCCCTCTTTTCCGGGAAAGCGGTCATCTGGATCCGGGCCTTTGTCTGGAGGCATAAACCGGTTGCCAGGCCGGGTTTTCGGAGCCTTGTCGTTGCTTTTATTTGACTGCATCGGCTGTCGTTCGGGTGATGCAAGATAACTTACGGAATAATAAGTAATTAAAAGTAAAACTTTGGTAGAAACCAAAAAGTTTATCGCGAGCCCTCTCCGGCACGTTTTTTTATCGGTTATTTTCTTGCCACAGCCAGAGATATGGCTGCCGTCGAGCCGCTGGCGCGCGTTTTCCCCGCAGTTGTCCAAATTCTCTTGCGATTGCCAAATGCAGCGAGTTTTTCTTAAATTCCATGCGTTTCGAAGGCTCTGCCGTAACATTTGATTTTTTCAGATTCAGAGGGAGTGCCTGCCGTTACAGTCTGTCGCAATCACAAATCTTCATCTTTCGTATTATGGCCGGTCAACGGGTTAGAACGCGATTTGCCCCATCTCCAACGGGATATCTTCATGTCGGCGGTCTTCGCACCGCACTGTACAATTATCTGTTCGCCAAGAGAATGAACGGGGATTTCGTCATCAGGATCGAGGACACCGACCAGAGCCGCAGGGTCGAGGATGCCGAAAAGAATCTCATCAGCACGCTCGAATGGGCGGGCATCATCGCGGATGAAAGCCCGATGCACGGCGGCAACTACGGCCCGTACGTGCAGTCGCAGCGTCTCTCCATCTATCGTGACTACTGTACGCGTCTGCTCGAAGACAAAAACGCCTACTACTGCTTCTCGACCTCCGAGGAGCTCGAAGAGAACCGCCAGCTTCAGCTCAAACAGGGGCTTCAGCCCAAGTACAACCGCAAGTGGCTGCCCGAGGATATGGGTGGCAACATGCCGGAATCCGAAATCAAAAAGAAGCTCGACGAGGGCGCGCCTTACGTGGTGAGGATGAAGGTGCCGGACTACGTTTCGGTCTGGTTCGAGGATATGATTCGCGGCCCGATCGAGTTCGATTCCGCCACCATCGACGACCAGGTGCTGATGAAGTCCGACGGCTTTCCGACCTACCATTTCGCCAGCGTCATCGACGATCACCTGATGGAGTTCACCCACATCATCCGTGGCGAGGAGTGGCTACCTTCGATGCCGAAGCACCTGTTGCTCTACGAATTCTTCGGCTGGGAGCCGCCGAAGTTCGCGCACCTGCCGCTCCTGCTCAACCCCGACCGCTCCAAGCTCAGCAAGCGCCAGGGCGACGTGGCCGTCGAGGATTATATGCGCAAGGGCTACAGCAACGAGGCGATTGTCAACTTCGTCGCGCTTCTCGGCTGGAACGAAGGCGAAGGCAGCGAGCAGGAGGTGTTCAGCATGGACGAGCTGATCTCCAGGTTCTCGCTCGAACGTGTGGGCAAGGCCGGCGCCGTCTTCAACGTCGAAAAGCTCTCGTGGCTCGAAAAGCAGTATATCAAGACCCGGCCGGTCGAAAAGATCGTGGCCAACATCAAGCCGGTGCTCCAGGCAAGGCTCGCTGAATTCTCGCCGGAGATGCCGGTCGAGCGCATCAGCTCCGACGATTACCTCGCCAAGGTGGTCGAACTGATGCGGGAGCGCGTCAACTTCGAGCACGAGTTCGTGACCTTCAGCAGCTACTTCTTTTTCGAGCCGGAGAGCTACGAGGAGGAGGCTGTCGCCAAGCGCTGGACGCCGAATGTGCCGCCGCTGCTTCAGGAGTTTGTCGAAGTGCTCGAAGCCAGCGACGACTTCACCGCCGAGAACATCGAGGCGCAGCTCAAGGCGTTCGTGGCTCCGAAAGGCTTGAAGCCCGCCGTGCTGATTCATCCGCTCAGGATCGCCGCCTCCGGTGTCAGCTTCGGCCCGAGCCTCTACCACATGCTCGAAGTACTCGGCAAGGAAGCGGTGCTTCGCCGTATTCGCCGCGCCATCGAGCGGATCGAGGTGCCCGTGGCGTGATCGTCGCCGACTGCGGGCCGCGAAAGTGGCCCGCGGCGGAAAAAGTTCTTTTTGTGTTTGGAGTTAAAAGGCCAATTGCTATATTCACCTCACTCCGATTGGACAGATAGCTCAGTTGGTAGAGCAAAGGACTGAAAATCCTTGTGTCGGGGGTTCGATTCCCTCTCTGTCCACCACTATACTCCTACTTACCAAGCCCCGGCACTCCCGGGGTTTTCGCTTTTCTGGCCGTTTGCGTTTTGCCTGTGAGGGTTGACGGAGGGATAGTGAATCTTTCATCTCTATTAATCTCTATTAGTCAATTCCTCGCCACTCCTGTTGTAAATCAAACAGATTGCGGTGGGGTTCTTTGCCGGATCGACAGAAAAACGCAGTTTGTACTCATCCGAGTCGGCGCTGATTAATCGCTCAGAAAGCGCTATCTTAGTTGAAATTTTTTGGCCGTTTGTGTCGGTAGTTGTGGGTTTAACAAGATTGTTGGCGAAGTTTTTGACGTATGTGCATCCGATTCCCTCTCTGTCCTCCACATTTCCTTGCGCGGGCCGCTCGGCCTCTCTGGCTGTCGTGCGGTGATTCCGTCGGCTCGTCATTCCATTCCCAGCGCCCGGCATGAACATTACGACCGATCCGCTTCAGGAGGCCTGGCACCGGCTCGATGCTCCCGGTTCCTACGAGTGGTGGTATTTCGATGCCGAAGGCGAGGCGCAGGGAATCTCCGTCGTCTTTATCTGGTTCGCCGGTTTCGCCTTTTCGCCCTACTACCTCAGCCATTACGAAGAGTGGAAAGCCCAGCGCCGGGTCGATCCGCCCAATCCTGTCGATTACGCCGGATTCAGCTTTCAGCTCTATGAAAACGGCAAGGAAAGCATCAATTTCATCAAGGAGGGCCCGCGTGAGCTGTTCGCCTCCGAAGATGGCGGAATCGGCGTACGCTTCGAGGGGAACCGTTTCGTTTACGATCCCCTGCAAGACGAGTACCGTCTCTCCATCGACTTCACGTTTCCGGCGCGAGACCGTTCGGTGCACGCCTCGTTCTCCTTCCGCCCGCAGCATCGCTTCGACTACAGCCTCGATACAGCCGCGAATGACGGCGTCGATTTCCGGCACCAGTGGGTGCTGAGCGTGCCGAAAGCCGAGGTGCTCGGCGTGCTCGACCTCAAATCGCTCTCGTCAGCCAAACGCAAGGTTCTGCAATTCCGCGGACGGGGCTATCACGACCACAACCTCGGCACCGTGCCGATGTACGAATCGATCGACCGGTGGTACTGGGGACGGACGTTTTCGCAGCGCTACGACCTGATCTACTACGTGGTGTTCCTGCGTGGCCGCGCCTCCAGGCCGCAGGCGGTTATGCTGCTTCGCGATCATGAAAGCGGCGAGCAGTCGGTGTCCGCCGCCGTGAGTGTGAGCGAAAAGCGTTTCACCAGAGGGCTGTTCGCGCCAGTTCACGCTCAGTCGCTCCGCCTCGAAGCGCCGGGCGTCAGCGTGGAGGTGCGGCATGGCGAGTCGCTCGATGCCGGGCCATTTTATCTTCGTTACGGCTCCGGTTTTTCCATGACGATAGGCGACGATCAATTGGATGAGGTCAGGGGCATCTCCGAATTTCTGAATCCCGCGCCTCTGAATTCCAGGGTGATGCAATTTTTTACAGCAAGCCGCGTCTGGCGTGAAGGAAAACGGTCAGCGATGTACTTCCTGTACAATTTTTTTAAACGCCAATTTAATTTTTGGCGCTTCTAACTACTTGTCAGACATTTCGATAGCGCGTATGCCGCTGATAATGCCTTTTTAAGGCACCATTGTATAAAAAGGAAATAATTTTAAATTACGCGCCAGTCTGTACGCGCCTTCGGCATTTCCGGTAGTCAGGATCAATTCCGGAACACCTTCGAGCCTTGGTGTATCTTTTGCGAGATACTGTCAGACGGCGGAAGCCCTCTTTATTCATACAACTCAAGTCATTTAAAGGAGATAGATAGAAATGGCGCAAACTGGTAATTTCAAAAGCCCTGCAAGAATGAGTTCGCTGGGTCAGGGAGCCGCTCCCGCTTCAGCCGGTGCGGTTACCGGCGGAAAACCTCGCGAGGAAGGACTCAAGGGAGTCGATTTCGAACGCAGAGGCTTTCTTCACAAGGTTGTTGGCGGCGTGGGCGCCGTCGTGGCCGTCAGCACGCTGTATCCTGTCGTGAAGTACATCATTCCTCCGGCCAGGAAGATCAAGATCGTCGATGAGCTTGCCGTTGGAAAGGCCTCGGAAGTTCCGGATGGCAAGGGAAAGATTTATCAGTTCAATGAAGACAAGGTCATCGTGGTCAACAAGGGCGGCACCCTGACCGCTGTCAGCGCCGTTTGCACGCACCTTGGCTGCCTGGTGAACTGGGTTGATGCCGATAACGAGTATTTCTGCCCCTGCCACGGTGCGAAGTACAAGATCACCGGCGAGATCATCTCCGGTCCTCAGCCCCTGCCGCTGAAGCAGTACAAGGCAAGGATCGAGGGTGACAGCATCATCATTTCAAAAGCTTAAGCATCAATACCTGAAAATCAAGGGAGTCAATACATATGGCTGAAAATACCCAGAAACCGGCAGCGGGAAGCGCTCCTGCCAAGCCGAAACCGGCGGAAGGCGCAGCCAAGCCCGCCGCACCGGGCGCTGCCAAGCCGGCTGCACCGGGTGCCGCCAAACCCGCCGCGCCGGGCGCCGCGAAAGCCCCTGCCAAGCAGGCCGCTCCGGCTGCCGCAGCACCTTCCGGTGTATTCAAACCTCCGGTAGATCGTCCGGATCCGAATCCTTTCAAGGATTCCAAAATGAGCGCCGTGGCCGGATGGTTCCAGGAGCGCTTCTACGTGCTCAACCCGATCATCGATTACCTGAAGCACAAAGAGGTGCCGAAGCACCGCCTCTCCTTCTGGTACTATTTCGGCGGTCTCGGACTCTTCTTCTTCATTATCCAGATTCTTACCGGCCTTTTGCTCCTCCAGTACTACAAACCGACTGAAACCGATGCGTTCGCTTCGTTCCTGTTCATCCAGGGCGAGGTGCCTTTTGGCTGGCTGCTTCGCCAGATCCACGCATGGAGCGCCAACCTGATGATCATGATGCTGTTCATCCACATGTTCAGCACCTTCTTCATGAAGTCCTACCGCAAGCCTCGTGAGCTGATGTGGGTCAGCGGCTTCATCCTGCTCGTGCTCAGCCTCGGCTTCGGCTTCACCGGCTACCTCCTGCCGTGGAACGAGCTGGCCTTCTTTGCTACCCAGGTCGGTACCGAAGTTCCGAAGGTCGCCCCCGGCGGCGCGTTCCTGGTCGAGATTCTTCGCGGCGGCCCCGAGGTCAGCGGCGAGACCCTCACCCGCATGTTCTCGCTGCACGTCGTGTTGCTTCCCGGCCTCGTTCTGCTCGTGCTTACCGCTCACCTGACGATGGTGCAGATTCTCGGCACCTCCGCTCCGATCGGCTACAAAGAGGCGGGCCTCATCAAGGGTTACGACAAGTTCTTCCCAACCTTCCTTGCCAAGGACGGCATCGGCTGGCTTATCGGTTTCGCTCTGCTTGTCTATCTGGCTGTGATGTTCCCCTGGGAGATCGGCGTGAAGGCAGATCCGCTCGCTTCGGCTCCTGTCGGCATCAAGCCGGAATGGTACTTCTGGGCGCAGTTCCAGCTGCTCAAGGACTTCAAGTTCGAAGGTGGCGAGCTTCTGGCCATCATCCTCTTCACCATCGGTGGCGTTGTCTGGATGCTCGTGCCGTTCATCGACCGTCAGGCTTCGCAGGAGAAGAAAAGCCCCATCTTCACCGTGTTCGGTATCCTGGTGCTGGCCTTCCTGCTCATCAATACCTACAGGGTCTATGCCGAGTACTCGATGCTCAAGTAAGATTCCTGTTTGATAGTGCTACGAAAAAGCCCGGATTTCCGGGCTTTTTCTGTTTGGGGATTTTGGTGCGGGTGGACGTTGTGGACGCCGTGGACGAGGTAGACAACAGGATCAGATGTTCAGCAATGCGCCGAGTTCGTAGCCGCTGAGGAAAGCGGCGGTTTCGAGCGATTCTATCGCTTCGAGCCAGGCGCCCGGCAGAAGCTCCTCGTCTGTCGTTACCTCTTGCGTTTCTCCGGTCTTTCCGGCTTCAAGCATCGCTTGCGCCATGAGCCATGCGGCGAGGATGGTGAGCTGCCGCTCGCGGAACCACTCCTTGCCGTGCAGGCGCTGCACCTGTATGAAGGCTCCGAGGTGGCCGCCGCACGATTCATTCAGGGTTCGGATCGACAGCATGAGCTGGCTGTCCGGGGTTGCATCGCTGTTTGATTCTGTCCGCATCGAAAGCAGGCAGCAGAAGAGATCGACCGCCTGCTCGCCGTGGACGGGCCATGCGGTTTTTCCGGTCATGAGCGTTTTCAGTGTTTCGCCGAGCATCAACTGGTCGATGACCTGCTCTTCGAGCAGCCCGTTCTGTTGCAGCATCTGTTGAATGGCGTCGAGCGCGATCCGGATTCTCGCCATTGGCCTGAAGGCACTCTCCTCCTTTTCAGCAATGCCGAGCGCGGCTTTGATCCGTTTTGCTCCGGCAATATCTCCGAGCGCCGTCTCGAAACGCAAGGCGTCGATATAGCTCTTCGCTGCGCTTTCGGCGATGCCGGTCGGCAGCGTCAGCGCTGTTTCCATGATCTCGCCGAAGCGCTCCGCGAGGCTCGCGAGCAGCTCTTCGCACTCAGCGCCGAACGCTTCGGCCTCCGGCTCCGTGCTCATGATTCTATCGAGCGCCGACGCCACGATCTGATGAATCGGCCTCAGGCTCATCGACAGGGTTTCGAGTTCTATCGACTCGATGCCCCTGCCGTCAAGCTCGTGGCAGACGCGGTCGTAGGGCTTGAGCTTCGAGGGACGGACGATGCGGAAGTCGAGGAAGAGGTTGTACTGGTAACCGCCGAGGGCCACGTACAGCCCCTGCTCCTGGATCGCCGTGCATGAGCGGATGAATTCGAGGCCGCTCCGGTGGTCGCGGAAGATGGCGTAGCTGTCGTGCTCGCCCGGCAGCGCGAGGGCGTCGGCGAGCACGGTCTGCCGGAATGCAACGTTGTCGAGCCTGGCCGCCGAGAGCCTGATCCACCCTTCCGAGGCGTCGTAGCGGTTGTTGTAGATGAAGAGCGAGCGCTCCTCGCCGAGCCGGTTGGAGTAGGCGAACACGTTTTCGTTGACCTGCCCGTCCGGCGCGTAGAGGTCGAAGAGCTGGAAGTTGGCCACTTCGGCAAAGAGGCTTCGCCTCTGCGTGACCGGGAATATCTCACGGTAGTGCCGCGCGACCAGCTCACCATCGGGATGCTCGTCGTAATAGGCCTTGGCGTACTCCATGCCGTACTTTTCCGTCAACCCCTCGACCTGACCGTGGCCGAACATCGGCAGGCCCGGCATCGTCACCATCATCATGCAGACGCCGAAGTATTTGTCGCCCCTGCCGAACTGCGCGATGGCCGTGTCCTCGTCCGGGTTGTTCATGAAGTTGACGTAGCGCTTGAGAATCTCCGCGTCGAACTCCAGCGTCTTCTTGATGAGCTGGCGGTATCCGGCGTTGTCCTCCTTCTTGAGCATGTGCATGAAGGCGCTGTTGTAGACGCGGTGCATCCCGAGTGTGCGCACGAAGTACCCTTCGAGCATCCAGAACGCCTCGGCGAGCAGCAAGGTGTCCGGCACCTCTTTGGCCACCCGGTCAACTACCTCGCGCCAGAACTCCTCGGGAATGGCCGCCTCGAAATCGGCCAGGCTCATCGACCACGCGCCCCGCGACGGCACGCCGGGCGCGTGGCCCGGCAGCGGGAACCAGAGACGCTGGATGTGCATCTTGGCGAGCACCATCGCCGCGTCGAAGCGGATCACCGGGAACATGCGGGCGACGTGCAGTATCTGCTGGATCACACCCTCGCGCACTTCGTGTTGCAGGAAGTTAAGCTGCGCCGTGTCGTTCCAAGGCATGGTGGTGCCGTCGTTGCCGTGGTAGAGGTAGCAGGTGTCGCCGGTGAGGTGATCGACCCGCTTGAAGGTGACGGCGGCGTCCGTGCGGTTCCAGTAGCCATCCTCGATGTGGATGCCGTAGCGGGAGTCCGCGCTGAGGTTCGGGCCGTTGTAGGTATAGTTCGGGTAGGGCGGCTCGGTCGCCGAGAGGAACCAGTCGGGGCGGTTACGCACCAGCTCCGAGTCGATGCCGGTGTGGTTGGGCACCATGTCGCTGGCCAAACGAATGCCGCGCTCCATCGCGCGGTTCCGCAGATCGACGTAGCCCGCGTAGCCGCCCAGCTCCTGGGCGATGTCGTAGCTTTCGAGCGCGTAGGCCGACGCCTTGGCTTCGGGGTTGCCCTGCAACTGCTTGATTTTGCGCGAGGCGTGGCTCCGCTCCCAGAGGCCGATGAGCCACAGGGCGGTGAAGCCGCGCCCGGCAAGCTGGTCGAGCTCCTCGTCGGGAATATCCTGCAATCGCGCGATGTGGCGGCCGTACTGGCGCGAGAGCTGGTCGAGCCAGACGTAGGTGCTCTTGGCGATCATCACCACCTCGGGCATCCACGACGAGTCGTGCGAGTAGCGGGCCGGAGCGTTGGCGAGGTCGGCGTACGAGGGCACATGCGCCTCCTTGTCGCCCATGCCGTGTGATTGGCCGCCTCCATGCTGGGCGAGATTCTCGAAAAAGAGGTAGCGATCCTCGTCCTCGATCAGCACGATCGCCTCGTCGAGCAGCGGCCAGAACGGCGAGTCCGAGAGCATCTCTCCCCAGTGCAGTCGAATGAAGCGGAGCTGGTCGAGCAGCGAGCCGGGGGCGTAGCGCGACGGGTTCAGGAGCAGCTCCTCCAGGTCGCTGGCGCTGCCGACCGCTCCCGAGGAGCGAATGGCCTCCTGCATCGCCCTGACGAGGTGCGGGTAGGCCTGGTCGCCGTGCAGCTCGCGGTCGGAAATCAGTCCGGCAAAATCCTGCAAAGCGGGGTTCCGGTTGTTGATCCACACGAGAAAAGCCTCTTCAAGCGCGTCGGCTCGACCGGACGGGCTTTTCAGGCAGGCTTCGGGAGTCGTTTTCGAACGGTAGATCTCCGGAGTGGGGAAGCGTTCGAGGAACCTGCCAAGGTACTCGATGGCGTGCCAGTTCGAAGTCTCGCGCTCGAGAACGGCAAGCGCGCCGGTTTGGAGGCCCGAGACCTTGTCGATGATATGGTGTTGCAACTCGTGCAGCAGCTTCATGGCGTGGAACTGCGCGGGCAGAATTTTTTTCGCCTGTTCGCCCTCGACCAGGGAGAGGCGCTGGTTGATCGCTTCAGTCTGCCGTTCGGCCAGAGCCATCGCCTCTCGCCGGTCAGCCGGAAGCGCCAGCAGATCGGGGTCGTCGAGGTGATAGCGATCTCTCGCCTTCCTGTTGATGTAGAAGTGTTCTTTTGCCGAAGTTCGGTTGTGGATGCTCATATCGCAGGCCTGTCAAGCTCGGGATGGTTCGTAGGTATTGCATAAGGTACGCAATAATTGGTTCCGGCTGAAACACGGGTTTCCGGCGAGCTTTCTGTAATGAAAGTGTTTCAGGACAATGCGAACTGCTTGTCTAAATACACGAATAAAAAGAGGAAATATTATCTATATTTTATATCCAAAGAGTGGCCGACCTGGATAGCGGCATATCGGAAAAAGAACAATCTCAGACCGAAGATCACCAACCACCATGAAAGGAATCATTCTTGCCGGAGGATCGGGCACCCGCCTTTATCCGGTGACCAGGGGGGTATCGAAGCAGCTCCTGCCGGTGTACGACAAGCCGATGATCTACTATCCGCTC
>CAYZCF010000083.1:10999-11781 GCA_964476855.1 uncultured Chlorobiaceae bacterium
GGGCATCAGGGAGATTCTGGTCATCACCACGCCCGAGGATCAGCCGTCGTTCGTCAAGCTGCTCGGCGATGGCAGCGATTGGGGGCTCTCGATTTCCTATACCGTCCAGCCACGCCCGGACGGTCTGGCGCAGGCCTTCATTCTCGGACGCGATTTTATCGGCGATGACGATGTTTGTCTCGTGCTCGGCGACAACATCTTTTTCGGCTACGGCTTCAGTGGAATGCTCGAAGAGGCGGTGCGCATCGTCGAGAGTCGGCGGCAGGCGGTTGTCTTCGGATACTACGTCAGCGATCCGGAGCGGTACGGTGTGGTCGAGTTCGATCCGGAGGGGCAGGTGCTCTCCATCGTCGAGAAGCCTGAAATGCCGAAATCCAACTATGCTGTTGTCGGCCTGTATTTTTACACGAACGATGTTGTCCGGATCGCCGCCGAAGTGAAGCCTTCGGCCAGAGGGGAACTGGAGATTACCTCGGTGAACCAGGCCTACCTCGAACGGGGCGAGCTGTCGTGCTCGATCATGGGGCGCGGATTCGCCTGGCTCGACACCGGCACGCACGAATCGTTCCACGAGGCGGGAAGTTTCATCGAAACCGTCGAGAAGCGTCAGGGGCTCAAGATCGCCTGTCCCGAAGAGATCGCCTGGCGGAACGGCTGGATCGGCGACGCAGAGATCGAACGTCTTGCGGCGCCGCTTGTCAAGAACCAGTACGGGCAGTATCTGCTCAAACTTCTGGAACGGAGAATCTGAACTGCTTGGTCGCATTTTCATCAATCCATCA
>CAYZCF010000084.1:0-11774 GCA_964476855.1 uncultured Chlorobiaceae bacterium
TAATTCATAATTCTCCCCCCACCGCCATGTCCTTCAGGCGGAGTTGCACGTACTCGCGGCCGTTCCATTGATTTCTTTCGGGAATACAGACGAGGTGCAGAACCGGGGAGGCTTTGCAGGCTTCGAGGTCGGTGAAGATGTCGGGGCGGTCGAAGGCGATCACTTCGAATGACGAGCTGCGTTCCCCCCGCACCGTGAACTTGACGTGCCGCTCCCGCAGCAGTTTGGGCTTGCCAACCAGACGGCATCCGGTGGCTACGAAGAGCGGCTCACGGTTGGCGAAACCGAAGGGCGAGAACTGTTCGAGCACCTTCAGGAAGTTCGGCGTGATCTCGTCGAGCGTGAGGTCAGCGTCGATCAGGAGCGCCTTCTGGCGGGCTTCGACCGGCAGCAACTCGCGGCACACCTCGTCGAAGCGGCGGCGGAACGCTTCGAGATTCTCCGGCCTGAGCGTCAGCCCCGCCGCCTGGTGGTGGCCACCGAACTGTTCGAGATGGTCGCGGCATTCGTGGAGCACGTCGTAGATGTTGAGCTGATCGACACTCCTGACCGACCCCTTGATGAGGCCGTTCATCCGCCCCATCACGACGGTAGGCAACAGATATTTGTCGATAAGCTTCGAGGCCACGATGCCAAGCACGCCGAGGTGCCACGCTTCGTCATAGAGCACGATCGAGGAGCAGAAGCTGGCGCAATGGCCCGCTACCATCGTTTCGGCGCGTGACGTAATTTCCGCATCGATCTCCCGCCGCCGCACATTCAGCTGCTCAAGCTCCGCCGCGTGACGGTGCGCCTCCGCCTCGTCCGCACTCAAGAGCCACTGCATCGCCGCGCCCGCCGACTCCATCCGCCCGGCGGCGTTGATGCGGGGCGCGATACCGTAGGTGATGTTCATCATGCTGAAGTCAGCCAGCTCGACCTTCATGTTCGCGGCCATCGCCCGGAAACTCACTCTGGGCGATTTGCGAATCAGCGCGAGGCCTTCACGCAGATAGACGCGATTCTCTCCCTGCAACGACACCATGTCGGCGGCAGTCGCCACGGCCACGAAGTCGAGGTATTGCCGCCAGCGAGCCTGATTGTCGCCCCGCGCTTCGACCATCGCCTGGATGAGCTTGAGCGCCACGCCGCAACCGCAAAGCTCGCGAAACGGATAGCCGCACCCCTCCACCTTCGGATTGAGAATCGCCAGCGCTTCCGGCAGCTGCCCGGCTTCGTGGTGGTCGCAGATGATGACATCGATCCCCCTGGCGGCGCACGCCTGCACCTCCGCGATGGCGCGAATGCCGCAATCGACCGTGACGATGAGCGAGACACCCTGCTCGACCGCCCAGGCGATGCCGCTCTCCGAAAGCCCGTACCCTTCGGTGAAACGATCATTGACGTAGTGCCGGACATCGCCCCCCAGTTCGCCGAGAAACAGCGACAGCATCGCCGTGCCGGAGGTACCATCGACATCGTAATCGCCATAGACCATGATCTTTTCGCCACCGGAAATAGCCTTCGACAGGCGACCGACAGCGCGTTTCATGTCATTGAAAAGGAATGGTGACGGAATCTCGTCGAGCGAAGGACGAAAGAACCGGCGAGCCTCCTCGAAGCTCGAAATGCCGCGATTGACGAGCGCGGCGGCAATGGGCGAGCTAACGTTGATCGCTTCGGAAAGAGCCTGAACCAGCGTGGGTTCGGGTTCGAGGCGTGTCCACCGGTATCGTTTCATGAATGAATCCTTGAGTCAGGAAAATGGTCGGTGAATGTACGGATTATTCATCGTTTCTTTACAAAAAAACCGTTTTCAAAACCGGAATCCGGCGGCGTTGGAATAGCCTTGAAAATAGCATAGCTTTGAGGGTATCCCCGATTATCGGCACGAAAGCTCCGGCTGAACCGCCGCAACCCTTTGAATGATTTTTGTGATGAACAAGCTCACCACCATCGAAAGCCACTTTCTCCAGCAGCAGAAGCTCTATCCCGAAGTCAACAGTGAAGTGACCGATCTGCTCAACGACGTCGCCTTTGCCGCCAAGCTGGTGCGTCGCGAGGTCGTCAGGGCTGGACTTGCCGACATTCTCGGCCTGGCCGGTTCGACCAACGTACAGGGCGAGGAGGTCAAGAAGCTTGACCTGTTCGCCAACGAAAAGATCATCTGCGCCATCGGCCAGCACGGGCGCTTCGCACTCATGGGTTCGGAGGAGAACGACAGCGTCATCGTGCCGCCGAAAAACGAAACCGGCAACTACGTGCTGCTCTTCGACCCGCTCGACGGTTCGTCGAACATCGACGTCAACGTCAGCGTCGGCACCATCTTCTCGATCTACCGCATCAAGAGCGACGACCCCGGCAAGGCGAGTCTCGAAGATTGCCTGCAGAAAGGAGCAGACCAGGTTGCCGCCGGATACGTCATCTACGGCTCCTCGGTAGTGATGGTCTATACGACCGGCCACGGCGTGCACGGTTTCACCTACGACCCGACCATCGGCGAGTTCCTGCTCTCGCACGAGAACATCGTGACGCCAGAGCGGGGCAAATACTACTCGGCCAACGAAGGCTCGTGGCACGAATTCAACGAGGGCACGAAGCGCTTCCTCGACTATCTGAAGGAGGAGGACAAGGCGACAGGCCGTCCGTACAGCACCCGCTACATCGGCTCGTTCGTAGCGGACTTCCACCGCAACCTGCTGACCGGCGGAGTGTTCATCTATCCGGCCACGAAGAAGCACAAAAACGGCAAGCTCCGCCTGATGTACGAAGCCAACCCGATGGCCTTCATCTGCGAACAGGCCGGAGGCCGCGCCACGGACGGCGAGCGCCGGATCCTCGACATCCAGCCCGAAGAGCTGCACCAGCGCACCCCGCTCTACATCGGCAGCAAGCAAGACGTGCTCATCGCCGAAGAGTTCGAGCAGGGAAAGAGGTAAGAGATTAAAAATCTCTCGATTGTTGAAGGGCGCCCGATGCGCCTTTCAACATTTTTACCTGTTTTTCCGGTTTGCCCAATTTCAAGTACATTGGCAAGAAGAGAGGCTTGGAAAGCTTAACGAGACCCCTTTATGCTGCATTAACACGTTTAAACACCCCTTGGCAGAAGTCTTTGGGTTCCCGGTAACGGACTCATCCGCCAAAGCAGAACGATACCGTACTCACCGGCTTTGCCCATTCAACAACAAAGTCCCGAACTGCACGAAAGACAAGGCAAAAAATCCACTCGGCATATGCAGCATTTTGCAGAACGAAAAACCGGTCATTACCTGCCCTGTTCGCTTTCGTGAAGAGTGGCTGATCACTGAAGATGCCGCCGAGTTCTTCTTTGAACAGAATACCTGCTGGAGTTCACTGACAGAAGTTCGTTTGAATGACGTCAACGGGAAATCGGCTGGCAACATCGATATCGTTCTTGTAGCCTATGATGATGCCGGAAAAGTTATCGATTTCGGAGCACTTGAAATCCAGGCTGTCTATATCTCCGGAAATATCAGGGAGCCTTTCGAGTTTTTCATGAATGACACGAAATCACGCGCCTTCATGGACTGGACAAACCAGCCGAATTATCCGCGGCCGGATTTTCTCTCGTCATCGAGAAAAAGGTTGGCTCCTCAACTCCTCTTCAAAGGCGGCATTCTGCATTCGTGGAAGAAAAAAATCGGGGTTGCCATCAATAAATGTTTTTTCGACACGTTGCCCGCCTTGAAAAAAGTCAGCAAACAGGATGCCGATATTGCATGGTTCATCTATGACCTTGAACCTGTTTCAGATGGAAAATCGGAGCGCTATCAGCTCGTAAAAACCGATATAATCTATACTGAATTCGAGCCTGCCCTGCTAACGATCACAACGGCTGTTCCCGGAAGTATCGATAACGTTATTCGTCTCCTTCAGGAAAAACTCGACGAGCATCTTGAAACGCCGCCGAATAACAAGACGCTCGACAAACCATTCTGATATGAACCTGACACGACAAGAATCTTTGTTCCCTGAGTTAACGATACAATCCGTTCACCGCAAACCGGTGAATGTCGCCTCGATTCCCCAGAGAAGCCCTTTCAGGTATCCAGGTGGCAAAACATGGTTCGTGCCCACATTCAGAGACTGGCTGTCGCAACAGAGCAAAAAATCGGCCATTCTTGTCGAGCCATTCGCCGGTGGAGGAATCATCAGCTTAACAGCCCTTTTCGAAAATCTTGTAAAAACCGCTGTCATGGTCGAACTCGATGAAGAGATTGCAGCGGTCTGGCAGACGATTGTAAACGGTGATGCGCAATGGCTGGCGCAAAGAATTGTCAACTTCGATCTGACACGAGAATCACTCACGCATGAATTGTCGAAAGCCGATTGCGATCTCAGAGAAAAGGCTTTTCAGACCATTCTGAAAAATCGAACTTCACACGGCGGCATTCTCGCCAACGGATCGGGATTGCTGAAATATGGGGAAAACGGAAAAGGCATCCGGTCGCGATGGTATCCGCAAACGCTCGCAAAACGTTTCTCGGCAATCAGCTGCGTAGCTGACAGAATCTCTTTCCGTCAAAGCGATGGACTCGCCGTCATCAAGGAATTTTCATACCATGAAGACGTCATCTTTTTTATAGACCCGCCATACACCGCAGGCGGGAAAAAAGCCGGAAAACGATTGTACCGCCATTCGGAAATCGATCACGGGCAACTATTCGAGATTTGCGAATCGGTGGCGGGCGATTTCCTCATGACCTACGATAACGCAGACGAGGTCAAGCAGTTGGCAAGAAAACACGGTTTTCAGATGCGGCTGATTCCCATGACCAATACGCATAACACAACAATGGAAGAGCTGGTTATCGGTAAAAACCTTGCGTGGATGGATCGATACCAGACCGTTCACGACCCCTCTGAAACGTATGGGGCCTGACGAACCTCCCCATACTCACCCCTGCGACACCGTCGTTTCAAACTCCGGATAGAAAATCCTCTTGATCCCGACAGCCTTGCCGCTCTCAACGTCAAGCGTAAGCAATACGGCGGCGAAATGGACGTCGTCGGTGGCGCATTCGTATTTGTGCGGGGTCTGGTAGAGCATCCGGTCAACCGCTGATTTGACCTGCATCCCGATCACCGACTGGTACGGGCCGGTCATGCCAACGTCGCTCAGATAGGCCGTGCCTTTCGGGAAGATGCGCTCGTCGGCGGTCTGCACGTGGGTGTGCGTGCCGATCACCGCCGACACGCGCCCATCGAGGTACCAGGCCAGCGCAAGCTTTTCGGCGGTCGCCTCGGCGTGGAAATCGACCACGACCAGCGACGACTGCTCCTTCGTCTGCTTGATCACCCAGTCCGCCGTGCGGAACGGGCAGTCGATGGGATACATGAAGGTGCGCCCTTGCAGGTTCAGGACGGTAATGTTGCCGAGGCCGCGCGGCAGCTTGTAGACGCCATGGCCCTTGCCATAGGTGCCCTTCGGGTAGTTCTGGGGCCGAAGCACGCGGTCATGCGTTTTGAGCGTCTCGAAAAAGTTGAAGTTGTTCCAGGTGTGATTGCCGCCAGTCACCACATCGACGCCCGCTTCGAGCATCAGGTTCAGCGCTTCGAGACTCATGCCCTTGCCGTTGTGGGCGTTCTCGCCGTTGCAGATGACGAAATCGACCTCGTATTTCGAAATGAATCCCTTGAGCATCCGGCTGACCATTTGCAGACCGGAGTTTCCGACGACGTCACCGATGAAGAGGATATTGGCGATTTTTGCTGGCATACGTGTTCCCTTGGTAAATCTCTTGTTTTCATTCGTTTGTGGCGTGAAATTACACATTAACCGCCATTTTGAACAGTCCTATTTCGATCATCCGTCGAAAATTCATCGCTACCCCGAAGCTGTCCGCCAGGGTTGCCGGAAATGAACTTAATGGCCCCGGCTGATCGTTCCTTATCTCACCGCGCAGCTTCGCAAATCCAGAACAGGAGTGAATACCATGACTATCCAGAGAACCATCAGCAAGGTGTTCAAAAGCAAGCCGGTCACGGAAGGCGCCGGAGTGCGGCTCAAACGAGCCTTCGGATTCAGCCAGGTTCCGCTGTTCGACCCGTTCCTGCTGCTCGACGATTTCCGTTCAGGAGACCCGGAGGACTATCGCAAGGGTTTCCCCTGGCACCCGCATCGCGGTATCGAAACCATCACCTACATGCTCGAAGGCCAGGTGGAACACGGCGACAGCCTGGGCAACCGGGGCGTGATACGGCCCGGCGGATTGCAGTGGATGACCGCCGGCAGCGGCATCATCCATCAGGAGATGCCGGAGGGCGACCGGCACAAGAGGATGGGCGGTTTCCAGCTCTGGGCGAACCTGCCCGCGTCACAGAAGATGACCACGCCACGGTACCGCGACATCACCGATTCGCAGGTACCGAAGCTGAAGCTTGACAGCGGCGTCTCGATCTCGCTCTTCAGTGGCAGAATCGGAGAGACTGTCGGCCCGGTTGACGACATCGCCATCGACCCGGAATATCTCGATATCACCGTTCCGCCATCGACCTCCTTCACCCATCCGGTCACGCGAGGGCACACGGCGCTCGCCTACGTCATCGGGGGGAAGGGAATCTTCTGCCATGCCGACGAACCGTTCTCCCATGATACGGAGGGGGTCAACTATTTCGACATGGAGCCTGAACGGTATCAGGATAATGAAACGCTCATCCTGTTCAGCGATGGAGAGAGCGTGACCATCAGCACGGAAAACGATCCGGTGCGGTTTCTGCTCATCTCGGGCAAACCGCTCAACGAACCGGTCGCATGGTATGGCCCGATCGTCATGAACACCAGGGAAGAGTTGCGAATCGCCTTCGAGGAGTACCAGAACGGCACCTTCATCAAGAAGCACTGAGCGGAACCGGCGTTTTGTCGAATCGACAAGGCGGGCTATTTTGAACGACACTCCACACCGGGAGATCCATCAACTCCAGATCCACGTTCGTGAATCCTGACCAGAGAGCGGCCCGCATGGCAGGCGTACTGCCTTTGCTTCTGTTTCTTCTGCTGAACCTCGGAACGATCGCTCTCGTGCTCGATTCGGGGTATGTTGCCGCGGAAGCGACAAGGGAGGCCTTTACCGCCATGCAGGACTACTGGCACCGGAACCCCGCAAGTGCGCCCCCCCGGGCGCTTGCCGTCATCGACTACTCAAGGCCTTCATTCATGAAACGGATGGTCATCATCGACCTGAAAACCGGTGACCAATCGTTCTATCGGGTCGCTCACGGCAAAAACTCCGGCGAGCTGTACGCCCGGCGCTTTTCAGACGTGCCGGAGTCGAATATGAGCAGCCTCGGCCTTTTCCGCGTCACGAAGCGATACTCTGGCGACCACGGCCTCGCGCTCCGGCTCGACGGCCTCGACTCGCTGCGCAACGGCAACGCCGCAAAGCGCGACATCGTGCTGCACAAGGCCGGGTACGTCTCAATCCCCTTCATCCTGCTGAATGTCGTGACCGGCTATGGCCCGATGATCGGCAGAAGTAACGGCTGCTTTGTCGTCTCGAAAAGCGAGATCAGCGAGGTGGTGGAGAAGCTGGCGGACGGCGGGTTCATCTATGCGTGGGCAACACCGGACGATAACTCCCGGAAATGACGAAGCCCGGCGATGAACCGGGCTTCGTGTTGCTTCGTGCTGTCTCGCGACAAATCACATGGCGTTGATGATCGCGTTGAGCGTACCGCTCGGGCGCATGGCGCGAGTGGTCTTCTCGTCGTCGGGCTGGTAGTAACCGCCCATGTCAATCGGGCTGCCCTGCGCGGCGATCAGCTCGGCGTTGATCAGCTCCTCCTTCTCGGCGAGCGCTTTGGCGACGCCTTCAAAGCGAGCCTTCATTTCGGCGTCGGCGTCCTGACCGGCCAGCGCTTCGGCCCAGTAGAGGGCGAGGTAGAAGTGGCTGCCGCGGTTGTCGATCTGGCCAACCTTGCGGGCGGGCGATTTCTGGTTGTCGAGGAACTTGCCGATAGCCTGGTCGAGCGTGTCGGCCAGCACCTGCGCCTTGGCGTTGCCGAAGCTCTGCGCGAGGTGCTCGAACGATGCGGCCAGAGCGGAGAACTCGCCGAGCGAATCCCAGCGGAGGTAGCCCTCTTTCTGGAACTGCTGCACGTGCTTGGGAGCCGAACCGCCCGCGCCGGTTTCAAACAGGCCGCCGCCATTGAGCAGCGGAACGATCGAGAGCATCTTGGCACTGGTGCCGAGTTCGATGATCGGGAACAGATCGGTGAGGTAGTCGCGAAGCACGTTGCCAGTCACCGAAATGGTGTCCTGCCCGGCACGGAAGCGGGCGAGGCTGAACTTCATCGCATCGACCGGGGCGAGGATTTTGATTTCGAGGCCGGTGGTGTCGTGCTCTTTGAGGTACTCGTTCACCTTCGAGATGATCTGGCTGTCGTGAGCGCGGTTGCTGTCGAGCCAGAAAACCGCCGGAGCGCCGGTAGCCTTGGCGCGGCGGACAGCGAGCTTCACCCAGTCGCGAATCGGAGCGTCCTTGGTCTGGCACATCCTGAAGATGTCGCCGGTCTCGACCTTCTGTGACATGAGCACCTCGCCGCTTGCATCGACCACACGGATCACGCCGTCGCCGGGGGCCATGAAGGTCTTGTCGTGCGAACCATACTCTTCTGCCTTCTGCGCCATCAGACCAACGTTCGGCACACTGCCGATGGTGGCAGGGTTGAACGCGCCGTTCTTGCGGCAGTCGTCAATGATCTCGCGGTACATGGTGGCGTAGCAGCGGTCGGGAATCACGGCCTTGCAGTCATGCAACTGGCCGTCGGGACCCCACATCTTGCCGCCGTCGCGCACGACGACCGGCATGGAGGCGTCGATAATGATGTCGTTCGGCACGTGCAGGTTGGTGATGCCCTTGTCGGAATCGACCATCGCCAGCGCGGGCTGCTTGGCGTACACGGCCATGATGTCGGCCTCGATCTCCGAGCGCTTCTCTTCCGGCAGCGTCTGGATTTTGGCGTAGAGATCGCCAAGGCCGTTGTTGAGGTTGACGCCAAGCTCGGCAAGCAGGGCAGCATGTTTTTCAAGCGCCTCCTTGTAGAAGACCGACACGGCGTGACCGAACATCACCGGATCGGAGATCTTCATCATGGTAGCCTTCAGGTGCAACGACAGGAGCACGCCCTTCTCTTTGGCATCCTCGATCTGCGCAGCGAAGAACTCGCGGAGCTTGCGCACGTTCATCACCGACGTATCGATCACTTCACCGGCCAGCAGCGCGGTCTTCTCTTTCAGCACCTTCACCTCGTTGGCGCCGCTGACATACTCGATGCGGACGCTGGTCGCGGCGGGCACGGTCACGGACTGCTCGCTGCCGTAGAAGTCGCCCTCGGTCATGTGCGAGACGTGAGCCTTCGAATCGGCGTTCCACTGAGCCATGCGATGCGGATGCTTCTGTGCATATGCCTTGACCGAGAGCGGAGCGCGGCGGTCGGAGTTGCCCTCGCGAAGCACTGGATTGACGGCGCTGCCAAGTACCTTGGCGTAGCGGGTCTGGATCGCCTTCTCCTCGTCGTTCGACGGAGCTTCGGGATAATCCGGCACGTTGTAGCCGTGCTCCTGAAGCTCCTTGATGGCCGCTTTGAGCTGGGGAATCGAGGCACTGATATTCGGCAGCTTGATGATGTTGGCTTCCGGCGTGAGCGCGAGTTCGCCGAGCTGGGTGAGGTAGTCGGGAATCCTCTGGCTCTCGGTCAGATTCTCCGGGAAGTTGGCGATGATCCTGCCGGCAAGGGAGATATCCCTCGTCTCGACCTCGACGCCGGTACCGCGGGTGAAGGCCTGGATGATCGGAAGCAGCGAGTAGGTCGCCAAAGCCGGAGCCTCGTCGATTTTGGTGTAGATGATGGTCGATTTGCTTGCCATATCGTTGCTATTAAAGGTATTATGGTTATGAATGACTTCTGGGAAAAAAGAAAATCTTACACCCCGGCAAGGAGTCGCACTACCCCCTGTCAGTACTATAACTGTCGCGTGTATGCTCCCGAAGGTGAACCGGGATTGTCTGCTGCTCTGTAAATGCACGGAGCGTGCCTGAAAAACGCTCACTTCCACGTATGGCAGTCCGCCCTGAAAAAAGGTGAAACCTGCCTTCTGGCCCTGGTCTGCAAGGCCCTGTCGACAAATGGGTATGAAAGTGATGAAGGAAAACGGAAGGCCGGCGGACACCGGCTCTCCATCAAAGCGTACCTGGATTAATGACGCTCTTCGAGACCAACCCTCTCGGCAAGCTCTTTGTCATGAAGCACTTCATGAGCAAGCTTGATCATGGGGATGGTCGCACCCATCGAGCTGTAACCGCCGTCATGGAAAAGATTCTGCATGGTCACCTTGCGCGACAGATCGCTCAGGATCGTCATGGTATACTCGGCGCACTCTTCAGCACTCGCGTTGCCGAGCGGCGACATCAGTTCGCCGTAATCGTACATCTTCTCGAAGCCGGGAATGCCACTGCCCGCCTTCGTGTAGGTCGGGCTTTGTGAAATCGTGTTGATGCGGATACCGCGCTTGGCGAGTCTCGGGCCAAAACTGCGGGCAATCGATTCGAGCAGCGACTTGGCGTCACCCATATCCGAATAGGTCCAGTAATTGCGCTGCGAAGCGATGTATGAAAGCGCGACGATGCTGGAACCATCGTTGAGCGCCTCGTTCTTCAGCGCGTAAGCGACCAGCCTGTGAAACGAAATGCCGGAAACATCGAGCGTCCTCATGAACCACTCGTAGTTCAACTCTTCGTATGGCACCTGCTTGCGGATGTTCTGTGACATGCCGATCGAGTGCACAATGAAATCGACGGAACCCATTTTCTCCTTGAGTTCCCTGAAAGTATTATCGACATCCTCGTTTTTGGAGGCATCGCAGATGAGAATCGGAGCATTGCCGCAAAGCTCTGAGAGTTCCTGGAGATTGCCAAAGCGGATGGCCGTCGCGACATTGGAAAGTGCGATTTCCGCCCCTTCCCGGTAAGCATGAAGCGCTATCTGCCAGCCGATGCTGCTTTCATCGAGCGGACCGAAAACAATTCCTTTTTTCCCTTTCAAAAGACCATAGTGCGCTTTCTCGGGCATGGTACAATCTGATTCTTTTCAGAAAAATAAGGGTAGCGGTTACCCCTTTGATGATCGTTCAAAGCTGTCAAGATACAAGTTTCCGGTGAATTGTTAAACAGTTACCGGTAAAATTTGCATCCCGACAGAAATGCGATACAAGAGAAACTGTGATACGGAAATCGACCTGACTCTGTTCGGCGCCGCGCCCCGGAAATGAGGAGAGACGCGGCTTTCGGCGGCATTGCCGTCAGATTTTCAGGCGACGCATGGAGCGAAGCTTGTCGAGCACATTCTTGTTGACATTCAGCTCCATCTCCTCCTTATCGACCTTGACCTCCTTGAAAATCACCCTCAGCATGTTGTCTTCCCGGACGAAGCGATCCATATCCAGACTGTAGAGCGCTCTGGGCAGGGTAATGTTGCGCTGGGCGCGATCGACCGTGACGATGATGTCGGTACCCATGCGCTCGACCGAGACATCCTCGGCGTCCTTGAGGAACGGAATCCGGATGCAGAGCACTTCTCGGTGATCAGAGGTCGCCTGGTTCTTCTTGCTCTCGATCCAGAAGTTCTTGCCCGAATAGAAGGTCTTGTCGGGAGCATCTTCACCAAAGACGATCTGGCTGATGTCGTACAGCGCGTCGGGACCGATCGGCTCGGTGCGTTGCAGGTGGCAGCGGAAGACCGGCGTCGGATAGAAGGAGTTGTCGATCTCCATCAGG
>CAYZCF010000085.1:0-11653 GCA_964476855.1 uncultured Chlorobiaceae bacterium
CACCGGCTTCGCGCGCCACCTCACGGATGGTCGCCATTTTTACTCTCTTGCCAGAGGTCAGGGGGCGCTCCATTGAAATAACTCAAACTATTTCAACAGAAAAAGCCGAACATTGCAAGAACTTTAAATTATGTTTCTGCGCCAGAATTTTGATAGGAATCCGCATAATTCTCATCATATAAAAGACTTATTTTGTATATGACAAATCGGGATGATGAGGAACAACGGCAGCCAGTCCTCCATGCCGCAATAGTAGAGCGAATGGTGCAGGGTGATGAGGTCGAGTTTGCGGTTGTCGAGCGATTGCCGGAAAAAGTTTTTCACGCTTTCCGGTTGCCGGAGCAGCTGGTTGTAATCGCCGGTGATCATCCGCACGTGCCGGATGTCCTGCCGGGTCACCCGTTCCCTGACCGTTTCGAGTGCCTGAGGGTCGATGTCGAGCAGGTACAGCCCACCCCTGAATGCGGTTTCGAGGATCCGGAACTGCGGCTCGCTGCTCGATCCGATCGAGAGCGCCCGAAGCTTCCGGGTGAGCGGCAGGGAAGCCGACAGGGTTCTGATGACGCACGCCAGATGTTCGCCGATGTCGGTTTTATCGTTACTGTACCGTGACCAGATATCGTCTTCGTCCATCATCAGCGAACAGGCACTCCTGATTCCCGCGTCGATCATGGATGCTCTGGATGGGAGCTGTATCTGCCGGATAGAAGGAGTTGACGGCACTGGCGCTTCTTCCTTGATGTGGTTGGTTCGACAGGAATTTCCGATCACGGTTGACGTCGGCCTAAAGGTTCATAAGAGCCTCAACTATAATCACATCTTAAATGTAGCGAACAATCTGAAATTTTTTGATAGCCGGATCTTTATCATTTTTTACGTCAAGGCTGTTTTTTTTCAAGGGATGAAGTCCGCTTGAGGCTCCTTCGATTCATTTCGCATAACGGCGAGTTCACATGTGTCTCATGAATTTTTGTCTTTCATGCATTTATATGAGCGTAAAAAACAGGTTAAGTCTTGCATAGTTACCCTTATTTTATTATATAACTACATAATCATATATCGTTTATTCTTGTTTGTGTTTTGCGATTTGTTTGAGCCAAACGCTTCTGTGTGTATGCAGGCCTCTGACGCCATTTTTTCTGATTTCTGCCTTCAACGGTAAATATCCATTTGAATTATGGGAAATACGATATCTCGCCGGAGTTTCAGCAAGTTGCTGATTTCCGGACTTGCCGGTTCCTCTCTGCTCCTCTCTGCCGGGCCTCTGATGGCCTCCGTTTCGAAGGCTCGCGTCGTCGTGATTGGCGGGGGATTCGGGGGCGCTACGGTGGCGCGTTATCTCAAAAAGCTGGATCCAGCGATTTCGGTGACGCTTGTGGAGCCAAAGACGGTGTTTCATACCTGTCCGATGAGCAATGCGGTTATCGGCGGGATTAGGACAATGCCGGATATCGCCCATAATTACAATGCTTTACGGAATCGTTACGGTGTCGAAGTGATTCACGATGCGGCTACGCTCATCGATCCGGTGAAGAAAACCGTGAAGCTCAAAGGCGGGCGGTCGCTTCAATACGATCGTCTCGTGGTGTCGCCGGGCGTCGATTTCATCTGGGACGCCATTGCAGGCTACAGTCAGAAGGCCGCCGAATCGGTCCTGCCCCATGCCTATGAGGCAGGGCCTCAGACCCTTTTGCTGCGCAGGCAGCTTCTGGCCATGAAAGATGGTGAAAACGTGATCATCTGCGCTCCGAAAAATCCCTTCCGCTGTCCCGCCGCTCCATACGAGCGTGCAAGTCTCATCGCGCATTATCTGAAAAAAAACAAGCCGAAATCGAAGGTCATCATTCTCGACGGCAAGGAGGTCTTCACCAAGCAGGATCTGTTCATGCTTGGCTGGGATCGGCTCTATCCCGGCAAGATCGAGTGGCGCTCCTCCTCCGTCGGCGGAAATGTCGAGCGGCTCGATCCGGCTACGATGACGGTTTCGACCGAATTCGGCGATGAGAAGGGCGGGGTGATCAACGTTATTCCGCCGCAGAGAGCCGGGCGCATCGCCATCGATGCCGGGCTTGCCGACGCTTCCGGCTGGTGCCCGGTCAATCCCGCGGACTTCGAATCGCTCCTGCACCCTGGCATTCACGTCATCGGCGATGCGGCTCTGGTGGGAACCATGCCCAAATCGGGAACGGCGGCCAATACACAAGCCAAGGCTCTGGCGGCCTCTATCGTCGCTGCGTTTGGCGGCCCTGCTGCCGGCGAGCACGATCTGGCCAGCCTTTGTTACAGCATGATCGCTCCCGGTTATGCAATCTCCGTCGCAGGCGGCTACATCCAAAGCCCGGAAGGCATCAAGGACAATCCCGAGTCCATCCATCTGACCTCGATGGAGGCAACCACCGCTCAACTGGCTGGCGAGGCCGAACAGGCGGATAACTGGTATCGAAATATATCGCAGGATACCTGGGATTGAGCATTTCAGGACGCAGCGCGCGGTTCTGCTGCGGCTGATCGCGGATTTTTTTACTCACGCAGGATTTCAACTCACTAAACAAGAGAGGACATATGAAGTCTTCAGGCATAATCGCGGCAGCGGCCATCCTTATGCTGCCAGCACTTGGCAACGCCGCCGCTCCGGCAGCTGACGCTTCTGTCGAGAAGGGCAGGGCGCTTGCGCTCGACACGAACAAAGGCAACTGCATCGCCTGCCACATGATGGGCGATGGAGAGTTTCCCGGCAACTACGGTCCGCCTCTCAGCCAGATGAAAGAGCGCTATCCCGACCGTGAGGTGCTGCGCAAACAGGTCGAGGATGCGACGATCATCAATCCGAAGAGCATCATGCCGCCTTTCGGAAAGCACGGCATCCTGAGCGATTCCGAAATCGCCCAGATCATCGATTATCTCTACACGCTCTGAGTTCACCTTTTTTCAGACAAGGCCCCGCCTGGGGTCACACCAATAACACTCTTTTTTTTCAGGAGGCTCCCATGGGTATTACCCGCAGAGATTTTTGTAAATCGGTAGCCGGGTCGGCGGCGTCTGTCGCGGTACTTGCGTTCATGCCCGGCAATCTTCTGGCGAGCTGGAGCGAGAAAGCTTTTTCCGCCAGCAAGCTCGACGACGCCATCGCAGCCAAGTTCGGTTCCCTTCCGATCCAGGATTCGACGGCAATCCAGATCAAGGCTCCCGAGATCGCCGAGAACGGCGCTTTCGTGCCGGTGACGGTCTCGACCACCATTCCCGGCGCTACCAGCATCAGCATCTTCACTCCGGCAAACTTCAGCCCGATGGTGGCATCGTTCGACGTGCTGCCGCGCATGAAGCCCGAGGTTTCGCTTCGCATGAGGATGGCCAAGACCGATAATCTCGTCGTTATCGTCCAGGCGGGCGGCAAGCTCTACAGGGCGGTTCGCGAGGTCAAGGTGACCATCGGCGGCTGTGGCGGATAATCGATAACCATTCAAAACACATTTCAGGAGTGAAACAATGAAAATCAAAGCAGTAGTACAGAATGACGCCGTCGCGGTCAAGATGCTCATTCCGCATCCGATGGAGACCGGTCGTCGCAAAGAGCAGAACGGTACGCTGGTGCCGCACCATTACATCACCGAGGTGACGGCCACTCACAATGGCGAGACCGTATTCCACGCCGAACTTGGCCCCGGTGTATCGAAAGATCCCTATCTGTCTTTCCAGTTCACTGGCGCCAAGGCAGGCGACAAGCTGAAGGTCTCCTGGGTGGACAACAAGGGCGGTTCCGAAACCGCGGAGGAAGCCATTACGGCAATGTAATCCCCAACCACAGGAGAACCCATCCATGAAAAAAACAATTCAGCGGGGGCTGTTTACCGGCGCGCTCGTTCTGATGACGGCCATGACGGCCATGACGGCGAAACCGGCTCACGCGGCGGTCAATTACCAGGCGCTGGTCGATGCGGATGTCAGGAAGTTCCAGGGCTTTTTTCGCAAGGAGTTTCCCGATGTGAAGTTTGAAGATTTCGGCGATGGCGTCTATGCTCTCGATGAGGATTCCCGCAAGCAGTGGAAGGAGATGGAAGAGTTCCCGCCCTACGAACTCGATGTCGAGGCGGGCAAGGCGCTTTTCAATAAGCCCTTCGCCAATGGCAAATCGCTGGCGAGTTGCTTCCCGAACGGGGGAGCCGTGCGCGGCATGTATCCCTACTTCGACGAGAAGCGCAAAGAGGTGATAACGCTCGAAATGGCCATCAACGAGTGCCGCGTTGCCAATGGCGAAAAACCCTACGCTCCGAAAAAAGGGGACATCGCGAGGGTTTCCGCCTACATCGCCTCGATCAGCCGGGGCCAGAAGGTCGATGTCAAGGTGAAAAGCAAGGCGGCCTACGACGCCTACATGAAGGGCAAGGAGATGTTTTACGCCAAGCGCGGACAGCTCAACATGTCGTGCTCGGGCTGCCACATGGAGTATGCCGGACGCCGCCTGCGGGCTGAAATCATGAGCCCGGCGCTCGGTCACACCACGCACTTCCCGGTGTTCCGCTCGAAATGGGGCGAGATCGGCACCTTGCACAGACGCTACGCCGGCTGCAACGAAAACATCGGCGCCAAGCCGTTTGCCTCGCAGAGCAAGGAGTATCGCAATCTGGAATTTTTCCAGACGGCCATGTCAAACGGCCTGAAGTTCAATGGCCCGGCCTCAAGAAAATAAGCAGGAGAAACCATGAAAAAAGTGTTATCGCTCTTGAGCTTGCTGGCGCTCATGCCCTCTGGCACGATGTTGCTGGCCGATCCCGCGGCGGCTGTTCCGGCAGCGCCATCTTCGGCGCTGATCGACCAGGCCGAGGCGGCGCGCAAGGAGGCCGATGCCCTCGGCTACGAGTGGCGCGATACGGCTTCGCTCATTCAGTCGGCCAGGGAGGCGCTCCAGAAAGGCGACCAGGCGGAGTCCGACAAACTCGCCTCGAAAGCCCTCTTGCAGGCCCGCGCGGGAAAAGCGCAGGGTCAGTACATGGCGAAGAACTGGAAGATGATGATTCCCGAAAACTGACTTCCGCCGGGACGTCGGCTGACCCCCGCAACGGCGTCCCGATCTTCATTGATCAGTAATTTTACGGCAACTCAAACCGCCCCGATTCATGAACCTATCCCGTCGTGAGTTTCTCCGCATTCTCGGATTTGCCGGAGCCGCAGGCCTTCTGCCCGGCCTGGCTTCCGCGGCAGGCAGCCCCTCCGATCTTTATGATCTCGGCCAGTCCGGCGACATTCGCTTGTTGCACATCACCGACACCCATGCCCAGCTCATGCCGATCTACTATCGCGAACCGAGCCTGAACCTCGGCCTCGGGCAGGCTTTCGGACGTCCTCCGCATCTGGTGACCAATGAGCTTCTGAAATATTACGGCATTGCCCCCGGCAGCAAACTCGCTCACGCTTACAGCGCGATAAACTACGCCGAGGCGGCGCAGCGGTTCGGAAAGGTTGGCGGTTTCGCGCATCTCAAGACGCTCGTTGACCGGATGCGTTCGGAGTACGGAGCCAACAAGACCCTCCTGCTCGATGGCGGCGACACCTGGCAGGGTTCCGGCACGGCTTTCTGGAATCGAGGCATGGACATGGTCGAGGCGTGCAACCTGCTCGGCGTCGATGTGATGACCGGCCACTGGGAGTTCACCTATCTCGAAGAGGAGGTGCTCAAGAACCTCGCGGCATTCAAGGGTGACTTCGTGGCGCAGAACATCAAGGTCAAGGAGGATGCGCTCTTCAACGGAGCCAAGGCATTCGACGAGAATTCCGGCCACGCCTTCCGTCCCTACGTCGTGAAAACCGTGGGTAACCACCGCGTCGCCGTTATCGGCCAGGCGTTTCCCTACACGCCGATCGCCAATCCGGCTCGCTTCATCCCGAACTGGACTTTCGGCATCAATGCCAGCGACATGCAGCAGCTTGTCGATACCGTTCGCTCCAAGGAGAAGCCCGACGCGGTGGTGCTGATTTCGCACAACGGCATGGATGTTGACATCAAGCTCGCGCAGGTGGTGAGCGGCATCGACGTGATTTTTGGTGGCCACACCCATGACGGCGTACCGCAGCCCTTTGTCGTGCAGAACGCCAAGGGCCGAACGCTGGTCACCAACGCCGGATCGAACGGCAAATTCCTCGGCGTCATCGACCTCAAGCTCGGCAATGGCGGCGTCAAGGAGTATAACTACAAGCTGCTTCCCGTCTTTTCCAACGAACTTCCGGCGCACAACGGAATGCAGGCGCTGATCGACAAGACGCGAGCGCCCTACCTCCAGAAGCTTCAGGAGCCGCTCGCCGTGGCCGGATCGCTGCTCTACCGGCGCGGCAATTTCGACGGCCCGTTCGACCAGATCATCTGCAACGCGCTTCGCCAGCAGAACGACGCGCAGATTTCGCTTTCGCCCGGCTTCCGTTGGGGCACCAGCATTCTGCCCGGCCAGACCATCACGATGGAGCATGTGCTCGACCAGACCTGCATGACCTATCCCGAAACCTACGTGCGCGAGATGAGCGGCGCGGATATCAGGAACATTCTCGAAGACGTGGCCGACAACCTCTTCAATCTCGATCCCTTCTACCAGCAGGGCGGCGACATGGTGCGCACCGGCGGCCTCAGCTACCGCATCGATCCGACGGCCACGATGGGCAAGCGCATCGACAATATGCGGCTCGAAAACGGCAAGCCGGTGGATGCGTCGAAAAAGTACCGTGTTGCGGGCTGGGCGACCGTCGGCGCAAAGTCGCCGGGCGAGCCGGTCTGGGATACTGTGGCCGCGTATCTGAAAGACAAGAAGGTGGTCGAAGTGAAAAAGCTCAATCAGCCCGAACTGAAAAACATGGGCAGCAATCCGGGAATCGATCTCATGTGAGGCGATGATCGTCAGCGGACAAGGCTTTTCCAGAAGCGAAATCGCGACTGATTCCAGTTTCCGCAATGAACGGAGGGTGGACATTCCAGCCCTCCGTCAGCCAACAGATTTTTGCTTTTGAGAACACAGTTCGCTTTTTTCCTGAAAGGGCCTGTTGACGGACTCCGTTTGTTTTGAAACGCTCAATCCATAAATGGTTCATGAAATCCATCAAGAAACTGTTCGCCACCGCTTTAGTGGCGCTTTCGATGCTCGGCGCGGTTCCGGCTGCAAATGCATTTGCGGCGGCGCCTCCCGCAAGCCCCGCCGTTGCGGGCAAAACCGCTCCGGCGTTCACGCTCAGGACGCTCGACGGCAAGGAGCTGAAAAGCTCGCAGCTTGCGGGCAGGCCCTATATCGTCAACTTTTTCGCCTCGTGGTGCCCGCCCTGCCGTGAGGAGCTTCCCGGCATGGTGGCGTTGCAGAAAAAGTATGCCAGACAGGGCTTCACCTTTGTCGGCATCGCTTTCCGGGATCGCCCGGCGACCCTGCCCGATTTTCTCTGGGAGATGGGGGTCGAGTATCCGGTCGGCCTGACTACTCCGGAGCTCGAAGCGGCCTTCGGCAAGTTCCAGCCGGGCGGAAAGATCAGGGCGATTCCTGCAACCTTCGTCGTCGGGCGCGACGGCAAGCTGCTCAATGCCGTCAGCGGCGGCCTCACCAAAGAGGACTTCGAGTCGCTCGTCATCAAGGCGGTCAACACGAAACCGGAAAGGTAACCTCATGAAGTGAGGCTTCCCGGATTTATCTCCCCATCAAGCCACCCCTCAAATCGCTGAACCGGCGTTCTATGGACCGGTTCAGCGATTTTTGTTTTATCCGGATTTTCACCTTCTGCCACCACTCGTCACGCAGCCTTCAAACCAAAGCGCTTTTCCATTGAGAAGCTATTTCTTGTTTGGTTTTGTGATTCGTGTTAAATATATTTATATGATTTTTAATCGATTTGGTTATATAGTTGCATCGTTGATTTTGTGATGATTGCAGTTTTCTGTTACCGATGCCTTCTGCACGGTGAGTTGCAACCTGGATGAGGTGTGGACTGAAAAGGCTTTCTGTATTGATCTGATGATCCCGAAGGCCCGTTTTCTGCTTGGGTTGCTTTTAACGATTGTTATTTTGGCAGCTATGTGATCGATGTGCCGACATGATGCTGCTTGACGTTGCACCTCGCGATTTTTCCATTTCAAATCAAACAACAGCGCTGGAGGCTGTGGAGTATGTCTAAAAAAATAGTCGTATTGGGCGCGGGTACCGCAGGAACGATTGTATCGAACAATCTGAGGCGTCACCTTCCGGCAGACTGGGAAATTACGGTGATCGACCGCGACGATGAACACGTCTATCAGCCAGGCCTCCTGTTCGTGCCGTTCGGCATCCAGAAGTCGAGCACGCTCGTAAAGTCGAGAAAAAAGTACATCTCTCCGGGTGTCAATTTCGTGATGGATGAAATCACCGGCATAGATCCCGACAAGAGAACGGTCAAGACCAAAAACCACACCTTCACCTACGACTTCCTCATCATCAGCACCGGCTGCCGGATCGTTCCCGAGGAGAACGATGGCCTGATGGATGCCTGGGGCAAAAACGCCTTTACCTTCTATGAAAGGGAGGCTGCCGATCAGCTCCGGCTTCGCCTGAAGGAGTTCGACGGCGGCAAGCTGGTGATGAACATCGCCGAGCTGCCGTTCAAGTGCCCGGTCGCGCCGATCGAGTTCGTCTTCATGGCGGATTGGTATTTGAAAAAGAGGGGGCTCAGGAACAAATCGGAGATCGAGCTGGTGACACCGCTGCCGATGGCCTTCACCAAGCCCAAGGCCGCAGCGGTCTTCACCGAGTCGGCCAGGGAGAAGAACATCAAGATCACCACGAGCTTCGAACTCAACCGCGTTGACGGCAAGGAGAAGTACATCGAGTCGGTTCAGGGCGACAAGGTCAAGTACGACACGCTGGTCATCGTGCCGACCACCATCGGCGATCCGGTGATCAGCAACTCCGGCATGGACGACGGAATCGGCTTCGTGCCGACGCATCACAACACGCTCAAGGCGCTCAAGCACGACGGCGTCTACGTGATCGGCGACGCCACCAACGTGCCGACCTCGAAGGCCGGTTCGGTGGCGCACTACGAGGCGGACGTCGTGGTGTTCAATATCATGGCGGAGATTTACGGCGCAAAGCCGGAGGAGATTTACGACGGCCACTCGACCTGCTTCATCGTCTACTCGAAGGGCACGTCGTCGCTGATTGACTTCAACTACAAGATCGAGCCGCTGCCGGGCAAGTTCCCGATGCCGAAGCTCGGCCCGTTCACGCTCCTGAAGGAGACAAAGGCGAACTGGTACGGCAAACTCGCCTTTGAGCCGCTCTACTGGAACGTCCTGCTCGACGGCAAACACCTCGGCATGCCGCCCACGCTGGTCATGGCTGGCAAAGAGGTCGGATAAGCGTTGTTTTGCAGCAACCGGACTGTTCAGCCGGGAGGATGCTTTTTTACGGCAGCCTCCCGGCTTTTTTTGTTTGTGGACTATAGTTACTGCGGGTCTTGCTGATTTTCAAAGAAGAATTAAGCGTATCCTCGACTGAACCAGTAGAGGTATATGCTTGTTTTAAGATATTACAAGTAGTATCATCCGTGTATGAGCAACGCGGAAAAAATCCTTCACAAAATGAGAATCAATTCTCGTGATTGGCGGATTGAGCAGGTCAAAACCGTTGCTGAAGGATACGGGATTGAGTGGCGTCAACGTGGCACAAGTCATGTAGTGTTTATTCGACCTGATGGCCAGACACTGCCAGTTCCAGCGCATCGCCCGATAAAACCGATTTACATCAAGAAGTTTGTTGAATTTATAAGTGGTTGATTTATGAGAGACTTACGGCAATATCCATTTGAAATTCGTCCATTGAGTGACGATGATGGTGGAGGGTATCTGATCTCTTTCCCGGACTTTTCGGAGTGCATCTCGGACGGCGAGACCGTGGAAGAAGCCATTCAAAATGGCCAGGATGCGTTGGCGGAAACCATTGCAGCGTTGGAGAGTATGGGGCAGCCGGTGCCTGAGCCGGGAAGTGGCGGTGATTACAGCGGCAAGTTCATTCAGCGAGTGCCGAAAAGCCTTCACGCACGTCTGGCAGCCAGAGCAAAACAGGAGGGAGTCAGCATGAATTCACTGGTTATATCATTTTTATCCGAAAGCCTGGGCAAGCGGGAAACGGCGTAATGTTGATATTATAAATGGATAAACACATATCATCAATGTTGAAATCAGAGAAAGAAGCACTGTGAAGCCAACCATTTCAATATTTATGGTATCCTGAATCAGATTTATTTTTATCACAACAAGCGACATCGTTGTCCTCACATTCAGGCTGAATACGGAGAGCATTATGCCTCGATTGCTATTAAGGATGGAACAATACTGGATGGAAGTTTGCCCTCCTCAAAGATGAAATTGGTTCAAGCCTAGATCGAGATTCGTAAAGAAGATTTGATAGCGGATTGGAAACTTGCTGTTGCTGGCAAACCTGTTTTTAAAATCGAAATTATAATCCGATGAATCACAATCTCCACTCGATGCGCTGCGGCTCGTTGGTCACCGCGACGTCCGGCAACAGCTCCGTCAGCAATCCCTGAAGCAGCGGGCGGTAACTGTGCTCGGTGGCAAGGCCGGTCTTGAACTGCCGGTCGAGAGCCTCGACATACTCCAGAATTGTCATATCGAAAACGCGGAAAATTGGCGGGAAAGGGTTTTAAAGACTACGGGAAAGATACGGATTTTTCGGGAGAAAGAGAGGGGGTGAGTGTGATTTTGTGGGGTTGGAGAATATTTTTATCATCGGACATTAATCCATAATATGTTTAATTCCGTATTTCGTTAACAACAGCATAATCACTGAAAAGCAAAGGAGAATAAGCGTCATATAATAAACATTTACCATAAAAAGCAATGGGTATGTTGCGATGGTTAAAAGAAATAATAATATCAATAATTTGTCTCTCCAGAAATATAACGAAAGAGGAAGTCCAATTGCGATAGCAACAAGTATTGGTATACCTAAGGGAAAGAAAATTCCAAAACCGAGAATACCTGCCACTCCACTAGGATTTTTTCCCGGCCATGCAGTTATTAATTCTGGTGTGAGAATAATAACTGTATAGGCGGCAACTATTCCAAGAAAACGGAAACAATTATAAGCAAGCCGATGAAGCTTTTCATTTTGCCCTCTTGAAATTAACATATGATTCCTCCATTGCTTTTTTCTGTAGAAGTCTCAATATCTCTAAATCAAAAATAGCATCCATCAGATAGAGTTTAGGGGTGTATTGGTGGCTCGGGTGCTGATAGCAAGACTACGAGAAAAATAGGGCTTTTTTTTGAAAAGGTATTGTCAGTTGCCCGCGAAAAATCGTCTTTTTGGCGGCAAATCTCCTTGCGCGTCGTGGCTCGGCATTGTACATTAGCGCCGCTATTTACAATCAGTTACACCGTAGTACCATCATGAAGAAGTTTTTCTCCGCCATCCTGCTGTTTTCCGTCTTGCTGCCGTTCTCACCCGCTCACGCCACCGCAGTTCCCGTCAAATCCACCGGCACGATCGATGTCTATTTCTCGCCCCGTGGCGGCGCGACTGCGGCTGTCGTGCGCGAGATCGACGGAGCGCGGCGGGAAATCCTCATCCAGGCCTACTCCTTCACCTCGAAGCCCATCGCGCAGGCCATCGTGAAGGCGAGCAAGCGGGGC
>CAYZCF010000086.1:0-7496 GCA_964476855.1 uncultured Chlorobiaceae bacterium
TGTTCCTCAACATCCACAAGCATCTGCTTGCCCGCACCGGAGCGATTCATGCCGTGCTCATGTCTCCCGACAGCCGCGATCCGCACACCACTTCCTGGCTTTACAACCACTTTGCCGGAAGATATTTCGGCATCACCAACGACCAGAGCCTTCCCTCGCTGAAACGCCAGCTCGAAAGCCATCCGGAGTTCCGGGACACGAGGATCATCCTGAAAAGCAGCCGTGTTCGTTTTTTCGTGGAGGATTTCGAAAAGCTGATGAAAGTTGTCTGGATGGTACTGCTCTACCCCGGGGTCCATGATTACAGTGAAACGCAGAAAGAGGAGATCGTCGCGTTCGTGTACGACAACTTCTACCTGAAAAAACAGCCCCTCTTCCAGAAACAGCACCACCTGATCCTCTACCGGGGAACCGGGTTCCCTGCTCTTTCCTGAACCTTTTGGCAGCTATCCGACAGAGATTGGTCATCGCAAGGAGCGTAGCGAGTCGTCATGCACGCGCCCATGCAAAGCACGTCTCATGAGCCATCAAGCACTGCTGCAAGAACATACGCCATTACAATCCGGAGCCCTGGCAGGGAAGGGAGGGGGACGAACCACGGATTCGTTATCAGGTCTGATGATTGTTCCAGACGCCCCCCACCCTTTTTTGCCTTATCTGCCGCCAACGGCAAGGGAAAGCCCGACAACATCCGCTTTGAACGGGCCATTCACGGCATCGAGCCGTCCACCAGTCACCATCAGCGCCACATCCTTGCTCACCTGCACGCCAATACCGCCATTGACTTGCCACGCCAGTCCGGAGCCCATCGCCAGTCCGCCGCCGCCAGCCGCGCCGATGAGTCCTTCAGCTTCGACGAACAGTGGCCCGGCGATCTTCTGATGCAATCCGCCGCCAAAGAGGCCAATCATGTACGCCCCGGCATTGCCGTCGTACGCGGCAAGCGCCTGACCGCTCAGGTATCCCCACGGCACCGGGAAGTAGTCGAACTGCACGCCAAGATTGTCAACATCCTGATCGGCATGATGGGTGCGCCAACCTTCAGAGCCCTTGAAATAGCGCTGACTCACCATCCTTACCCTGACCGGAAGCTTGTCGTGTCTCTGCGACTCTTTGCCAAAGGTACCCCCGATCTGAAGCGAAGGGCAAAATGCCTTCAGGCTGCCATTGGGCGCTTTCAGGTAAGAAACACCCGCTGCGGCAAAAAGATCGTCTCCGAGAGCGCACCGCAGATCAGCTGCCGCATCGACAAGAAAGCCGCCGCCGGTATCGACATCACCACCGCCGCCACCGCCAAGCCCTATCGAACCATCTATCCATATGGCATCCGAAAGTGGAATCTGCAAGCCCGCGCCTACAAGTACCTGCATGTAACCAGTACTGCTTCCGCCAGCCGCACCTTCCGTCTCGAAACGCAGGAAAATGTCATCGTCGAAATAACTCCTCCACTCAACGCCAAGAAGGGTGAAATCATCCTGGGCGCTTCCAGAAAGATCACGCACGCCGGAACGAACGCGCACCAGCTTTGAAACAACAGCAAGCGAATTATGCCCGTATGCGAGTCCGTCGAAGTGCCGAAACGAGGAGCCGAACGGAATAGAGTAGAACACCACCGGCTGAGTCGAGTCGATCGAGCCGCCGTTCGGGAAATCGACATAGCTCATCCCGGCACCAATCCGGCCCAGCTCTTCCAGGTCACAAACCAGTCCGGCATATCCGCGAAGCATCAGGCCGCCGCCGCTCAGTATTGCGCCTCCCCTTCCGCCTCCAGCACCAACGAAAGCACCAGCTTCAAGTCCAACCGGCCCGGATAACGGCAGACTGGCGCTGCCCTGAAATCCGATGGTAATGAAGCCCCCGCGCTCTCCGCGCACCGCCGTCCAGGTGCCAAAGCCGCCACTGAAATTCTCGCTGAATTGACGCTCGACCCCCAAACCCAGCATACCCATCGACTCTCCCGCCGGTAATGACAGCGACTCATACGCAGCCTTGACGACATACGGCGCACCCGATGCCTCCGCCCGCGCCTCGCCTGAGAACACCAGCAAGCAATAAAGCGCAACACATCCCGTGGCTTTGCGAATAAAACTCATATGCGTTCCTCCGGTATATATATAGTTGATGAAACATCTCCCGAAAAATGACAGACCTGCCAGACTCCGTGACGGGTTTCGGCCATCTTGTTCATGGCTTTGCCGACTACCCCCGAGACTCTCTCCTGACCAGCAGCAGCGGTATGGCAATCTTGTTGATCAAGGCGCGGGAAATATGGCCAAGAGAATGTGACCGTATGCCGCCATCGCGAGCAGGTCGTAACGATACTCTTTGACCAGCGTTTCGTCGGCCCCGGTAGCCATCGATCACCACCAGCATGTTGCGGTATGCCTGCATATCAATTATTCTCCGGTCACTCTGGGAGAGAGCAGACCGGGATTGAGCGCCACGATGAACTCGACTCCGCACCTCCCGAACATGCCCATCACCTATTCACACCGGCGAAACTTCAGCAGAGGAAAACAGGATGAAGGACCGTTGATTGCTCAGCGCCACCTGGCTGAAAATCAGGATATTTCAGGTATCGATATTGAAAAGAGTGGTGATAACCGACGGCATGGCGGTCAGGAACACAGACAAGCGACAGGGCAAACTCTTCTCCGTATCTTCGGGCTTGCCCGAAAAAACCGGTAACAACATTGGCCCCGGCCATCAAGAAGGTGAACAGGTGGAGCGTGCCGAACATCATCACCCAGAACGGTTCATCGCCAGACTGCGCTCTTCCGTCAATATTGTTCGCCCTGTTGCCGGAGTCGGAAAATCGAGTCGTTACCAGATACCCCGACCCGGAAAATCCTGAACGCTTTTGTAAAAAAAGCTGCCGGAATTGTATCGATCTTGAAAATGAAACCGCCATAGTCGATGGTTGGAGAAATTCCTTACCGGTGAGGGGGCATCGCGATTTCATTTCGCGTCACCCGGCTTTCGGAACCTATGGAAAGACCGATCACGGCATGAGCCGTTTACTATCTGTAACTGCTATCAACATAGACGCAAAATCCGCCGCGATCAGCAGCAATCCGGCAATGGGGTAACGATTACCGGAAAGTGTCCGGTTCCGCTGGAGGAACGGCTTGCCGTTGCTCTTCTCTCTCGTTTGCAGCATATCCTGAGGATGCCGCCGAAGCACGCCGTTCCTGCATAATGGCGTCAAAAACAAGGAAACCTGCCCCTGCAATCAAAAGCCCCGGCACGCCGCAGGCAACCATCGATACTCCGAGCGGAGGCAGAAGGAGCGCACCTCCCGTAACAGCAGCAGCTTCTTTTAACATGACAACTCCTTGAATTGAGTAATCTGACCTTCTATACAAATATTACTCTGAATATAATTACTCATACGCTTCTTCGCAGCATTTTGAGCAACAAATATCTGAAAGCGGCGAGTCGGCCTCCCCCCTCCACAACACAAACCGGACTGCTCGCAACAAAACGGAAAAGCGCTGCCATCGATCCGGTATTCCGGTAACCGACGGCAGCGCCATGAAAGCTGAATGGCTGTAACTGTCAGAAAGTAAGCAGCTTGATACCATCTTCAGCCATTGCGGCAGCGACGGCGGTCGGCTGGGCAACCGTGACACCATTAATGAGAGTCGATTGCGGCTTGCCGGTATTTGGCAGGTAAAGCGGGCAAACCTCGACCTTGACGCCCTTTGCCATCATCTCTTTAAGCAACATCTGTGGCGACTTGTTGAGCGGTTTGAAGAGCTTCTCCTTGCTGCCTTTCAGCACAAGCTCGCCCGCCTTGCCGCAGACCAGCACGCGGACGGAACGTCCCTGATTGAGGGTCTGGGCCGAAAGCACCATGGCCATCATCTGGGTCATGGGATCATCGGAGGAAACAACCACGAACAAGCCTTTGGTTACGGGCTGAACTGCCGCCGCCTGTGGTTCTGCGGAGACCGGATTGATTGTCGCGCCAAACGAAAAGATGGCCATCAGGGCAAATGCAAAAATGGCAAACGATTTCCTGAACATTGACATAAGTATTTCCTTGTTTTGATTGCGGGGATCGAGGGGCATTAACGCACTTAATATACAATAAAAACCACAGCACCGCACAACGGCCTGCGCTTGACAGGGTTTTTTTTCTGTTATTTAACGTAAGGCGTAGTCAAACCCCGTTTTTAGCCTCTTTTGGCGGCCTCAAAATATCCAGGTAGTCGTATTTTTCCCCTGACCAGCATTTCGAAAGGGGTGCATTGGACGATCGTCACCATCACCACGGTCGGTTACAGCATCATCGCCGTGCCGACAGACATCGTCAGCGCCGAAATGACCGCCATGCAGGAGAAGATTAAGTCAGGACGGACCTTTCAGCCCTCGCTGTTCCGGTCGTGAAAAAGCACTTCAGCTTTGGCCTCTTCCCAGATACTGCCGTATTTGAGCTTTTCGGCGTCGGAAAACTTGATGGCTCCAGCCAAAAACCACGATGATGGATACTTCTCGGGATCGTCGCCTTCGCGCACGCCCATCGGCTTCAAAGCAGTCACCTTGCCACCCTCGCCGCGAATCACCTTCCAGTGCCCCATGATGTACTGTTTCGCATTGGCGGCCACCACATCGAGCACCTCCTCGATTTCGCCCAGATCGCTGTCGCCCCTCAGCGCCAGCGTGCCATAGGCGTAGACGACTGACTGGTGCTCGTCGAGCACGAAGCGCAGATATTTGTTGCGCGCCATCGGTTGCAGGGTCAGCCCGTCGATGAGATAGATGAACTGACGGCCATCGGCGGCAATCCCCGAAATCGAGCGCGGCAACACCCCTTCCTCTTCGGCGACGCTGAAATACCACTCTGAATACTCCTCGAACAGCTCACGGAGCAGTTCCATTGAATCGACTGTTTGCATGGTTTACCCCTTCCGGACAAATTCCGATTTCAGTTGCATCGCACCAAAGCCATCGATCTTGCAGTCGATGTCGTGATCGCCTTCGACGAGACGGATATTCTTGACCTTCGTCCCCCCCTTGAGCACCGACGACGCGCCGCGAACCTTGAGATCCTTGATCACCGTCACGGTATCGCCATCCTGAAGGATATTGCCATTGGCGTCTTTCCAGACGCGCGCCGTTTCGGCCTCGCCCGCTTCGGAGCGGCTCCATTCGTGGGCGCACTCGGGGCAAACGAGGAGAGTTCCATTTTCATAGGTGTATTCAGAATTGCATTTCGGGCAGTTCGGCAGATCGCTCATAAGAGTACTCGTTCTAAAATTCAGGCAAAAAAGAAATTCTGGCGACAGTATAACGATTTCCCGGCAGCTTCCCTGAATGCTCATTGTACTGGAAAACACAACGGCAGCTCAAGAACTCTTTGAACATCCAGAACGCGCCGCGTATCTTTTTGTAACGGGTTTCAATCCTGAAAAATACCGATGACACTTTATCTGGAGACGACGCCATGCAGAACGCAAATACGGAACTGATCGAATCTGCGCGAAAGAAGTTCTCCCGATTCAGGGAACTGAGCGAAGAGCACGGCGAGGCCGTCGCGTGGGAAACCATGCTCGAAGGGTTCCCGGAGATCCAGAAACAGCGCATGGGACCACTGCTGGCGCTGCCGACGCTTGCCGAGGCGTTCCGCGCAGCCATCCCGCAGTTCAAGGCAATCGGCATGGAGATGGATGTGGTGGATATTTCAAACAAAGGCATAGACGCCGTGCTGGAAATCCAGCGCATATGCCCCTGGCTGGAGGTGTGCAAAGAGTACGGCTACGACATCCCCTGCCATGTGATTTGTGAACTGGATATGGCCGCCACCCGTCTGGCGTTCCCGGAAATGAAAGGCGAAATCCTCTGCCGACAGGCACTCGGCGCTCCCGTCTGCATCTTCATGTACGAACGCGCGGCGAAAGCCGGGTCAGAAAACCGTTAGACCTCACCCCCTCTTTTTCCGGGATGACGATTTCGGTTCAATAATAGTCGCCTTCACGTTGATGACGAATGGCAAGAACGGTCACCATCCACTCTTCCTGAATCTCGAACAGAACGACATATCCCGAGCTTCCGAAAGGGACAAGGAGTTCGCGAAGAAATGGATTTTCAGGAAAAACCTTTCGGCAACTGAACGGAAAGTCCTGAAGGAAACTGACGCTTTTCGTCAATGCTTCAAGAGCTTTTTCGGCTGAATCAATATCTGTTTCCAGCAGAAAGGAGTAGAGCCGAACAACATCCTCTTTCGCTTCAGGGGTAAAGCGAACCGTGTAACTCATGACTGTTTCTTCTTTTCCCCGGCAAGCATACGGGCCAGTTCGTCGATGACCGATTGGGCATCTTCGTACTTGCCGGTTACGCGAGCGCGGTCTCGTGATGCGAGTCCTTTAGCAATAAACTCGTCCTGACTGCGGCGTTGTTCAATACTCAGCCTGATCGATGACTCGATGAATGCTGATAGGGTTTCGCCTTCCCGCAAAACCTGCTCCGCAGCCTTGCGAAGGGCTGGCTCAACTCGTAAGGATGGTAACGATGCGCTTTTCATAAGCCTGATCTTTATGCGTTGCGTATGCAATGCATACTATCAAATTCCGCGATGAGATGCAAAGCTCGACTGATTGCCAATGCCCTTCCCGCGGCTCCAGCTTCGCCATCACTCCCCGTTTTTGCCCAACGCTTCGGCGACCAGCGTGAACTGCTCCAGCGCGGCTTGCAGGTTTTCGACGATTTCCGAGGCAATCACCTCCGGCGCGGGCAGGTGGTCGAGGTCTTGCAGACTGTCGTCCTTGAGCCAGAAGAGGTCGAGGTTCAGCTTGTCGCGCTTGATCAAATCGTCATACGAAAATCGACGGAAGCGTTCGGTTTCCTGGCGATCTTTGAAGCACAGCACGAAGTCATCGAGATCGGCGGACTTGAGCGGGTTTGTCTTGAGCGTGAAGTGCACGTTGGTGCGAAAATCGTAAATCCACAGCTCCCTGGTTTGCGCCTCCTTCGACGCCGGGCGTTTGCTGAAAAAGAGCACATTCGCCTTGACGCCTGGGCTGTACCAGATGCCGGTCGGCAGGCGCAGGAGCGTGTGGAAGTTGAACTGCTCCAGCAACCGTTTGCGGATTCCCTCTCCCGCTTTTCCGGCCTCGAAAAGCACATTGTCCGGCAAGACGACCCCCGCGCGACCGTAGTCGTTCAGGATGGTCATGATGTGCTGGAGGACGTTGAGCTGCTTGTTGGAGGTGGTGAACTTGAAGTCTTCGCGCTCGTAGTTCTCGCGCTCGGTCGTGACCTGCCCGTCCTGGCCGACTACCTTGTAGCTGCTCTTCTTGCCGAACGGCGGGTTGGTGAGCACGACGTCGTATCGCTCATTCGGCGAAGTGGCGAGTGCGTCGCCCTGCCGCACCGGGCTGCCGCCGTTGCCGATGCCATGCAGGTAGAGGTTCATAGCGCAAAGCCGCACGACCTCATCGACAATATCGATGCCCTGGAACGCTTCGTGCCGCAGGTGCTTGAGCATCTGGCGG
>CAYZCF010000086.1:7506-11590 GCA_964476855.1 uncultured Chlorobiaceae bacterium
CGGTCGTGGCTCTGGGTTTTCATGAAGTCGTAGGCGGAAAGCAGAAATCCGCCGGTGCCGCAGGCTGGATCGCAGACAGTTTCGCCGATCCGGGGATGTACGCATTGTACAATCGCGTCGATGACCGGGCGCGGCGTGAAGTACTGGCCCGCGCCGGACTTGACTTCAGAGGCGTTCTTTTCGAGCAGTCCTTCGTAAATCCGCCCCTTCACATCGACGCCGATGCCGATCCACGGCCCTTCGCTGGCGATGAGCGACACCACGCGCTTGAGCTTGGCTGGGTCGGTGAGCTTGTTCTGCGCTTTGCGGAAAATGGTGCCGATCAGCCCCGGCTCCTTGCCAAGCTGTTCGAGCGAGTGGCGATATTGCAGCTCCAGCGCGTCGCCGTCCTTGTTCGCCAACTGCGCCCAGCGATACTCTTCGGGAATGATCGACGGCTCGCCGAGCAATTCCGAACGCTCATCGTCCATTTTGAGGAACAGGAGATAAGTGATCTGCTCGACATAATCGCCGTAGGATATGCCCTGATCGCGCAGGACATGCGCGTAATTCCACACTTTGGAGACAAGAGACGAATAGTCGCGTTCGGTCATGGAGAAAATTTTTCGTGATGTTACTTCGTGGTGATGTTGGCGTCAATCCGGATTTCATCAACGCAAACTTTTCGCGCTGATGACGCTCAGGCTGGGACGCTCAGGTTTGCTGTCCGGTATCCTGATCTTCTTTTTCGGATTGCCATAGTACGTTCATGGCCGCATGGATGACAGCCAAAACATCAATCTGATCGGTCCTGATCGTGTAAATAATACGGAATGGGCCTTCTATCACTTCTCGAATGTGGTCAACATCATATTCGGGAACTTTACGGCCTGAAAACGGGAATTCGGCGATTTGCCGGGATTTTCGGGTAAGCCGATCCACCATGCGTCGGGCGTATTCGGGCGAATCCTGAGCGATGTGAGCATGAATGGCATCGAGATGCCCTGCTGCGGTGTTCGTCCAGTGGACTCTCATTCCGGCAATCCGTACTTTTCCCGAATCTCCTGTACAGACTTTGTCTTGCCCGCATTACTGTCGGCCAAGCCTCGCTCGATCACTTCGCGAACGTAAATTTCATGCATGAGATCATCCCACGTCGCGTTCGATGGCAACCGGTCGATGATCCTGTGTGCCTCTTCCTTTTCCATAATCGACATAGTGCTCTCTCCTGATTGTGATTTTCATGATCAAAATAGCACCAAACCGGCCAAACACCAATGTGCTCAGAGCTGAACCTTCGCCTTCTTGAACTTATCCCGCGCTGCCGATGCCCGCTCGGCCTGAATCCGCGCCAGAAGCTCGCTCGCCGGTTCGTCACGCGGGTCTTGCGGAACCAGCTCGCCGGAAAACGCCGCCTTCAGAATCGACTGCCGCAACATCCCGCTCCGCGCCAACTCCGTAGCGCACCACTGTTCAAGCGCATCGATTTGCGAGAATATATCATTGATGCGATCCACGATTTCATTTTGTTCTTCTGTTGATGGCAAAGGCAAAACCGTCTGTTTTACAATACCTAAATTCAAATTTGGCTGAACTCCACCAGCAGACTCTAAACGGATCAGGTTATAATTATATTTCAAGAATAGCTTTAAAAAACATTTCGTCTCGCAAGGCAAATGCTCGCAAATCAAACCTGCACAAGCCTGATTTGTCCCCGCTTCTATATTTAGTTCAGAAACAGAACCTCTGGTTTTTCCTTCACCATACATTGCAAGAATAAGTGTTCCTATCGGAAATATTTTAACATTTGTTTCCCGTAATGCATTTTCAGTTATTAAAGACTGATAATCATTAATCGGATGCTGATTAACCGCAGTGCTTGTAATCCAGGGTATCGACCCGTTCTCATAGTATAACTTATTACCTTTTTTTGGTGTCGCTCCCGTTTCAACGTAAGTGAGCTGCTCAACATTACAATAACTCCAAGAATCAGGAATTTGTAACAATCCGAATGTATTTGGCGCTATCGGCTCCTGATATTTCCCGCGTCCTTTCCATTGCTTGCGCCTCAGCTCAAGAATCCGCTGCAACAGCACCTCGCCAGATTCAAGACGGTGCTCGTTTTGCTCACGCCACTCCTTTGTCAGCTCACCCGTAACCGCAGCTTTCAAAACAGCTTGACGATAGACGCCAAGCTGTTGCTGAGCCTGCTTCAGCAGCGCTTCGCCTTTATCGAGATCGCTGAACAGCAACTCGATTTTGTCAACAATCCGCTTTTGCTCGTTAAGAGGTGGAAGCGGCACTAATATTTTAACATATTCTTCAAATTTGAGATTTCTCAAATTATTACTTCCAGACTGAAACTGAAAAATGTCTTCAGTTTGGTAAAAACACTTTAAATAAAACAACAAAAAAGGCGCATGAATCTCTTCATTAGGCCTTATCAAACGAAAAAAGTTTGTGCATATTTTAGGGATATTTGGCTCAAAAGAAAGCACACTTTTATCAATAATTTCGACTCTACCAACAGGCTGATTAGGACCACCACCAGAAATCTCAAGAATCAAATCTCCATCTTCAAGTATACGATTATTTAGCGCCGATTTTTTTATCTTTCTTAGCGCTGCGGTTCTTCCTTTTTCTTGACACCAATTCTTTAACTCAGTCCCACGAATACAATATGCATAGTCATATTCATCACTCTTATACTCTGGTTCTTTTCCCCAGCTTCCACCAATAACATGGGTAAGTAAATTTACTAATTCTGTTTTTTCCCAAGTTTTAGGAATACTCATTACCCCACCAGTGCTATTTGAAGTTCATCCATCAACTCCTGCATTCCCGGCTCGAAAAGTTGCCGGGCGGTAATCAAGCCACCTTTATCAGCGAAAACCGGAATCGTCATAAAATCCTCCTTTGTAATTTCAGCATTCGCGCCAATGAACTGCGCGATAGCCCGGAGCCACTGCAACTGCATCTCCGAAAACTCCTTGCCCGCCCTCTTCTGCCGCCCGACCCACAGATTGAACCGCTGCTCCACCTTCGCGCCGAACGGCTCCAGCAGCTCATCCATGCCGAGCGCATAACGCACCAGCGAAATGATCTCCGTCAACTGCTGATCCACCGGCGCGCCCCGCACCTTCGAGGCATCCAACCGCTTGAACGCCTGCCACACCGACGCAACGTCGAGATACCACGGCGGATCGGTCAGCTTGCGAGTCAGTTCCCGGATGGCCGCATACGTGAGCCGCTGCCTGCCGTAGGGCTGATTATACAGAATTTGCAGCGCCAGAAGCTCATTTTTGTGCTCCTCGATAAACTTTCTGAACGACTCGATCTTGCTTTCAGCCGCTTTCAGGTCGTAACCAGCGCTGAGAAGCTCGTCTGTCGTAATTTCATCGATCACGATGTCCGACTTCTGCTTGATCTCCTTCAAAAGCTGGCGCAGCTTCGGATCGTCGAACACTCGGCACGCCTCCTCGATCTGCCCGTTCTGCGCCCTTGCGAACTCCTCATCCGTCGCCGACTCGCCCGCTTGCCGCGCAATCGCGTCGGGATCGATGGCGTCCAGGAGCGCGTTCGCCATGTCGCGCAACGTCAAGCCGCCACTCGTCTCCGCGATGCGCTGCCCGTCGTCCCGGTCGATCTTCCGGTCGAGCGCGGCCAGCCGTCCGGCCAGTGAGGAGACCGCATCCTCGTCGCGGCGGCCCTGCGCGATCTGGTCGATCAGCTTGTCGAATGCCAACGCGCGGCGGCGCTCCAGAGGCTGAGAGACGCTCTTTTTGCCCTCCGTCACTCCAACCGCATCGACCAGAATGAAGCGCGTCTTGGTTTTGGCGTCCGGCGTGACGGCATGGAGATCGGCATCCTCGATGGAGCGCACACCGCGCCCCTTCATCTGCTCGAAGTAGCCCTCGGACTTCACGTCGCGCATGAAGATCAGGCACTCGACCGGCTTGATATCCGTACCGGTGGCGATCATATCGACCGTGACTGCGATGCGCGGAAACGGATCGACGCGAAACGCCTTGATCAGCGTTTTGGGATCGTCGCCTGTGTTGCGGTAGGTGATTTTCTTGCAGAAGCTGTTCCCCTCGCCAAACAC
>CAYZCF010000087.1:0-11518 GCA_964476855.1 uncultured Chlorobiaceae bacterium
AATTACACCAAGCCACTCATTTTTACTACCAGACCATTAAATTCTGCGAAGAGCCGCTTTTTTTAAAGCCTAAATTTCTTACAGCGATGAAACTCTTACGGTTATTGGTTTTACTGGTAGCTGGCCTGTCGTTAAGCGCCCCGTTGTATGCCGGGTGCAAGATCGACGATCATGTCGATGAATTTTCGAAAGCACACGTGATAAGGCAAATGCACAACGAAGTGAGTAGTAGCGCCGGGACATTTGCTTTTAATCTGCTCTTGGTAGAAGGGCATCCTCTTGAAATGCAACTCGTGACGTGGAGCAGGAATTGGCTTTTTGTTGTCCGAGGCCAGAACTCTTTAAAGTTTCTCGCTGACGATGAGGTTATCGAGTTTCCTGTTGATTTTGTTGACGGCCAAGTAGTAAAGGGGTATCGTAGCGTGGGAACGAGAGAGGCTTTCACAGTTTCTATCACCATTGAACAAATCCAGAAACTTGCATCAGCCAAAGTGCTGAAGTGCCGGATTTATGGAAAGCGTGGTTATGCCGAAGCGGAAGCTGATGACATGCAAAAGGTTCAGCGCTGCTGGATCGAATTCCTTGATAAGATAGCTGTGAATTAATCTCCCGTTAACTGACCGCCAAAGGTAGGTTACTCTCTCCGCCCCTCAGCGCCAGTATGGCCGCGCTGACGGCTCGCATCGTGGCGGTTGGGGATTTTGCTTTGTTGGCTCCTTTTTCTGCCGATACCCACGGATGCAGTTCGAGCGGTTCGATGGAGCGGGTGGTTTCGCGGCTGATGCGTTCGATGACTTTTGCGCTTGCCGCCAGGCCAGTTACTTTGACTGGCGCTCCGTCGAGCGGGGCCGAGGTCAGTTCCGTGATGGCGAAGTACTCTCGCTCGCTCGCCTCCTTCACCGGCCAGTACCGGAAATAGCCGATCTTGCCATTCCGCGAAATGGAGAGCGCCGCGTAGCGCTCTTCGAGCTCCAGAACGGCCAGCGCTTCTCCCGTCACCGCCGACAGCCGGGCCACCGCTTCGGCGTGCACCCCGCGCCAGCCAACGCGGCGATCCTTCCGCAACTCGCTTTCGATGAATCGCGCCGGTTCGAGCGGGTAGAAAAGCAGCATCCGCCGGTCGAGTTCGGCGGGCGGATGAGCGCCCGGTTCGAGCGCCATGTCGTGCCACTGCCATTTATCGGCCTTGTCGAGGAAGTAGCCCGCCTCGATCTTGCACAGATTGTCGCGATAGCCGTCCGGAGAGCCAGACGGGAACCAGGCGGGGAGCGTCAGGATTTCGGCGGGCGAAAAGCTGAGGGCGACCGGTTCGTCAGGCCACGCTTTGAGCGCCGAGACGATCTTTCCGGCGAGCTTCGCGCCTTTCGGGCCGCCGAGGTCGTCGAGACCGCCGTCGAGGGTGCGGCACATGGTCATCGTAAACGAGCCGTGGCTGGTCGATTTCACTCGCGCTATGGTGGTGCTGCCTGCGTCAAACGCGCAGGCGATCTGGCTTCGGCTCATCAGTCGAGGGTAAGGTGCTTCTGGAGGAGTTCGAGCTTTTTCTTGCCGATTCCTTTCACTTTCAGAAAATCGTTAAAATGATCGACTTTTCCCCCACTCTGTTTGCGGAACTCGATGAGCCGCCGGGCCATCACCGGGCCGACGCCGGGGATCCTCTGAAGCTGCGCGGCGGAGGCCGTCCTGAACGCCATCGTTCCGGTGAATGTTTTTTTCGACGAACGTCTCGCCGTTGATCTCGTCGCAGGCTCCTCCTGTTCCGCATTGCCTGCCACCATGCCGGGGGTTTCAGCGGCGACAGCGTCGCCGGGTTGCATGGCGAGGCTGAGCAGGCTGTCCACTTCCGCTTCGGAGTAGCGAGCCGCCTCGGCTTTCGCGATCGCCTTGTCGGTCTCCTCTACCGAGCCGCTGTACTTCAGCGCTCCGCCGAGCAAGAGGAAAAAGGTGAGCAGCGTGACGGCGGTCATCTCCGCCTTCGTGACGCCGAGTTTTACGGCGACATTGTCCAGAAATTTCATAAGGGGTTGAAAGTTCTGTTAGGGGTATGCAGATCATCGCAGGCGCGATGCTTTTCAGATAAAAATCCTTTTCACCCGGCGCGAGACCGAGCAGAGCAGTTCGTAGCTGATCGTTCCGGCGGCGATGGCCTGTTCTCCTGCCGTCGGGCCGTCCCAGCCGAAGAGCACCGCCGTGTCGCCAACCCTGACCGAGCGGTCGTTGCCGAGATCGATCATCGTCTGATCCATTGTGACCGTGCCGACCTGCCGGAAGCTCTTGCCGCCGATGCAGATTCGCGCGCGGTTTGAGAGCGCGCGGTGGAAGCCGTCGGCGTATCCGGCGGAGATGGTGGCGATTCGCGTCGCTTCCGGGGCGCACCACGTGCGGCTGTAACTGACAGAGGTTCCTGCTGGCACCTCCTTGACGAAGATCACCCGGCACTGGAACTGCATCACCGGCCGCACGGGCACGGGCGACGGCGCGGCGTCAACCGGGTGGCAGCCGTAGAGCAGGATGCCGGGGCGCACCATGTCGAACCGCGCATCGGGCATCGATACGATAGCGCCGCTGTTGGAGGCGTGCTTCGTCACGCTTTTTCCCGTGCGCTCTTCGTACGCTCTGGTCACGCTGAAGAAGCGTTCGCGCTGGCGAGCAGTGAAGCCTCCGGGCTTGTCGCTCTCGGCGAAGTGGGTGTAGATGCCGACGAGTTCGAGGTTCGGGCTGGCGTCGATCAGCTCCAGCAGTCCCGCCGCCTCTTCGGGCGTGACGCCGAGCCGCCCCATGCCGGTATCCACCTTCACCTGCACCCGGAGCCGTCCGCCTTCCGCTTCAGCAATCGCCTGGGCGGCGCGAACCGTTTCGTGGTCGCAGACGGTCATCTCCACGCCGTGTTGCAGGTACAGACCGATGTGCTCCGTGAGCGGCGAGGAGAAGGCGAGGAGGCGCGAGTCGGGCTGCATCCGGTGCTCCTCTTGGAGTTCGATCGCTTCGAAAATGTTCGCCACGCCGAAATCCCTCACCCCCTCTTCTTCGAGCGTCGCCGTCACCTGGGCGGCTCCGTGGCCGTAGGCGTTCGCCTTGACGATGCCCATGATGCGGCACTGTGGCCCGGTGATAGCGCGGATGCAGGCAAGGTTGCGGCGGAGGTTGTCGAGCGAGATGAGCGCTTCCGAGAGGTAGTGGCCGTTCTGCGCGGCGACGGAGGAGTTCTGTTCGTGGCTAACGCTCACAAGAGTATCTGAAAGTTTTGGTTCAGGCCGGAAGCCGGACATGCTCTAAAAAACGTTTTTTGCCCATGATTTTCAAAACAATGGCGATCCGCAGACGGAAATGGACAATTATTGTTATATGTATTATTATTCACGAAAAACCATTATCAGAGCATCGAGTGCCATGACCAACGACATCTTCGACATTTCAGGCAACACTCCGCTGGTTCTCATGAAGCAGCTTACCCGGCAGAAACGCGCCCGGTTCATGGCGAAGCTCGAATACATGAACCCCTGCTTTTCGCATTACTGCCGCGTTTCGGCGGCCATCGTGCGGGACGCCGAGGAGCGTGGCGCGATCCACCCCGGCATGACGCTCGTGGACTGGACCTTCGGCACGAGTGGCATAGCGCTCGCGATGGCGGCGGTCAGCCGGGGTTACAAGCTGCTGCTTGCTGCGCCGGACAACATCTGCCGCGAGAAGCAGGAGGTGCTCCGGGCGCTTGGCGCGGAGCTGGTGCTCACCCCTTCCGAGGCGCTGCCCGGTGACCTTCAAAGCTGCGTCGATGTGGCCGAGAACCTCGTTCGCACCCTTCCGAACGCCTGGTTCGCCAATATGTACGAAAATCCGGTCAGTCGCCAGGTGCACGAGGAGGCCACGGGGCCGGAGATATTCCGCCAGAGCGAGGGCAAGGTGACGCATGTGTTCGTGCCGATGGCGTCGGGCGCGATGATTTCCGGTATCGGGCGCTACTTCAAATCGGTCAACCCGCAGGTGCAGATTATCGGCGTCGAGCCGGAAGGGTCGATCTACCGCGATCTGCACGCCGGCAAGGGCCAGGGGTGCGCCGCGTCCTTCCAGCTCGAAGACATTGGCGCGGTGAGGCCGACAGCCTTCTGGGAGCCGGAGGTGATCGACCGGATCGTGCAGGTGAGCGACGCCGACGCCTTCAACTGTGGTCGCGAGCTGCTGCGGGCCGAAGCGGTCTTCGCGGGCGGAGCCTCCGGTGCGGCGATGGCTGCCGCTCTCCGGGAGGGCGACTCCTGCGGCGACGATGCGCTCGTGGTGGTGATGATGACCGATTTCGGCGGCTACGACCTGTCGCGCATGTACAGCGACGACTGGATGCGGCGGCAGGGATTTTACCGCAAAGCCAAGACGGCGCTCGACCAGATCACGGCGGACGACATCCTGCAACGCAAGGCGCGCAAAGACCTCATCTTCGCCCAGCCCGAGCAGACCCTCGCCGAGGTGTTCGAAACGATGAAGCAGAACGACGTTTCCCAGATGCCAATCGTCTCCTTCGGTGCGCCCATCGGCAGTATCAGTGAAAACAGGATTCTCTCCATCCTCATCGAGAACGACTCGGCCATGAATGCCAAGGTCGTGGCTTTCATGGAAAAGCCCTTCCCGGTCTGCCAGCCCGATGCGACCATTTCAGAACTGTCGGAAAAATTGCAGGCAAACGCCGCCGGCGTGCTCATCAGCCTCAACGATGGCCGCTTGCAACTGATTAACAAATCAGACCTTATCGATGTATTGACTCATAAGTGAAGTCTGTCTGAATTATATGGTTGTTTTTTTGGGGTGATTTACTTATCTAAGCACTCCTGAGCAGAGAGCTTCATGGAACCATTGACGGCGATGGTTCCCGCATATCTGCCTGTTAAAGCCACATTTCTTTGGACATGAGGCGCCATCAATGGCCTGAACCGGGCGGTGTTCCCGGAGCCTGTTCAGGAAAGTACTTCCGAACCTCATGCAAGCGCATGACAGAGTGCAAAGACATGCACTCCAACAACAGCGACATTTATGAAGGTAGAGTCCAGAAAAAGGCAGTACATACTCGAAGGCAAGATCAAGCCTGGTTTTTGCGATGGCTGCGGCTGCATCACCGAGCAGGTGTTTGTCGGTGAATGGAAGCCGAGCGACAAGCCCAAGGAGGACGATCCGCTTTTCGAATCGTCCGATAAAAAGTCGAAGGAAAAGAATCCGGTCGCGGAAGAGGCGGCTTCAGCCGCCGAGAACCAGTACTGGATCCGGTGCACCTCCTGTAACCAGGTGCATCTCTTCAAGGAGTGGCAGATACAGATCGACAAGGATCTGAGCCCGAATGAGCTCAGTCCGGAGGATTGCCAGCTCTACACTCCTCATGGAATCTATGCGCAAGGGGACGCAGTATATCACAAAGCCCTCAATGAAGTGGGGGTAGTTCGTGAAAAGCAGGCGACCGGAAGCGGGGCGCATGTCATCATCGTGGAATTTTGCAAAAGCGGCCGGAAACAGCTTCTCGAAAACGTTCAGCTCAACCAGGGCAAGCCGAAAAGCACCGAGTCCGTTACCGATATTATCAAACTCAAATTACGACGTTAAGAGTCGAATCACAGTCAAGGGGGTGAATTTCATTGGTCAGCGTTCAGGTAAATGATAATGAATCGATTGACAAGCTGCTCAAGCGTTTCAAAAAGAAATACGAGAGAGCGGGCGTTCTGAAGGAGTTTCGTAAAAAGGCGTACTTCGTGAAGCCTTCTATCGATAACCGTCTGAAGCGTTCAAGAAGCAAGCGTCGCGCACAGCGCGCTAACGAAGAGCGCAACTCCTGATTTCTCAGGAACTCAGCATTGAAAAGCAGCTCCCTGTGGGGCTGCTTTTTTTTATCGAACAATAATCAGCCAGTCATGAGCATTTTTAAAGGCGAAGTATCGAGCCTCCCGCCGGACAAATCGATTTCCCACCGCGCCGCGCTTATCGGAGCGCTCGCCGAAGGCACGACCGAGATTTCCAACTTTTCGGGTGGATACGACAACCAGTCAACCCTGTCGGTGCTGCGGGATGCCGGAATTTCCGTTCGCCAGGAGGAGCTTGCCGCCTGTGACGGGCGGATCGTCCGGCGTGTCGTCATCGAGTCGAACGGCCTCTGGAGTTTCCGCGAGCCGCCCGTGCCGCTGATGTGCAACAACTCCGGCAGCACGATGCGCATGATGGCGGGGATTCTCGCCGCGCAGCCTTTTCGGAGCGAGCTGGTCGGCGACGCTTCGCTGATGAAGCGCCCGATGAAGCGCGTGGCTGATCCGTTGCGGCAGATGGGGGCGGAGATTTCGCTCTCCGACGCCGGAACCGCGCCGGTCGTCATCACCGGCACGAAAGAGCTGTCGCCCATCGAGTACCATCTTCCCGTGCCCTCGGCGCAGGTGAAGTCGCTCGTGGCCTTCGCGGCGCTGCATGCCGACGGGCGCTCGAAGATCATCGAGCCGATCCGCTCACGAGACCACACCGAGCTGATGCTCGGCCTCGAAACCATCGACCGGCCCGACGGCGTCCGCGAGATCATCATCGACGGGCGCAAGCCGATTGCCGCCAAGCCCTTTAGCGTGCCTTCCGATCCGTCGGCGGCCTGCTTCATGATCGCCCTCGGCCTGCTCGGCGAGCGCTCGGAGATCGTGCTGCGCAACGTCTGCCTCAACCCGACGCGCGTCGCCTACATCGAGGTGCTTCAGGAGGCGGGCGCGGGGCTTGGCATCGAGAACGTTCGTTCGGAAGGCGGCGAGCCGGTGGGCGACATCGTCGTCCGCAGTTGCTCCGGCTTGAAGCCGCTGCGCATCAGCGATCACGGCGTCGTGGCGGGGGTGATCGACGAGGTGCCGATGCTCGCCGTGCTCTCGGCCTTCGCCTCGGGCGAGTTCGAGCTGCACAACGCAGCCGAGCTGCGCACCAAGGAGAGCGACCGCATCGATGCGCTCGTGGTCAATCTGGAGCGTCTCGGCTTCGAGTGCGAGCAGTACGCCGACGGCTTCGTGGTCAAGGGGCGCCCGCAGGTCAACCGCGAGGAGGCGGTTATCGAGTGCTTCGACGACCACCGCATCGCCATGAGCTTCGCCATCGCCGCCGAAGCCGCAGGCGCATCGCTGCGCTTGTCGGATCGCGACGTGGCGGGCGTGTCGTTCCCGAATTTCTTCGCGATTATCGAGTCGCTGAGGCAGTAGGCTTTGATCGATCATTTTTTCATGACTCAGGTATTTTTGTCATTCTGAACGAAGTGAAGAATCCAGTTATTTTTCGGAATCTGCTGATAACTGATTAATAAATAGATGCTTGCGTGACTTTCTGGATTCTTCGCCCGAGTTCCTCGGAATCAGAATGACAGTGGAAGTTAAGATGAAACCCCGACTGGTGCAGACTGGTTGGGGTTTTTTGCGTTTCCAGGGGGACTTTCCGGCGTTTTTGACGGAGCGCGAATGTTGATTAAATTTAAAATGAATCTTCTTTTACTGAAGGGACTTGACCAATGAGAATTGCAGAAGTTCATCCGCTCCCGGCTTGGGTGTTGTCGATTATCGCGGAAGATGGCCGTGTTGGCCTTTTCGATGTCACGCCTTATCTGGAATTTGAAGCATTTGAAGAGCTTCGAGACCATGACGAGTTTGTGAAGGTGAGTAACGGTGGATATTTCATCGAATGGGAGTGCGGCGCTGATTTGTCAGCGGATACCATCGAGGCGAGATGGCAGGCTGTTGGTGAACATGCTGCGAAGGCATCAGCCAATTAGCGCTCGCGTTTGAAATTCATATTTTGCAAATGTCTGGTGACTGATTGATTGCTAAAGTGGAGGAATCGATTGGTATCTGGGTATTAAAAGGAGACGCAGGATGGAATCTGTAGAGGAACTGGCGAAGAAAGCCATTGTGCTCGATCCGCAGGAGAGAGTACGGCTGGTGGAGGCTATTTTGCACAGCCTCGATAAGCCCGATCCTGAAATCGAGAAAAAATGGGTAGCCGAATCAGAGGCTCGCTATGATGCTTTCAAGCGCGGCGAGCTTGAGGCTGAAGATTGGGATGAAATCCGAAAACGTTACGAACGTTGAAGGCCCGGTTCATTGCAACAGCTTCGCTTGAGCTGGATGAAGCCGTTAAGTACTACGATTATCAGTTGCCGGGTTTGGGGTATCGCTTTTTCAGGGAGACATCGGCTTCCATAGATCGGATAGTGTTCATGCCCGATGCGTGGCCGAAAGTAGGCGGACGAACAAGACGGTGTATGTTGAAAGGCTTTCCTTATGCCCTCTTCTACGTGCAAGAGCAGGAGGAAATCCTTGTCACGGCAGTTGCTCATCTTCACAGAGACCCCAAGCACTATCGTGACAGGATCGTATAGCGTTTTATCCACCCCCGACTGGTGCAGGCTGGTTGGGGGTTTTTGCGTTTCTGGGGGTGGATCAACATGGAAATCCTGCGGCAATTTTCCCTGATTTGTTTGCGTGGCGGTACAAAATTTTTACCTTCATAAAATGTGTTGGCTGAAGTACAAGGTAGTTTCACCTTTTCCCCACAGCAAATGCCTCACGCAAGCACTCACATAAAGAACACGAACCTCGAAAGCTGGGGTGAAATGTCACACGGCAATGCGCTCGCCGGAGTTGCTGGCGTTGGGTTATTTCGGATTTTGATGGGATGATTGGAGCCCGCAAAGTTTGGAGAAACTTGAAAGCTTGTTGGATTATGAATAAACGCGACGTTGTTGCGATTATTCGCCCAATTTAGGATGTAAGGCGCAATAGAGTATCGCAGATAAGTAAGTTGGTAACAATTTAGAAGATGACTGAGAAACAGATACAAAATTATATTTGGGAGCAAAAAGATAACTGGGCTGATTTAATCCTTGATATTGATTTCCCTGATAAGATTAAAATTGAGAATCCATCTTATTTGACTCCTTCCCAAGTGATTTATAATAAAGTAATCGCTGAATTAAAAGAAATATATAATTCAGTTTATGAATTACATCTTTTTGGATGTGAGGTGCCTTTAAAAAAGGGATCAGAGTCGACAATTCGTGCAGATTTATTAGGGCTTCTAGCTGGAAGAAACGGGCTAGCGGTTATTGAAATAAAGAAAAGTAATCAAGCAGAAAGACAGGCATATACCGAATTACTTGCATATGGTGGACATTTAAGAACTGTTTTTGCCCCAATGAGCAAGATGGATATTGCATGTATTCTGATAACTCCAATGGAAGAAAGGATCGTTAGAGAAGCGACAATTAATTCCATGATTTATGAAAGAAATACAACTATTGCATTAATTCCAGAATGGCAGAATGATGATGTGACAACATTAAAACTCAAACCTTGGTTTCCTACTCTTGACGAAATTGACTCGCTTTCAAATGCTGTTTTTTCAGAAAAGAATTTTGATGTTTTTAAAATTACTTGGGATGCACTCGAAGGAGAGTGGAGTCCCAAAAAAGAAGGAGATTATCCAGACGAAGACATGATAAAAAAAATGAATACAGTTTCATCCTATGCTGCACAAACTATGGAGGCGAAAGGTATTCATGGATTTGTATTTGCAAGTCAAACATGGTCTGAACTAAGAAAGGTTGGTCATTTAATTAATGCGATTGTATTAGTCGGATTAAATCCTTATAAAGCAACTAAAAATAGATATTTAGTAAATCAGGCAGGATTAAAGATTGGAGAAGCAAATAATGTTGATATTGAACAAATAAATCTTCTTGATATTATTCCTGAACTTGCAAATAGTGCTTCAGGGGAAGATATGGAGTTTAATTATTTAAGTGGGTTGTCAATGTCTTGGAGCAATGAAATAACTGGGATTGGTTTTGATGTTGTTGGAGCAATGACAAAAAATCTTGAAAGTAGATACATTCAGACAAGTTATGGCTCATTTGAATGGGATAAATATCAGATAAATATGATGGAGGATAGTTTCTGTCAAAATTTTGATTTTAAGCCAACCGGATTGATAAGAGATTTATTTATAGAGTATTCTCAATTAGATTTTGATTTTATCAGGGAAAATGGTACTGATGACCATATTCAATATTCATATGGCGATATTCCGAAATATTTAGTTGATATTTCACATGATCAATATTATATGAGGGCATTTATTAGGAGATTATTTAATCCATATCACGAATTTTTAGATGATGATGAACTTTAATAATAAACTGTTGCCAATACGCGGTCATTAAACATTGGGGGCGAAGTGGTTATTTGAGCCTCGGTTCTCGTATGAAAGTTCGTTGTACCTTGATAGTGAATTAGCTCCGAAATCCCCCACTGCGCCAATACCCAAACCGTTATAATAAAACAAGTATTATTGGCATTATAAGGTTCGCGTTACAGGAAATAAAAAGAACAACCCCCAACCAGTTCGCACCGGTTGGGGGTTCTCATTTTTACAACCCTCGCAAATGCTCCAGCAATATGCCGTTAAACATCGCGGGCTGGTCGAGGTTCGAGAGGTGACCTGCTTCGGGGATCAGTTCGAGCTTTGAACCGGGAATCAGGGCGTGCATTCCGGCGGCGACTTCCGTTGTGGTGACGATGTCCTCCATGCCGTTGACGATGAGCGTCGGGCAGGCGATTTCGGTCAGCAGCTCCGTCGAGTCCTTCCGCTCGGCGATGGCTCGCATCGCTTCGCTGATCTCCTCCGGCGCCTGGCGGACGATGCTCTCCCGCGTTTTCTCGACGAGCGGCTGGTTCGAGGCGTAGGTTTCCTTTGCGAAAAAGTTCGGCACCATCCTCGCGGCGGCCTCTTCCGATCCCTTCTCCATCACCGCATTTCTGAACTGCTGCCGCCCGGCCAGCACCTCCGGCGAATCGGCGTTGGCCCGCGTGTCGCAAAGCACCAGCGAGGCGGTCAGCTCCGGGTAGAGCCGGTAGAAGGCGAGCGCCTGGTAGCCGCCCATCGAGAGACCTACGAGGGTCGCGCTTGACCACCCCAGCGACTCGATGAGGCGGGCAAGGTCGCGGGCGTAATCGTCCATGCTCCAGCCGGGGCGCGATGGCGAGCTCTCGAATCCATAAACCGCCGGGGCGAGGACGCGGTAGCCCGACTCGGCCAGCGGGGCGAGCTGCGGCTCCCACATCTGCGACGAAACCGGGAAAGCGTGCAAAAGCAACACGTTACCTGCGTCGCCGCCCGCCGCTCCAGTGAAGGTCAGCATGGCTCAGTTCTCCTGCGCTTTGGACTGGCCGCGAATGTCGCGGATGATGTTGTTCGCCTCGTCGAGAATCTTGCGGGCCTCGTCGCGGGCGCTGTCGATGATCTCCTGCGAGCGGTGCTTGGCCTCGTTGCTGTAGGCGGTGTCACTCTCCGACTCCTCGTACAACTCCGTCGCCCGGTCGATGGCGCGCTTGACCTTGCCGCTGATGATCATCTGGGTGTCTTCACCCTTGCGCGGAGCGAAAAGCAGCCCCATGATGGTACCGACCGCCGCGCCGAGCATGGCTCCGAAAAACAGTCCCTTGTAGTATTTGTCCTGATGTTCCATGATCGAAGGAGT
>CAYZCF010000088.1:0-6905 GCA_964476855.1 uncultured Chlorobiaceae bacterium
GCCAAGGGCAAGCTCGACGAGGTGGTCTACCAGCTCATCGGTGGCCTGAAGTCCTCGATGGGTTACTGCGGCGTAAGAACCATCACGGAACTGAAGGAGAACACCCGCTTCGTGCGCATCACCACGGCGGGCCTCCGCGAAAGCCACCCGCACGACGTGATGATCACCAAGGAGGCACCGAACTACTCGACCTCGGCATAACATTTTCACGCACCACACCCGCGAAAACCCCGGATTCACCCCCGGGGTTTTCGTGTTTTGGGGAAATGGGAGAAATCGGACGAATATGTCTGACCGGACGGATCAGACGAATCGGAAAAAATGATTATTTTAAAATAGGTAACGCCTTTTCGGCGTGGCAGCGAAAGCCGATTTTCCCCCAACATCCTCCAGGCAAGCATTACGTACCATGCTTAGAGCAAAACGCTTTACACTCATCACCCTGATTTTCGCCCTCTTCCTGTCGGCCTGCTCGGGCATCCAGGATTCCGGGCTGTCGGAAAAGCAGATCGAAAAAATAGTCCGGGCCGCCAGGCCGAACAACCCTTCGCCGGACATCTGGGCGAGAGCCATCAAGGAGAGCCTCGAAGAGCTTGGCCAGCCGGTGGACAAGGAGCATGTCAGCGCCGTGGCAGCCGTCATTTCGCAGGTCAGCGCCTTTTCGATCTCGCCGAAAAACTCACGCATGGCGAGCATTCTGCGCAAGAAAATCGAGGCCGCCGAATCGAACGAAATGCTGCGCCTCCTGATCGAGACCAGGCTCGATCAGACCGCCTCGAACGGCAAGAGCTTCCGCGAGAACATCGATTCGATTTCGAGCGAACTCGATTTCGAAAACTGGTACGACGAATTCACCTCCGCCAAAATAACCAAGCCGATCCTGCTGGTGCTCAACAAGGATGCGAGCGATCTGATCACGACGGCAGGTTCGATGCAGGTGTCGGTGAAGTTCGCCGAAGAGTACCCGAAAAAACCCAAAAACGCCGGTGGCGGCAGCGTGCGCGACATGCTCTACACCTGCAAGGGCGGCGTATTCTACGGAGCCGCCTATCTGCTCGACTTCAAGCACAACTACGACGACTGGAAGTATGTCTTCGCCGATTTCAACGCGGGCCACTACTCAAGCCGCAATGCCGGATTCCAGAAGATGCTGGGCAGGCTGACGCGCAGGCAGGTCGACACGGACGGCGACCTGATGAACTACGAAAACGGCGACATCGCCCCGTCGGTCACGTACGTGACCTTCATCAATTTCCTGAAGAAAAAGGAGATCGAATTCGACGAAAAGCAGGTGATGAAGGATTTCTCGAAGGAGAAAAGCTACGAATTCGAGGAGAGCTGGTCGTACAAAAAGCTGGCTGAGCTCTATAAAAAGAGATATGGTCGCCCGATCTACGCCGTGCTGCCCGACATTTCGCTGAACAGCCCGAAATTCGTGAGCAAGAACCTCTCCACCAAATGGTTCGCCAACCGCGTGAAAGACCGGTATAACCACTGCATGAGAACGAGAATCTGAGAGTAGCGAGTGGATAGGACGAATGGGACTTATGGAACGAATAGGTCGGGGAGGATAAAATCGGGGCAGGCGTAAAACCTGCCCCTGCCAATTACGCGCGATGCACGCGCCTCTTCAATTCATCATTCAGCATTCATAATTCATAATTCTCCTCACTCGTCCGCCATCCCTTCGAGCCTGTCCTCCAGGTCAGCGTAGATTTCCTGAAGCTCGTCGATCATGCTCTGGTCGGCTTTCCACATGCCTCTTCCGTGCGCTTCGAGCATCCGGCCAACGATGTTCTTGATCGCCTGCGGGTTGAGCGTGGCAAGGCGTTCTCGCATTTCGGGATCAAGCGCGTAGGTTTCGGCGGTCTTTTTATAGACCCAGTCGTCCACGCTCTTGGTGACGGCGTCCCAGCCGAGCATGTAGGTGACGCGGTTGCTGATCTCGCCCGCGCCGCTGTGGCCGTGCTTGAGCATCCCCTCGAACCACTTCGGGTTGAGCAGCTTGGAGCGATACTCCACGCGCAGCGATTTGTCTGCCTCGTCGAGCTTGATGTCCGAGGTGAACGACTCGACGTAGTTGAGCTTGATATCCGAGGTCTTCGTATTCCTGCGTCGCGCGGCGAGCTGGAGCGAGCCGGATGAGGAGAAGTAGTGGTCGATGTCGGAGATGCCGAACTCGGTGGAGTCCACCTGGTGCACCACGCGGTCAACCGAGCCGAGCAGCTTCTGGAGAATCTCCGACTGCTTCTCGCCCTTGCGCCCGCCGCCGTAAGCGCTGCTGTTGCGGCGGATGAAGAGGTCGTCGAGGTCGCCCTCGTTCTCCCACGCCGAATCCTCGATCATGTCATCGACGTAGGTTCCGTACGAACCCGGCGCCTGGGTGAACTGGCGCGCAGTCGCGGCCTCGAAATCCATCCCCTCGGCGAGAGCCTCATCGACGTGTTTTTTGATGTAGTTCATCTCGTGCGGCTCATCGGCCTTCGCCGCATCCTTGACGAGGCGGTCGAGCTGATCCATCAGAATGCCGAAGGCGTCGCGGAAGATCGGGCTGAGCTGCATCAGCACATCGACACGCGGGCGTCCCAGCTTGTCGAGCGGTGTGAGGTTGTAGTGGCTGATCTTGCCGAAGGCGTCGTAGGCCGGTTCCGCCCCCATGAGCCGGATCACCACGGCCACCGCCTCGCCCTTGGTCTTGATGGTGTCCAGCCCCCAGATCACCTCGGCGATGGTTTCGGGATAGTTGCCGTCGTTCTCGGCAACATGCTTGGCGATGAGACCGTCGGCGATCAGCGTACCGCGCTTGAACGCGGTTTCGGAGGGGATGCGCCACGGGTCGATGGAGTGGATGTTGCGCCCCGAAGGCAGCACGTTCATGCCGTCGCGCACCAGGTCGCCGCCGGGGCCGGAGGGGATGTAGCCGCCGTCGAGCACCTTGACCAGCGCGTCCATCTCGCTCCGGTTGTCGCTGAGCGCCTGGATCATCATCGATCCTTCCTGGATGATGCGCTGGATGAAGGGCTTGTCCTCCTCCGGCATCCGGCTTCCGCCGGTGACCGACTCAAACGCCTGCATGGGATTCTTGCGGTCGAACATCGTCTGTTTGACGAACTCGCGGCAGGCGTTCTCGGCCCACTCGCGGAGCTGGATGGCCGCCTCGTCGCCCTTGCGCGACAGGCTCGAAATCTCCTCGTAGCTGCCGTAGTGGCCGTTTTTGCCGGAGGTGTCGATGAAGATGTAAGGCAGCGAGCGGCCGTTTTCGCCGCGATTCTTGATGGTTTCGGTGATGGTGATGATCTGCGATTCGAGCGGCCCCGCCTCGCCGAAGACGTGCAGCGAGTTGGAGATGAGCCGGTTTTCCAGCTCGACGATGTAGATGTAGAGGCGGCTGACGAAATCGCTGAACGGCTCGTCGGGACGGCGCGGACAGTCGTCGGTCAGGTTGAGCAGCTCGGCTTTGGCCATGATCGCCTCCTGCACCTGCTCGACATCCTCGCCCGCTCCCTGATGGCGCTCGCGGTAGTCGGCGAGCAGGTCCTTCAGCGCCGGAAGCTCCTTGTAGAGACCCGCGCGGGCCAGCGGCGGCACCACGTGGGAGACCATCGTGGCCAGCCCGCGGCGCTTGGCGATGGTCGATTCGCTCGGGTTGTTGACCGGATAGATGTAAAAATGCGGCACTTCGCCGAGCAGCGCGTCGGGCCAGCACTCGCCAGTCAGGCCGGTCTGGAGGCCCGGCATCCACTCGACCGAGCCGTGCATTCCGACATGTACGAGCGCGTGCGCGTCGAACTCGCGGCTGATCCAGCGGTAGAACGAGATGTACTGGTGGTGCGGCGTGTTGGCCTTGTCGAAGATCAGGCGCATCGGGTCGCCCTGCACGCCGAGGCGCGGCTGGACGCCGATATAGACATTGCCGAGCCGCAGGCCGCCGATGAACACCTCCTCCGAGCCGACCGGCGCGATCTCGCCGGGGAAGGCCTGCCACCGCTCCTCGATGCGCTCGTGCTCGTGGTACGTGGCCAGCTCGTTGTACTTCTCGCGGTTCACCTTGATCGCCTCGGGCTTGTTCTGCATAAGCTGGTAGTCCGTCGCGCGGTCGAGCAGCTCGAAGAGCTTCTCCGGCGTCTCCGGTAGCGTACCGACGTTGTAACCCTCCTTCTTCAGCCGCTGGAGGATGCGATAGAGCGTAGTCGGCACGTCGAGCAAGGCCGCCGTGGCCTTCTTGCCGAGGCCGGGCGGATAGTCGTAGACCACCAGCGCCACGCGCTTGTCGCGATTCGAGGTGGCGCGCAGGCGCATCCATTTTTTTGACAATATCGCCAAACGATCGAGCCTCTCCTGCACGGTTTCAACCTTGCCGTCCTGCAACGCACCGAGAATTATCGGCGCGACCGCGCCATCCATTTCGGGAATCGAGTAGGTGAAGGTCACCTGCATCGGCGAAACGCCAAGCTCGTGCCACGACTCGAAGTTCTGCACGAGCAGCGGCTGGGCGACCATGTAGGGCACATCGAGGCCGGTCAGAATTTCGTGCCGCGCCTCGGCTGCCGTGCCGGGCTTGGTCGATCCCGCCGGGCCGCCGACGAGGCCGAAGCCCATCATGTTCACGAGCAGGTCGATATTCTCTTTCATCAGCCAGTCGCGTACCAGCACGTGGCCTTCGACGCCCATCACGAAGGCCGGGAACACGTTCACGCCATGCTTTTCGAGCGTGCGGATCGTGTTGTCGATATAGGTTTTTTCCTGCAACAGGTGCTTGCGGAAGAAGAGCAGCGCCATCTTCTGCGATTTGTCGAAGTTCACGCCGCGCTTCTTCGACCAGCTCTTGAAGCTCTTCACATCCTTGAAATACTCCTGCGAATCGGGATGGTACAGCCCCATGTTCGGCACATCGACAATCGGCTCCACCTTGACGTTGGCATCGAAATATTCGCGCAAAATCAGGCGGAACATGTTGACGATGTTCTCTGGCGTCGGCTGGAGCCAGTAGGAGTAAACCATCAGCCAGTTCTTGAAATCCTTCGCCTTGTTGGGCACAAGCGGCAGAATGGTGCGCATGATCTTCATCAGCTTCATGTAGCCGTAGAGCGCATCCTCGTCGCGCCCCTTCACCAGCATCTTGGCGATCTTCTTGACCATGTCGGGCATCCCGGACTTCCCTTCCGTGACCTGATAGCTGCCGACCTTGGTCAGCGCCATCGCCTCCGGCATCGACTCGAAGATGAAGATGGTCTTGTCGTTGGTGCCCTGGTCGAGCTGCTCCTTGAACCAGTCGATCTGCTCCTTGAAGTTGATCATGCTCATGAACACGCAGTCGGCCTCCCGGATAGCCGTCGCGGCATCGGGGTTCTGCTTTTCGAGATCGACATCGCTCAACTGAACCAGCTCGGCATCCTTGTCGAGCATACTCTTGATCTTTCTCCAGAGGCCGGCATTGTACTGCTCGAGACCCACAATCGCCGTGATTTTACGTCTTTGTGCCATGGCGGGATAAATCTGTACACATTAATGGTAAGCGTGCGACCACAGGCAGACCCCTGCCCTGCCGACGCTCATTTAATGTATAAAAGAAGGAATTAAATCCTAAGCATCACCATCTATATTTGTTAGTGATGGAGTACAGATTTGATGAGAGACCGATCAGATAAACGATGATGCTATTGGCGTCAAAAAAGGATGGCAAAGAGTGCTTGACCAATCAAGAGATCAAAAGAGAATATAATCTCCCAAATCGAGCTATAAGCTGACCGGGCAAAGCGAAGGATAAAACCTGTGTTCAAGTTCGGAGTAACAGAAAAAATGATACCGTCCCACCCGTTGGTGGATGGGACGGCACATGTTAAACAATAAAGGATCAGCTCAACGCAGCTTCGACTATCTGTTCGGCTTTGGCGTTGGGGAGGTAGAAGTAGCGGCCGCCGAGTTTCTGGGCGAGCTTGGGGGCTTCGCCTCTCGACAGGTAGTTCATCTGGGTATCGACCACGATCGAGGCGATACCGTCAGCCTGGATGGAGAGAGCAAGCGCTTCGACCTCCTTCTCCAGCTCCTCTTTGGGAGCCTTGGTGGCGTTCGGATCGTACGCCGCGCCCAGCGGAATGTTGCCGCGGCCATCGGTGATCATGACGAACATGATCTGCGTGATGCCCTTGGTGCGCGCCTGCTTGGCCGTTTCCCAGCCGGTGAGCAGCGCCGAGGCGAGCGGGGTTCCGCCGCCGGTTGGCAGCACGTCAAGCTCTCGCTTGGCGCGATCCACGCTCTGCGACGGGGGCAGCAGTACCTGCGCCTGCTTGCCGCGGAACGAGATCAGCGAGACCTGGTCGCGATGCACGTAGGCGTTCTGCAACAGGCTCGCCACCGCGCCCTTGGCCTGGCGCATGCGGTTCAGCGCCATCGAGCCGGAGGCGTCCACCATGAAGATGAAGAGCGTGCCGGACTTGTCTCGGAAACGCTTGATCTTCACATCCTCCTTGCCGATGATCAGCGCGGCGGTGGACTTGATCCCCTTTTTAGCCTGTTCGGCTTTCCTCGAAGCCTGCCACGGCGCGGCGGAGATGAGCGTCGGAATCAGGGCGACCTTGCCGCTCTTGATCTCGCCGGGCTGGGAGCGCACGAAGCGGCCTCGCTTGTTGTTCAGCGCCTCGCCACGGCTGCCGGACTTCGCCTTCTTCTTGGAGGCAAGCGAGATGTTAAGGATGTTGTCGGGCAGTTCGGTCTCGACGGCATCCATCATCAGCTCCTCGATCATGTCGGGCGTCTCCTCCTGCTCCTCTTCGGCATCGGAGTCGGTCTCGTCCGGCGGCGCGTTCTGATCCTCGGCTTCGTCCTGCGGCTGCTCCTCCTGCGGCGGCGGCTCGTCCTGGGCCATCTCCTCGGGGTTGGGTTCGCGCTCGGGCATACGGGTCGCC
>CAYZCF010000088.1:6915-11515 GCA_964476855.1 uncultured Chlorobiaceae bacterium
ACCAGCACCAGCTTCCTGGCGAGCTTCAGATCTTCGTCGTCCACCTCGGTACGCTGGCTGAGCGCGGCGTTGGCGATGGCAGCACGGATCGCGAAGATATCGACGCGGTTGCCCTCGACGCCGAGGCTGATGGCGGTCTGGATGAGACCCTTGATCTGCTCGTTGGTCATGGAGACCTTGTGCAACTGCTCACGCGCCGCGTCGATGAGGCCGCGCAACATGCGCAGTTCGTCCTGCGTATCCTCCTCGTCGCGCGTGCCCATGACGATGTTGACGATCTGCTTGCGGGCGCGGTAGTCGTTGACCGGTGTGAACGGCACGATAATGCCGATGCGGTCGAGCAGCCCCATGCGCACCTCGCCGTCGCTCGGGTCGTAGGTGCCAACCAGCATGAAGTCCGCCGGATGCACCTCGCTGAGCCCCTCGCGCTCGACGATGACCGCGCCACGGCTCATGGCGTCCATGATGTGCGACACGGCGGAGCTGTCGAGCAGGCTGAGCGAATCAACGTAGAGCACGCCCTTGTGCGCCTTGGAGAGCACGCCGTGCTGGACGACGCGCTGGCCCGAGGCGAGTGTGGCTTCGAGATCGACGCCGCCGATGAGGCGGTCTTCAGTCACGTTCAGAGGCAGCTCCACGAAGGGAGTGCCCTCAGGCAGAATATCGGCGAAAGCCCTTGCGAGCGTCGATTTTCCCGAACCTACGGTCGAAGGAATCACGACACCGCCAAGGGAGGGATCGACGGCCAGCAGCATGAGCGCCTGCTTGGCCAGATCCATTCCTACAATGTCGGTAAATGCTATCATGCTGCTGCTTCGGCCTCTCCCAGTACTTTAGCGAGTTCGCGGTCAATCTTTTCGCCCGCATCGACGGTTTCGAGCGGATCCTTGCGCAGACGGTGGCGGAGGCAGAGACCGGCGATTTCGCGAACATGCTTCATGGTAACCTCCTTGTCACCCTCCCAAGCGGCATAGGCGTGGGCGGTGCGGGTGATGGTCAATTCGCCGCGGTGACCGTCGATGCCGAGGTTCATGCAGAGACGGGCGATGTCGGTGAGCACCGCGTCGTCCATCGTGACCTGCGGGAGAAGCTCCTGCGCGGCGACGATCTTCTTCTGGAGCTTCTGCTGCTCACGGGAGACCTTCTTCATGAAGGCTTCCGGATCCTCGTCGTACTCGCGGCGGAGCTTGACGATCTGCACCCTCTTGGCGACATCGTTGATGGTGATGATGCGGGCGTGGAGGCCGAAACGGTCGAGGAGCTGCGGACGAAGCTCGCCCTCTTCCGGGTTGCCGGAACCGACCAGCACGAAGCGGGCGGGGTGGCGGATGCTGATACCTTCGCGTTCGACGACGTTCTTGCCGCTGGCGGCCACGTCGAGGAGCACGTCAACGAGGTGGTCGTCGAGCAGGTTAACCTCGTCGATGTAGAGGAAGCCGCGGTTGGACTGGGCGAGCAGGCCGGGCTCGAACGCCTTGACGCCGCTGGTGAGCGCTTTTTCGATATCGATGGTGCCGCAGACGCGATCTTCGGTAGCGCCCAGCGGGAGGTCAACCACCGGCACGGGAATCAGTTCGGTCTTGACATCCTCGGCGTTGATGGAAGGTGCGCCTTTGCCGGAGCTCTCCATCTCGATGTACTGCTCGACGGTGCGGTTGTAAATGTCGCCCTTGACACGCGGGATGAACGGAAGCACCTCGGCGAGCGCGCGAACGGTCGTGCTCTTGCCGGTACCGCGATGACCCATGACCAGAACGCCGCCAATCCTCGGATCGATGATGTTGAGGATCAGACTGAGCTTCATCTCCTCCTGTCCGACAATAGCGGTGAAGGGGAATGCCAGGGCGCTTTTCTTTTTTGCAGCCGGCTTCTTTACTTCAGTCACGGCCTTTTCTTCTGCGGGCGCCTTTGCCTTGGCTTCCTTGGTGGCCGATGCCTTGGCTGAAGTGGTTTTTTTTGCGGCTTTGGCAGTCTGGGTCATAGTCGATTGGTTGGTTAGTACCCGATCCGGAACTCCACCGATCACGGTTTTCCCGGCAGGGGCGTGCTTGATTGAGAAGAAAGAAAAATTCAATAATGAACTTTGAATTTATGCTTTTAACGCAGAGATAACAAACGCTTTTCACGAATGTCACAGGGGAAATGAAGTGTGCCGAAGAGCGCCCCCAAAGCGCCTTTCTGAGCAGTAGCTAATCGAAAAAAAGCAGGGCAGACACGCAGGTTTGCCCCTACAGGAATTTGCTTGTTCCGGTTTTTTAGGGGCGAACCTGCGTGTTCGCCCTTCTCCGGATCGGTCAGAAACGAGCGATCTGAAAAACTGAAGCAACAACCCTGAACTCTCACACTCCCTGCAGCGCCGCGAACGCGGCCTCCTTGACGGTTTCCGAAAGGGTCGGGTGCGCGTGCACCGTGCTGGCGAGGCCTTCCGCCGTGACGCCGTAGCGGCAGGCGAGGCCAAGTTCGCCGATCAGCTCGACGGCGTCGTGGCCGATGAGGTGGCCGCCGAGCATTTTACCGGTGGCGGCGTCGAAGACGAGCTTGACGAAGCCTTCGAGCTGACCGAAGGCGTTGGCTTTGCCCGAAGCGGCGAACATCGAGCGTCCGATGCGCACCTGATGCCCGGCATCGAGCGCGGCCTCTTCGGTCAGGCCGACCGAGGCCACCGAGGGCTGGGCGTAGACGCAGCGCGGGATAAGCGCTTCGACAAGCGGCTCGGGCGACTTTCCGGCGATGGCTTCGACCGCTATCGCCGCCTCCGCCGACGCCTTGTGCGCCAGCAGCATCCCGCCGCGCACGTCGCCGATAGCGTAGATGCCCGACGCGGAGGTGCGGCACTGCGCGTCCGTGCGAATGAATCCGCGCTCCGTCTCGACACCCGCCGCTTCGAGGCCGAGGCCATCAATCGCGCCGGTCACACCGACCGCCACGAGCAGGCAGGTCGCTTCGAGCTTGCGAGGCTCCTCGCCATCGACGAGCAGGTCGGCGCTCACGCCGGACTCGCTGACGGCGACACGGTCGAGCTTCGCGCCGCAGTGCACGGCGATGCCCGCCTTCTCGAACGAGCGCTTCAGCGCCTCGGAAACCTCCGCCTCCTCGGCGGGCAGGATGCGCGGCATCAGCTCAACGATGGTCACGTTCGCGCCCGCTTTGGCGTAAAACCACGCCATCTCGACGCCAATCGCCCCGCTGCCGACCACGATCATCGACGCCGGAAGCTCTTTGAGAATCAGCGCCTCGCGACTGGTGATGATCCTCTTGCCATCCGGCTCCAGCCCCGGAATCACCCGCTGCTTCGAGCCCGTGGCCACGATGATGTTTTTCGCTTCGAGCGAACGCACGGAGCCGTCCTGCGCCTTCACCGTCACGCCCGCGCCGCCGGTCAGCACCGCCTCGCCCGGCCACACCTCGACCTTCGCCTTTTTCAGCATGAACTCGACCCCCTTCGAGCTTTTCAAAGCCACGTTCCGGCTGCGCTTGACCGCCTGCGCAAGATCGAACGACACATCGCCGACGTTGACGCCGAAGTTCGCCGGATTCTGCGCGAGGTCGAACACCTCGGCGCTCCGGAGCAAGGCCTTGGTAGGAATGCAGCCCCAGTTGACGCACACGCCGCCAAGCGCCGCCCTTTCGACAACGCAGGTTTTCATGCCGTGACGAGCGGCGTGAAGCGCTGCCTCGTAACCACCAGGCCCGGAGCCAATGACGGCGACATCGAATTGCGCTGACGGAGTGTCTGACTGTTGCTGCATTGCTGTAAAAGATTATGGATCGGCCATCCCGTCCTGAATCGGCGGCGACAAACGATCACGGTTGCAGAGGATGAATCTTTGTGTATACTAAGTCAAGTAAAAATCATGAGCGAAGTTGTCTCGAAAGTGAAGCATATTTTACGCCTCATGTCATTCTGTCCCGACAAGTCGGGAGAAAATCCAGTTTTCTGAAAGTGTCACTAAACGACAGACCAGTAATGACTTACAAAAATTACTGGATTCTTCACTTCGCGTTGCTCCGTTCAGAATGACAGTCATATGCGCACAACTTTCGAGACCGCTTCAAGCCGTCACAAAATGCAAAAAGAGCCGTTAAAAACCGAATCGACTGCCGACCTTCCGCCAGAACTCGAACCGAAGAAGATGACCCTTCAGGTCAGCAAGGTGCAGACGCCGATGCGCATCGACCGCTACCTCGCGCAGCAGGTGGAGAACGCCACGCGCAACAAGGTGCAGGAGGCGATCGAGGAGGAGCGCGTGCTGGTCAACGGCAGGCCGGTCAAGTCCAACTACCGCATCAAGTCGTGCGACCTGATCCACATCACCTTCCTTCGCCCGCCCGCGCCGGAGCTTGCGCCGGAGGATATCCCGATCAGCATTCTCTACGAGGACGAAGACCTGATGGTGATCGACAAGGAGGCGGGCATGGTGGTGCATCCGGCCTTCGGAAACTGGACGGGCACGCTCGCCAACGCCATTTTGCACCATCTCGGCAAGGATGCCGACGATCTCGACAGGAGCGAGATGCGCCCCGGCATCGTGCACCGCCTCGACAAGGACACCTCCGGCCTCATCATCATCGCCAAGAATCCGGTGGCGCTGCACAAGCT
>CAYZCF010000089.1:0-11459 GCA_964476855.1 uncultured Chlorobiaceae bacterium
CCCCACGACGCTCTCGATCCGCACCTTTAACCAGCTCGTGGAATTTTTCGCGGACAACGGCCTCGACAGCGCCAAAATCACCGGATTCTTCTCGATGGAGGAGAAGCGGAAATCAATGCACCGCGAAATCGTCGAAGAGTTCAGCGCCAATCCGGCGATGCTCAAGCAGACGATCCCCTACAGCTCGGAGGTGGAAAAGATGGGCCTCACCCGCGCCCCCCTCACCGCCACCCACCCCAAAAGCCCCGCCGCGCAAGCTTATAAAAAGCTGTGGGAGGAAGTGAGAGGTCGAATTGAGAATTGAATCGCCAAGCGCAACACTAACCAAAACACCCTCTTTTTTCTTTCATCCTGTTCTACCTATCCATCCTGTAAGTCCTATCTGTCCTGTTCTTTCTTTCCTACGCCAGCAGGCGGATTCGCGAAAAGACGTAATCGAGGTGATCTTCGTTGAGCACCACGCGGTAGATGCCGCTCTGGCCAAGCTCCCGCGGCGGATTGAGGCGCTCGCCGGGGTGGCGTTCTTTCAGGCCATCGCGCGTCCAGTAAACGAGGCGGATCATGCCCTCCTCGATCTCGATGGCAGTGAGGCCGCGCTTGCCGATGCAGCAGCCTGAATTGAAGATGCTCGGAATGGCGATGGCGTCGTAACGCCCGCTACGCAGGCTTTTGCGAAAGCCGTTCCTGTAGCACGATTCAAGCTCCGATCTGACCTCTCCGATGCCGGTCTCTATTGCCAAACGACGGTCGGCATCGGATGCGGCATAGCTTCGGCACAACTCTTCGAGACGATAATTCAGGTAATCGAGCTTGGACATCGACTCGAAGAGCGGGCGATGCGTGTGGCCAATGATCGAGATGAGCCGGAAATGGTTCGAGAAGTCGTAAACCGAGCGTTCGATGGCGAAACGCTTCCGGCTGCTGTAGGAGACAGAGTAGTTGCGAAAGCCGAAGGGACGGGCCAGATAGCGCAGAATATAGAAGAGAGAGCGGCTGAAAAGCGAGCAGGGTTCGTTCAGGAATGGCGATGCCTGATGACCGTGGAAAAGCAGCAGGGTCTGACCTTCGTACCGCAACGCCAACGATTCGACAAGTGCGGAGGCGAGTTTGTAGTCGTGGTGATCGAGCAGGCCGTGATCGTGGTTGCCGTAAATTTTCCTGAAAAAGCCGTTCCGCCCAAACGCCAGCCACAGATCGTACAGTCCGTCCCAGGCGGCGGCGATGGCGGCAAGATCGAACTTGAACAGCTCCTCGATATCGCCATTCAGGACGAGACTGAATCCATCGGCAAGATAGCGCTGGCTCAGCACGGTTTCGAAAAGCTGGCCATTATGCCGGAATTCATCGTTGCGCCCGCCGTCGCCAAGATGCAGATCGCTGAACACTACCACCCGCGAAGCGCGATCGATCCCGATGGTTTCCGAGGTTCGCAGCAGCCGTTCGAGATTGGAAAAGCGCGTCATGTACCGCCTGGTGGATAAAGAGAGCAATGCCTTTTCACCGGAAAAGGTAAAGCTTTCCTCTCCGGCGCAATGCAAACTTCGCGCAAACTCTCTTTCTACGCCAGGAGCCGTATTCGTGAAAACACGTAATCGAGGTGATCCTCGTTGAGCACAATGCGGTAAAAGCCGGAACTGCCAAGCTGTTCAGGTTCGTGGTTCCGGTCGCTGACGAAGCGCCGCCCCTGCTTCTCCTTGAACCAGTAAACGAGCCGGATCCGGTCGCCATCGATTTCGAGCGCCGTGACACCCCGCTTGCCGATGGCGCACCCCGAATTGAAGACGCTCGGAATGACGATGTTGTTGTAACGCCCGCTGCGCAGACCGATCTTCTTGCCCTCGGTGAAACAGGCATCGAGCATCGCTTTCAGCTCGCCGATCCGCTCTTTGATGGCGAGGCGCTCCTCCTGCGGAGCCGAGGAGTACTGGCGGCAAAGCTCCTCGATCTTGTAGTTGAGATGATCGACCTTCGAAAGCGATTCGAAGAGAGGCCGATGCGTGTGACCGATGATGGAAACGATTTTCGCCTGGTTCGAAAATTCGTAGATCGATTTTTCGATGGCGAAGCGGCGGCGGCTGTTGTAGGCGGTCGAGAAGTTGCGGATACCGATGGGCTTGGCCACGTAGCGCAGGAACAGCACAACCGCGCGGCTGACAAGCGGGTAGGTTTCCCAGAGCAGAATCGAGGCCTGATGGCCGTGAAAGAGCAGCATAACCTCCTCTTCATACTGAAACCTGATCGATTCGAGCAGATGCTTCGACAGCGGGTAGTTCCGCTCCTCGAAAAGATCGGAGTCGTGGTTGCCGTAGGTCTTCCAGAAAAATCCGTTCTTCTCGAATTGAAGGAAAAGGTCGTAGATGTGCCCCCACACGCTGATTATATCTTCAACCGGGAACTTGAACAGCTCCTCGATGTCGCCATTCAGCACAAGACTGTACTGGCCAGGCAGATAATACTCCTGGAGCATCGAACGCACAAGCTCCGAGTTGCGCCGGAACTCGTCGCGCCGCCCGCCGTTGCCCATGTGCAGATCGCTCAGGATCAGCACCTTGGACGAACTGTCGAGCCTGACGGGCCGTGCCGTTTCAAGCAGTTTTTCGAGATGCGGATGTTTCTTCTGATGCAGACTCATAACGGCAAATACATTCTTGAAGAGGGCGTCGTCCCTCTTCCGATACAACGGGTAACCGCGTTCAAAGGTTCTCTCCCAAGATCCGCCGAATACCCGGCCTCCGGTTTTGAAACTGAATATACTTTCAAGCCAGTCATTAACAACACATTGCTGAGGAAAGCGCTCAAACGGAAGAGTGATTGAAGATTTGCAGGAAAAACGCTTTCTTGACTGATGCTTTTTCAACCAAACCGCACACCCATTGGTCTCACCTGAACGATTCCGGAAAATCTGCGAGCTGCTCGAAAAGCGGCAGACCGACCTGACGCTCGTCATGGACAACGTCAACAAGCCGCACAACCTGGCAGCCATCATCCGGAGCTGCGACGCCGTCGGCATTCACCAGGTGCACGCCATTTCATACCGCTCTTCGATCAAGACCAAGCAGCACACGGCGGCGGGCGCGAGCCGGTGGCTCAAGGTGCGCCTCAGCGAATCGGTCACGCCGGTGGGCGAAAAGCTGCGGATGGCGGGCGCGCAGATTCTCGTGGCGCACTACTGCCCGGAGGCGGTCGATTTCCGCGCCATCGACTACACCCGCCCGACGGCTATTGTGATGGGCGAGGAGCTGAAAGGCCCATCGCAGGAGGCGCTCGACCTGGCCGACAACTACATTTATATCCCGATGATGGGCATGGTCGAGTCGCTGAACGTCTCGGTGGCTGCGGCGCTCATCCTCTTCGAAGCGCAACGCCAGCGCCAGGCCGCCGGATTGTACGACACGCGCCGCTTCAACGACGCCGACTTTGAGCGCCTGCTCTTCGAGTACACCTACCCGCGCCTGGCCGCCGTGCTGCGCGAACAGGGAAAGCCTTACCCGACGCTCGACGAAAACGGCGGCTTCACGGAGTGAAGCCAGCACATATTGTTGCGCATCGCTGAATTATCTTTTCGCGACGCAAGACCTATATGCGCAATACATATAGAATATCGCTATAAACCTATATCATTTTTGGAAAAAAGCATTTATCACTTTTTTTTCCTTTTGCGCCGCGCGAAAATATTGGTAGCTTCTATACATATGCAGTGTAAGCATCCTTCTTCATCGACCTGCGTCAATCAGTGTAACCGGCACGCAGGCCGATAGTCAGCTGTTTTTTTGAAATAGTTTACCGTTTGTCGAGTGCGTGTCATCCGGTATCGTTGCGGGGAAAAGTCACTGGCAGGGGCCGTCGTTTCCTCTCATCAACGGTTTTGCGCTCATCGACACCAGAAAACTCCGGTTGACTGACCGGACGCTGAACAGGCAAACGGCGCAACCGCTCCGTTAGACCTGAAGAAGAGAGGATTGCGCAGGTTTTCATCGAACCGCAAACAAACGATGACTGATGATTTCTCATGCCCTGACGATCGTGGTCAATGAGCTGAACTCGCACCTGAAGGATATCTACGCCATGGATACCGAAATCGCGCGTCCTGGCAATCCATCCGACGGTTTCGATACGTCGAACAACTCGAGTTCGAGAGAATCGGTGATCTTTTCGGTCATCAACATCAGGGAAGAAAAGACGCTCAAGAACCAGCCCAACTATCTGCGCGACGAAACCACGCTCAAGGCGCTGTATGAAAATCCGCCGGTCTTCCTGAATTTCCAGATTCTGGTGATGGCGCCCCACGCAAACTACTCCAATGGCCTGTTGATGATCTCCAGGGTCTTGCGCTTTTTTCAGTACAAAAATGTCTTCACGCAGGACAACGTCCAGCCCGCCTCGATCACGAGCAATGCGCCCACCAACGACCTTGATTGCCTCGAATCGTTCAAACTGATCTTCGACCTTTATTCGCCTTCGATGGAGGAGATCAACCACCTCTGGGGCACGCTCGGCGGAAAACAGTATCCTTTCGTGATTTACTGGATGCGGATGCTCGATCTCAAGTTCAGCGCCCCGCCTCGGGAGGGAAGCCTGATCCGGGAGACCATCGCAAATATCAGCCATAAATCCTGACCTATCATGGCCGAGCGCATGGAACGCACATACCGCAAGCTTTTCGAGGTGCGCCTCTTCCACCACTACTGGCTGGACGACGGTGACACATTGTTCGACAGGCTCCCGGACGAACGGCAGGAACGCCGCCTCCGTAATTATGACATCGCCGCATTTTTCGACCTCGTCCCGACGGAACAGACAGAGCGGACGCTGAAGGCGTGCCGCGCCAGCTGGCGCAGGACAAGGAGCGGATTCATCGTGAGCACATCCGGCGAGGCGCTCATCCCGGCAGAAACGATGCTGGAGTGGAGTCTCAAGGCGATCGACCCGAACCTTTTCAACTACACGGCGCTGACCTTGCGGCCCCGGTCGATTCGCGAATGTTACACGGCGGACAAAAGCGCCTGCTACCGTTTCAAGGAAAACGTACCGGTGTTCACCAATCTCACCGGAGCTTCGAGAGGAAGCGGCGCTGGAAAAACGCTCTTCCTGTCGCGAGAGATCGGGCCGCTCGATGCCGGAGACCAGGCCGAGGCGCTCTTCGACCTCGATGGCGCACTCTGCCAGTTGACGGCGGACCAGAGCGGCGAAACACCGGTTTACCAAGCGCTGGATGCGGACAAATCCGCGATGCCCGCCTTCGCCAGCCAGCTCGACGTACCGGAAATCGTGCCGCCAGCGGGGGTGACGGACGCTCCTGCCAGAGGTATCCTGCTCGACAGCGGCATGAGCGGCGACCTCTTCGCGCTTCTTCGCATCGCGGCGGTACGGGGAGATGACGGCGATTTCAGCATCACAGACGGCGAAGGCAAGCCGGTGATGAACTCTCCGGTTTTCCATCTGCGCCTCCAGAACCGCCGCACGTGGTGGAAGTGGATCAGGCGGGACGACAGCGAAAGCCTCTCAGCCGAACCGCTGCCATTGACCTTTTACGGCAACGCTTCCGGCTCGCAGGGAGTCAAACCTTCCGTCAGTGCATTCAAGGCGGAACTGAATGGCGAAAACGCAGTTTCACGGCTTGTTTCGGAGATATTCATCTGACGCAACCTCAACCTAAACGGGATAAATCATGGCAACAATGTACAAGACTCCGGGAGTGTATGTCGAAGAGATACCGAAGTTCCCACCTTCGATAGCACCTGTGGAAACGGCAATACCCGCGTTTATCGGCTACACGGAAAAGGCCTCGCGTAATGGAGAGTCTCTGCTGAACAAGCCTGTACGCATCGAATCCATCGCTGAATACGAGGAAATTTTCGGTGGAGCGCCTTCTCAGGCAATGACGGTTTTTCTCGACAACGACAATGCGTTTGTCAAAGCCGAGAAAACAAAAGGGTTTCTGCTCTTTGACAGCCTCAGAATGTTTTATGCAAATGGCGGCGGCAACTGCTACATCGTCTCGGTAGGCAGTTACAGTGTTACCATTCAGAAACCAGCTTTTGAAACCGGTATCGATAAGATCGAGAGCGAGGACGAACCAACCATCCTGCTCTTCCCGGATGCTGTAAACCTCGATGCAGCAGACCTGCATGACCTTCAGATAAGAGCCCTTGGTCAATGCAACAAGCTCAAGGATCGCGTGACCCTGTGCGACCTCAAAAACAGCGGCGTTTTCGGCACGGATGTGCAGACGCTGAGGAACAGCATCGGCATCAACAACCTCAAGTATGGCGCCGCCTACGGCCCCTGGATCGTCGCCAACCTCCCACGCATGGTCAGCCGCCGGGACCTCACGCTGAAAAGAAACAACACGGTAATCGATCTCAAAACCCTGACGACGGAAGATGCCGTTTTATGGAATCTCTACGATGTGCTCAATTCGGAAGCGGCGGTCGATTCTTTGAAAAGCGGCCAAACGGCGGCAGCAGGTGCTGGAAAAACTCTGGAGGATGGCCTCAAGGCAAAGTCGGATACCTATGACGCAAGTGCAGACACTACCCTGGCTGCGCTCGAGGATGAATTGCAAGGTATTTACGATCTCTTTGCCAAGCTCCTTGCAAGCGTAAGCACCATGGCTGGCAACCTTCCATCATACGTTGCTTCGGCGCCCGCGGCTGCATCGAACCTGACGAAATCGTTGCAGCTCAAATCTGATATCGATCAGTATATCATCAATATGAAGCTCAAGGAGAGCTTCAATGTTCTTGCTGCACACTTCAACTATCTGAGCGTAACAAACGCTGAAAAAATAGTTGTTTTTTCAACGAAACCGGATGTGGCGGGAAGCGATCTTGCAAAAGCGATCGCTTTGTTAGGTTATGCTGATGCCGCGGCATTCAAAGCCGTCTCGCTGCCAGCAGTTAACGCTGCTTACACGACAGCGGCGACACAGAAGGCCAAAGCCGATCTTGCAAAAAATGCCGCTGTCAACGCAAGCAGCGACATCATCGCATTCTACCGCTTCGCGCAGAAGTCGGCCGCAGAATATGAAAAGAAGTTCAACGACAGCCTTCTCAACAGTTTCGCCACCTACAAGAGCATTGTCAACAAGGCGACGGAATACCTGAATATTATGCCGCCTTGCGCTGCCATAGCGGGTGTCTATGCGTCGGTTGACCGCGACCGGGGCGTTTGGAAAGCACCGGCCAATGTCAGCCTCAATTCGGTGATAAAGCCGACGGTGAAAATCTCGCAAGATCAGCAGGGTGAGTACAACGTCGATGTCAATGCCGGCAAATCGGTCAACATCATCCGCAGCTTCACCGGCAAGGGCGTGCTGGTCTGGGGCGCGCGCACGCTGGCGGGCAACGACAACGAGTGGCGCTACGTCAACGTCCGGCGCTTCTTCAACTTCGTCGAGGAGTCGGTCAAGAAGGCGACCGAGCAGTTCGTCTTCGAACCCAACGATGCCAACACCTGGGTGCGCATCCAGGCGATGATCGAAAACTTCCTGACCGTGCTCTGGCGGCAGGGCGCGCTTCAGGGCATCAAGCCAGAACACGCATTTTACGTCTCCGTCGGTCTCGGCAAGACCATGACCGCACTCGACATTCTCGAAGGCCGCCTGATTATCGAGATCGGCATGGCCGCGGTCAGACCGGCTGAGTTCATCATCCTGAAGTTCTCGCACAAGATGGCCGAGTCGTGAAGCACGGCGTGAAACAGATGGTCGATTTCATTTAACTTATTAAAATAATTACAGCTATGGCACAGGAATATCCTATCCCGAGGTTTCATTTCCAGGTGGACTGGGGAGGCGCGAAACTCAGCTTCACCGAAGTTACCGGCCTGGTGATGGAGCGCGAGAAGATCGAGTACCGGCACAGCGACAGCAAGGATTTCAGCAAGATCGCCATGCCGGGCATGGTCAAGAACAGCAACATCACGCTCAAACGCGGCAAGTTCGAGAGCGATTTCGATTTCAACACCTGGCTGGAAGAGGTCGCCAACGAGCGCGTCGAAAAGCGGCGCGACGTGACGATCCGCCTGCTGAACGAGAAGCACACGCCGGTAGCTGCGTGGACAGCCGCGCGGTGCTTCCCGGTCAAGATCACGGCTCCCGACCTCAAGTCGGACGCGAATGAAATCGCTGTCGAAAGCATCGAGCTGGCGCACGAGGGTCTGAAACTCATGAAGGTATAACGGTAAACATCCGGTTCAATGGTCGACTATTATCCACCGTGGGGTTTTTATTTCAAGGTGGTCTTCAACGACATCAGCCAGGACACGAACGACGTGCGCTTCCAGTCCGTGTCTGGCCTGTCGGTTGAATACGACTATGAAAGCTTCAGGGAAGGCGGCGAGAACCGCTTCGAGCACAAACTGCCGGTGCGAACCAAATACAGCGATCTCGTGCTCAAGCGAGGAATGCTGGTGGACTCGGCGGTGATCAGGTGGGTTCTCGACGCCTTCCAGAACCGGACGTTCAAACCGGCGACGGTGACGGTGACGTTGATGAACGAAAAAAGCGAGCCGCTGAGAACCTGGAACGTGGCTCACGCGATTCCGAAAAAATGGCTTGTCAGCGATTTCAATGCGAACGAAAACAGCGTCGTCATCGAGACGATGGAGCTGACCTACCAGTACTTCACAATACAGTCATGATGAGACGCCAATGCCTGTCGAAATAAAGGAGCTGCACATACGGGTCACGGTCAACGCGAGCGGATCCGGAGAGGGACGCGCCGGAAACGCTCCTGCACGCAGCACGTCACCTGCGCCCGCTGGCAGCGCGGACAAGGAGACCATTGTCGCCGAGTGCGTCGAGCAGGTGCTTGAAATTCTGCAAAACAAATCAGAACGGTGATGGCTGAAAGCGGAAAACTTGAAAAGATGCTCATTCTCGGCTTCTCGGATTCTGGCAAGGCCGAAAGCGGCGGTGTCAAGGAGGCTGATGACTCGGTCGAGGTTCTCATCAATCCCGAAAGCTACAGCCTCAGCTACAAGCTGAAGTTTTCCGAATCCGGGCAGGGACAAGGAACGAGCGGCAAACAGCTCAAATACGAGTACACCGAACCGGAGGAGATGAGCTTTGAATTTCTGTTCGACAACACCGGCATCATCGACGGCAAGCCTCGCGACTCCATCGCCGACGATATCAAGAAGTTCAGGCAGGTGCTGATCGATTACAAGGGAGACGCGCACGAGCCGAGGCACTTCAAACTCGTCTGGGGTGAAAACTCGATTTTCAAAGGCCGGGTCACCGAAGTCGGCATTACCTACAAGCTGTTCAGGCCCGACGGAACGCCGACGAGGGCTACGGCCAAGGTCACCTTCAAAAGCAGCATCGAGGAGCAGAAACGGGCGGCAAAGGAGGACAAGCAATCCGCCGACCTGACGCACGTTCGCAAGGTGAAGGCTGGCGATTCGCTCCCGTTGATGTGTTACCGGATTTACGGCGACCCGAAATATTATCTGATTGTGGCCCGGAAAAACGGACTCGACAATTTCAGGAATCTGACCCCTGGAATGACTATCGTGTTTCCGCCGATTGAAAAAGTCTCGAACCAATCGTGAGTAACGACACAACCATACCGACGCCTGCGACGCCGGACGTTTGCACAACCGCGGTGCTCATCGAGGGCGCTGAAATTCCCGGCGCGCTCCATTTGCTGTCGGTTACCGTCACGCGGGAGCTGAACCGGATTCCTTCGGCTGTGCTCCACTTCATGGATGGCGAGGCCTCGAAAGGCACCTTCGAGGTGAGCGACGCAGCACACTTCATACCCGGCAAGAAGATAGAAGTGCAGCTTGGCTACCGTTCAGAGAACACGAGCGTATTCAAAGGCATTATTATCAAACACAGCATCAAGGTCAGAAAAAACGGCAGCTTTCTGATTGTCGAGTGTCGGCACGAAGCGGTCAGAATGACCACCGGGCTGAACAGTCGCTACTACATCGACAAAAAGGACAGCGACATCATGGAGGAGCTGCTTGGCATCCACAGCCTGCAAAAGGAGGTCGAGGCGACGAAACCAGACCTCCGGGAGGTCGTGCAGTACGAGTCGAGCGACTGGGATTTTCTCGTCTGCCGCGCAGAAGCGAACGGCTGCGTCGTGCAGGTGCAGGACGACAAGGTGGTCATCGGCCCACCCGACACCGGCTCGAGTCCGGTCGTCAAGATCGGCTTCGGCACGACGGTTCTGGAACTCGACGCGGAGATCGACGCCCGCTGGCAAAGCAAGAGCATCAAGGCCAGTAGCTGGAACCCCGCCGATCAGGAGCTCGTGGAGAGCGACGCCGCCGAGCCGGAGGCGACGAACAGCGGAAACCTCCAGCCTGCCGACCTTTCGGCGGTCACGGACGGCGAAGCGCACGCGCTCCGTCACGGCGGCAAGATCTCGCAGCCCGAATTGCAGGCTTGGGCGGACGCGCGTTTGATGAAGGAGCGCCTCGCCAAAGTGAGAGGCCGGGTACGATTCCAGGGATTCGCGGATGTCGCGCCAGGCAAGGTGATCGAGGTGACCGGCATCGGCGAACGCTTCGAGGGAAATCTCTATGTATCGGGCGTTCGGCACACGGTTTCGGGCGGCAACTGGGAAACGGACGTGCAGTTCGGCCTCGACCCCAACCTGTTCGCCGAAACGCACAATCTCCGCCCGCTGCCCGCGTCGGGGCTGCTTCCAGGCGTCGGCGGTTTGCAGATGGGGGTCATCACGGTTCTGGAAGGCGACCCGGATGGCGAGGAGCGCATCAAGGTGCGCCTGCCTCTCATCAGTCCGTCCGAGGAGGGCATCTGGGCGCGGCTCGCCACGCTCGACGCTGGAAAGGAGCGCGGCACCTACTACCGTCCGGAGATCGGCGACGAGGTAGTGGTAGGTTTTCTCGGCGACGATCCGCGCCACCCGGTCGTGCTCGGCATGTGCCACAGCAGCTCGAAGCCCTCGCCCGAAGCGGCAAAGGACGACAACCACCACAAGGGTTATGTGAGCCGCGAAAAGATGAAGATGACCTTCGACGACGAAAAGAAGATCATCCATCTCGAAACGCCCGGCGGCAACAAGCTCTCGCTGACTGAGGAGAAGAAAGGCATCGTGATCGAAGACCAGAACGGCAACAAGATCGTTCTCGACGACAGCGGCATCACGATCGAAAGCGTCAAGGATCTGATTCTGAAAGCCACGAAGGACATCAAAGCCGAAGGAATGAATATCGAAATGAAAGCGCAAACCGGATTCAAGGCCGAGGGTTCCGCCACGGCTGAAGTCTCTGGAGCGAGCACGACGCTCAAAGGGAGCGCCATGCTCACCATCAGCGGCGGGATGGTTCAGATTAACTGACAAACGGGACGAAGATGTTTGCAGCACGAGTCGGCGACATGATCGTCAGCACCGCAACGCAGGGCGCGCCGGTGCCCATCATCCCTCCCGGAGCGCCAACCGTGCTCATCGGCGGCATGCCCGCGGCGCGCATGGGCGACT
>CAYZCF010000090.1:0-11350 GCA_964476855.1 uncultured Chlorobiaceae bacterium
GGTTTTCCGCAGAGGTGAACAGCGCTTCGAGACGGCGCCGCACCGGTTTGGCGCCGTTGTACTGGCACTGGTAGGTCAATGCCCACTCACCGGGAATGTTGGCGCAGACAATACCTGGGCCGTACTTGCCGATGTCAAACGTCCCCTTGCTTTCGCTCGGGATGAACGATTCAGCGGGAATCTTCAGAATACCGCCGCCCACCGGAGAGACCACGGCCTCTATCTCCTTGATATTCATGCCTTTGACGCCGCAGACCTCCTTGCCTCCGATCCAGCCGGTAAAAGCGCCGTCGGCGCGAAGGGCGCGATAGTGCAATTCATAGCGCTTGGCAAGACCGCCAGTCAGTTCGACCAGAAACGCCTGCAATGGCGACCCGTTGCCGCTCTCTGCGCCACAGAGTTTGCCCTCGTTGACCCAGTCGTGAAGGCATCCGTCCTCCGAGGTCGCGTAGTAGCGCATCGACAGGCCGGGCACCTTTTGCTCGAAGCTGATCTTGAAGCCGCTTATGGCCACGCCATCCGCGGACTTTGTCGTCTCCACCCTGGTTTTCGGCAACACGATAGGAGCCTCGTCATTGCTCATCGGGCGCTCCCAGTACATCAGCACCAGCTCCCGCAGCTCGGGGCTCAGAAGCTCATAGGTGTAGCGAACCTTGTCGTAGCGGATCACCTCCCACAATGCGGGGGACTTGATCGTATCCTTCCACTTTTCCGGCTCGTTGGCAAGCGTCACGTCGCCGCCGACCGCCTGGAAGGCGATCTTTTCGTTCATGTTCTGGCTGCTCTCCTGCTTTTCCGACGACGAGCCGACTGAAACGCCCACCGATCCGCTGAAAGCTCCGAAGCCTCCGGCGATGGCCGCCGAGGTGGTGCTCTTCAACGTCTCGATCCTCGAGTTCTCCATCTCCTCTTTGGTATGCACGAAAAAGAGGCGGCCACCGAGCGTGACCTGACGACCGATGATCTGCCCGTATTTCTGGAAAACCTTTGCCAGCGCCTCTTTGGGGTTGGCGTCGGCCAGCGCGTTTTCGACCGCGCTCACGAATCGCGGCGACACGACGGTGCACTCGTCGAGATCGACCCTGACGCGGTCGAGATCGTACATGCCAACGATATAGAGCGTGCTTTTCTTGCTCGACTGCGCCTCCTTGTAGCTTCTTTCGTGCGAGACCGAACCGCTGACCCAGGGGGTCGAAACGCTTGCCGTGACCGAGGTGAAGCCCGCCGTCACCATAGTTGCCGACTTCGAGGTGTAGGTGATTTCGGTATTGATCTTCGCGGAGAGGTGCTCGCAGTTGAAAAACTCTCTCGATTCCGGGACTTTCCACCACAGGGCGGGGGCGAAGCACTCCTGAGGCGTGCTCGCTTCACCTTCGAAGAAGCTTTCGAGATCGAGGCCCATGAGCATGTCGCTGTTGATCGCCAGCGCCAGCCACTCTTCATCGGTCAGGGCAGCCGCGGAAATGACATTCTGGCGTGTCGTTGGACCGGGCGCGAATCCCAGGTCCGGCAGCTTGATGGAAACACCGTCCATGCCGTTGAGCACCGGGGCGGAAAGATCCATTTGCATTCCCGGTTTCAGGGCGGGAGGCGGAAGCGGCGGGGGGAGCGGGGGCTTCTGGAGTTCCTGCGTACGGATTCGCACCAGACGATCGATGACCCCGGGCTTTTCGCCTTCGAGCACGGTTTTGATCACGTCGGGCAGTATATCCGAAAGATCGTCATACCCGGCGTCATGGAATCGCTGGACATACATGTCCGCCTGGTTTTTGCTCAGCCACGTGCCGGCGGTTGTTTGCGATGACGCCTGATTCTGCGGTGGCGTCTGGAGTGGCGCACCGCCGGAGCCGGAGGTGGCCGAACCGGAAGTTTGCGCTTCTGAAGCCTGGGTTCCCGATTCCTGTTTGCCGTTCGCGGACGATCCCTGCGCCTGAGACGCGGAAGCTGACGTGGCAGAACCCGATCCTCCTGATGCCGAAGTGGCTGGGTTGGTGTTGCACATAGCGTTTTATTGGTTTCGTTATCTGAAAAAAACTCTCTCTGAAAGAACAAATCAGTCTCAGCAGAGTCATATCAGGCCTGGACAGACGGCCGGAAGCGTCATTCGGAAGCGAATGTGCAGGGATGAAAAAATGAGGAAAGTCGCGCTCTCGCGCTTTTCGCCATGAGGCAATGTCGCGCCGGTCAAGCATCGGAGCGCGATGATGGGAGGATGTCGAGCCGCTCAGGAGCCAGAACCAGGCTCTCGGCATTTGCAGAAATCGAAGGCGTAACGGCATTGCCGGTGAACTGGATCGATCCGGGCGGGATGCGTAAATATATATGCGATATGTTCAGAAGCGGGTCAGGAACGTTGCTGTACTGCATTGCAATTGATACTTATATCTCGCAAAAATAGAATAATTTATGAGTCTGGCAAGTTTATCTGCATGGCGGAAGCCGTTATTCGGGGAGAAGCGATTGACGTAAAAGAGTGGGGCGGTGAATATTTATTTTCTGTCTTTCGAATAAAGAGCTTGTCTGAAAACTCACCGAACGTCGCGATTGCTGCGTTGAGTGATACTGAAATCCTCGCGTACTCTGCATTTGCCCTGATTTTCCTGCGCCATCCCTCTTTTCCGAAAGCTTTGGTCTTGAAAAGCAGCGATGATCGCATGAGCATACTGTAGATCGCGCTACGTCGGCAGGCGTATTTCTGACGATACGTCAGAGACGTTGACGCATGTGATGGTTCGAAGGATCGGGCTGAAGGCGATTGTCTGTGATGATAAAGAGCGGCCGGATGGTATGAACCTGATCGGCAAGACAGAGGAGAAAAGTGAAATGGCGATCTCTGCCTTTTGGGTCCTGACTTGACGCTATGGATGGATGGCGAAATGCCATTTTATGGAATTTCCCGCATTCGCATGGAAAGAATTGAGCATCCAAAAAATCAAACGTGAATAAATAATGCTCGTTTCTTATATTTAATGAAGTGTCTACAGGTTGTGATTGCTTTAAATTTTTCATCATACAGAAATGAACAAACATTTCGACATTTCTACGATAATTGTTATTGTCACCACTTTCGTATTGTTTACGACAGCACTGTTTGTAAAAGGTTTGACGCATGACATTCTTTTGGAGGCGGGTGTATTTCTGGTTTCCGTCAAGCTCATTTTAATGAGTTATAAAAGCAGTTTGACAAATCAAAAAATAATGGATGAATTGCGCGAAATTAAACATATGCTGAACAAGAACATGTAGTTTTGCGATCTTGCGTGGATTTCGAGGAATACCCAATGCCGCAATCGGGATGCGTAAAAGGTGTTTGGATGTACCCTCAACCCGCCTGTTTATATCAGATTATTTATAAAGTACAGAAGAAGCTGAAACAGCGATGGCAATAACATACATTTCAGAAATTAAAGAGGATATGTTGCTCATAACAGCCTCTGGCCGCGACGAAAATGTACGGCAGGTTATCGATTACGGCAGTGCCGTGATCGACCTGGCGGTCAGGCACGGCGCGACACTTGTTTTGTGTGATGAGCGGAATCTTGAATACGCACTTGACACTTTTGATACTTTTCAGTCAGCCAGGGAAATCGCTGATCTCGCACCGAAGGTTGCCCGCATCGCTATCGTTTGTGGTGCAAAGTTCCTGAAGGATGGCAAGTTCTGGGAAACGGTCGCCGTCAACCGGGCGCTTCAGGTTCGCGTCGATACAGACATAGAAAGAGCCAAAGCCTGGCTGTTCGAAAACGGCAATCAGGCGTCAGTTTGATATCTTTTCCTTGTGGTTTTTTGATCTTTTATTCCCGGAGTAACAGCAGAAGAATCCTCCCTGATACGATGAAAAACGAACAAAATTCCAGCGCCTTCAAGCCCTTGTCGATGTATAAAAATGATCTGTTACTCATGCATGGCAACATTTCTCTTCCGGTCACTCCGAGCGAAGGGGAAAATTGAAAAATTATTATATGGCTGGCCCTGTGAATACTCGTCTTCATTGTCTCATCGTGCATTCAGGTAAAACGGTAATCCTGTCGGGACGCCTCATGGTATGACTCTTTTTCATGTTATCTTGAAAAAAGTTTTAACAAAAACTGTAAACGGGGAGTGTCATGAGTACGGATGGGTCTAACGGAAATATGTCGCGTTCGGTCGTGGTATTCGGAGCGCTGGTGGCCATTGGTTTGATTCTCGGGGCGTTCGTGCTTGGTTATCAGGCCCGCAACATCGGCTCGGGACGCTCGTCGATCGTCGTCAAAGGTTTGGCCGAAAAGCCGGTCAAAGCGGACAATGCCGAGTGGCAGGTGACGGCCAAGGCGTTCGGGCAGACCTTCCCGGAGACTCTTCAGAAGCTCCGGCAGGAAAAAGCGGCGCTCGACGGTTTCATTGGTCGCTATGGCTTCGGCAAATCCGCCCTCGACGAAAAGGCGGAAACGGTGGAGCCGAATTTCGTCACCCGGCAGGAGGGTGATAACATGATCACCGTTCAGGAGGGGTTCGTTGGTCGCCAGACCGTTGTGGTCACCACAGGCTCGCTCGGCAAGATCATCGCGGCCAGCAAGGGCGTGATGGATTACAAGGCATCGGGCCATGAGCTGGAGTACCAGGAGCCGAGGTATCTCGTTTCAAACCTTGAGGATATAAAAATGTCGCTCATCAGCGCGGCTACAGAGAATGCCAAAAAGCGGGCCGAGGAGTTCATGAAGCACAGCGATGCCCGGCTTGGCGCGATGCGTTCAGCGTCACAGGGCGCGTTCTATATTTTGCCCAACACTGCCGACGCCCGTACCGACGATTACGGCGGCACTTACGACAAGAGCACGATCGACAAGATCGCGCGGGTCGTGGTGACTGTTGAATTCAGGCTGGAGTAGGCTGTTCACGAAGGGTTTGACCCGTCAAATTCAATGACTCATGAAACGGCTGTTCGTTTTTCTGACGGCTCTCTTTGGCCTGCTCTTTGGGCCGGTCGCCTCTCCGGCGGCGCCGATTCCCGCCATCGGCCCCATGACTATCGAGGGGGTGATCGAAACGCTCGCCTGGACGCCGGATGTTTTCATCAAGGGGCAGGGGAGTTGGCGCAATGGAGAGTGGTGTCCGTATTCAGGTTCTCTCGGCCACGACCGGACGCGCCCCGCCCATTACCGGATCACACTTGCAGAAACGAACGTCGAGAGTCTTCCGGGGGCGGATGCGTCCCGCTCATTCAGGAGCGGTAGCGCCATCACCGTTTTCATCGCGCATCCCGCGAACGATGGCTACCTGAAAAAGGGAATGAAAATCAGGATTCATAATTACACCGTCAGGGGCGATGAGGGGGGCGACTGGTACTCCTTCAGCGCGATTGACAGAAGCGTGCCTTGAGGCTGACCGATCTTTCTGACCATCAGAGCGCCACTGACGATAGTGCCTCGTCAAAGGCCGCGCTATCGCGTCGAACCGGTTGCACCGCGGTCATTCCCTGCGAGACTGAAAACGCATAACTATTGTTTCAAAAAGAGCACCATCTTCATCTCTCCGCCACGCACAAGGAGTCTCGTACTCACATTTTTCGTTTTTTTCGCTGTCGCTTGACGTCATCATGAAAGCCATGCAACACACTGCGTATTTGGAGAGTCACTCTTGTTGACAAGCTCACCATCAAATGCTATTCTGAAGACAGATACAGGTTTCCACTGTCTGTTCGGAAAATTCGCCATAACGGATCCCCGGCATTGCGCAGCTTGTAAGCTCCCTCCTCTTTGTAAAAAAGAGGTTTAACTGTCGTTATTTCTTTGCAAAGGGAAAGACATCTTGTTATCGTTAAGGGCATAACTGCATGGGCATATAGTGATAACTCACACTATTTACTCAAGACAAACCCCTATCGCCATGCTGCTCGGGGCCGAGGGATTAAATTGTCTGAAAAAGACGGGATTCAAGCAAAATGTTGTACAACCAGTCTACCAGTGTTGAATAATTATGATAAAAAACCCAACCCCTCAAAGTGTTCTCACGGCGGTCGCGCTCCTGCTTGTGCTTTTCATGAAAAGCGTCACGGTTTTTGCCGCTGACTTTCTCGATCCGGAACAGGCATTCGTGCCGAGCGCCGAACTGACCGCCAGAAACTCTGTACTTTTTCACTGGAAGATCGCCAAATCGTACAAGCTCTACCGTGACCAGGTGACGGTGAACGTCACGGAAGGGCAGGCGAGCCTCGGCAAACCGGTGTTTCCCGAAGGCATCCTTTTCACCGATCCCACGACCGGCGAAAAGCAGGTGATCTATCATGACGAGCTGAAGGTCGAGGTGCCAATTACCAAAGCCTCCGGCCCCTTCAGCGTGAGCGTCGAGTATCAGGGGTGTTCGGAGGATGGCTTGTGTTATCCGCCGATGAGCCGAACCTTCAAGGTCGATCCGTCCAGGCTGGGAGCGCTCGTCGAAGCGGGCGCTCCGGACGCGGGAGCATCGGCTGGATTGCAGCCCGCAACGCAGGAATCCGCGTCCGCAGTCACCGCCGCTACGGAGAAAGCCGCTGAAGCGGGCGGCAAGGACGATCTGTCTCTTGCCCGATCGACGCTCGAAAGCGGAAGCTGGTGGAAGATCGCCGCGGCATTCCTGCTCTTTGGCCTCTTGCTCTCCTTCACCCCCTGCGTGCTGCCGATGGTGCCGATTCTCTCCTCGATCATCGTCGGAGAGGGGGAGACGACCAAAACGAAAAGCTTCCTCATGGCGCTGGCTTACTGCCTCGGCATGGCGCTCGTGTACACCTCGCTCGGCGTGGCGGCGGGTCTTGCGGGCGAGGGACTGGCCGGAGCGCTCCAGAAGCCGTGGGTACTCGTGATGTTCAGCTTGCTGCTCGTCGGCCTGTCGCTCTCGATGTTCGACGTGTACCAGCTTCAGGTGCCCGCCGCGTTGCAGAGCAGCCTTACCAAAACCTCTGGAAAGCTCAAGGGCGGCAAATTCGCCGGAGTGTTCCTGATGGGCGCCATTTCAGCCCTGATCGTCGGCCCTTGCGTCGCCGCGCCGCTCGCCGGTACGCTCGTCTACATCAGCCAGACGAAGGATGTGTACATCGGCGGCCTGGCGCTCTTCTCGATGGCGATGGGCATGAGCGTGCCGCTGCTGCTGATCGGCCTCTCCGCCGGAAGCCTCTTGCCGAAAGCCGGTGCATGGATGATCGGCGTCAAGTATGTCTTTGGCCTGCTGCTGATTGCCGTGGCGATCTGGATGGTGACGCCGGTGCTGCTCCCACAGGCGACGATGGTTGCGTGGGGCACGCTTGGCATTCTCTGTGCAGTCTTCGCCGGAGTCTTCGGCCATCAGCCGGAGAAGCTCACCGTCGGGGGCACGTTCACCAAAGCGCTCGGCATCGTGCTCTTCATCATCGGCGTGATGGAGCTGGCCGGAGCCGCATCTGGAGCCACCAATCCACTCGAACCGCTGGCCGGACTGCGCGGGGGCTCCTCCGGTACGATCACAACCGGCGAGTCAGCCCGCTTGAACTTCAAAAGGATTCGTTCCATCGAGGAGCTTGAGCGCGAACTGCAAGCCTCCGCAGGCAAGCCGGTGATGCTCGATTTTTACGCCGACTGGTGCGTTTCGTGCAAAGAGCTGGAGAAGTTCACCTTCAGCAACGCGAAAGTGCAGCAGGGCCTGGCCGGTGTCACGCTCTTGCAGGTGGATGTGACTGCGAACACCGATGACGACAAAGCGCTGATGAAACGCTTCAGCCTCTTCGGCCCTCCCGGCATCATCTTTTTCGACAAATCAGGTCAGGAACAGAAAGACAACCGGATTGTCGGGTTTGTGGAGGCGGAGGAGTTTCTGGGGCACTTGAAGAAATTATGAATCATGAGTGCTGAATTATGAATTGAAAGAGGGGAGTGTTGACGAAAAAGGAATTGGAAGTGCGTTGGGCGGGCCAGTGTGTCCGCCCTTTTTGGTTTTACGGGTTTGACTGGGGGGCAATTCGTGAACAGATTTATAGGAAGGTGAGTGAATGGTTTCATAATCTTTTCGTAGTTTTTTGACAATACTGACAGCCGCGAAATAACTGGAGGGAGATTGGTCATGCGTACATTCGCCAGAAAATCGAAGAGCAGTTCGCAAAGCGCGGCACAGAAATCAGCAAATCCAGCCCGATCTTTTTTTGATCAGAGCCGTGGGGCCGAATCGTTTTTTCAAAAACAGCCCGAGACTCCGCAAACGGTTCCCGGCGCGAGCGGTGAAACCACATCAATCATCCAGGCATCGCGCGGGCCGAAGCCGGGCGCAAGATTGGAGAAGATCAGCGGAGGCAGCACATTCAGCGGATTGAGCCGGTTTCCGTCAAACGTCAAATGGCGCGTACCGCCTTCGGCTGATCTTCAGGCGATACTCTCATCCGGAACGGTTGACGAGTCTGTCGTGCATTCCCGAGTTCGACGGCTTCTCGAACGGATGCACCGGGAAGGACGACTGAACTCTGCAACCAGTGCGACCGATATCGGAGTGGTGATGGACGAAATATTCCCGTTACCTGGCCAGCTCGACCAGGCGGCGTACGAACGCTACCTCGACCCCACCGACCGGACGATGGTGTACCACTCGGTCCGGGATGCATACACCACGCCAAATACAGCCGATCGCGCCAATCTCGCTACCGCCATACAGGATACCGCGACCACAGCGCAAACCGTTTCGGCTGACGAGACCGGGCTGCGAGCCGTGTTCGGCCCTACCGAGTGGAGCACGGCGCAAGCTGGCTACCAGCTGATTCACAACAGGCTCGTTGCCATCAGTGCCGACATCGAGCATCGCATCAGCACCGATTACAATCTCGACGCTCAGGAAACCTTCCTCGGCGGGTGGGCCAGTTTCGACGATCAGCACATCCATCTGCTCTCAAGGGTCGTATCAGACCCGCTCACGCCACGCTCGAAGGTTACGCTCCTCCACGAGGCGGCTCACCTTGCCGATGCCAGAATCGACGATCACGGCTACTACGGCAGCCCCGGCTTCGAGGCCGCCGAAGAGGCGATAAAAGTCAACAATGCGGCGCACTACGAGGAGCTTCCCCGGAGAACCTGGGGCATAAGCAGTTATGTCGGCCAGACATTCACGCCGGGCCTTTCCAGTTCCGGAGCGCCCCTCACCACCGAGGAGCAGATCAGGGCTGGTGGGGTGCAGTACTACCGTCTTGCCTGGGACGCGGCTTCGGACTTCGACAGCCTCATCAAGGATGTTCGCCGCAACCAGCTGGACGGCACGCCCCTTGACGGAGCGACGGTCGCCCGAATGCTTGAAGTTTCGCCGCTGATGGATCTGACGCTGCACGAGCAGATGGTTTCACCGCCTGAAGTCACCGGGCTCGACATCACCACATCGGAAAGCATCGTCCGGGCAATGGGCATGGCCAAGCGCAACGTCCCGAACGTACCGAATGTCATGCCGATGGGGCCGTTCCTCTCCACAGCCGCCGAGATCGCCGCCGGAGTAAGCCTCGCCGTCGATGCAGCTATGGCCGCCTATGGCGGACTGTTGGGAGATGCCGCGCGTGATCGTCGGCTCGTAGACTGGCTCCACGACCATTACCGGAACGTCTACCCATGACCGGCCAAGCCTCGTCAATCCTGTTCGCCGGTCAGAGGTTCTCTCCCGGCACCGAGGTGATCGACCTGGTCAACGCTCCGGTCGTGACGCTCGATCCATTGGGCGAACTGCCCGAACTCCGCGTGCTCAGAATCCGGCAAACAAACCCTCACGAGTCACCCGGCGGCGCTCTGCTCGACTTGTCGGCATTGCGCAAATGCCCGCGCCTGACTGTTGTAGAAATTCCGGAGCAAAACGTGCGCTCGCTCGCCGGAATGGAAAATCATAAAGACCTGCACACCCTCGACGTCAGCTTCACGCGAGTCGCCGACCTTACGCCGCTCGCCGGTCTGCCAGGCCTCACCATCCTGCGGCTGCGTCATACCCGCGTGACCGATCTCGCGCCGCTGGATTCGATCCCAACCCTGCAAGAACTCGACATCGCCCACACTCCCGTCGCCGATATTTCTGCCCTACGCCACCACCCGTCGCTCGTAGCTCTCGACCTGCGAGCCACGCGCGTTACAGACCTCTCCGCGCTCGCGGAAATGCCTGTGCTAAAGCGAGTCGTCGTCCAGCGGCTTGACGTGGATGAAGCGGCGATAGGGCGATTGCGGAAGGCTCGGCCTGATGTTGAGGTGGTGGTGTGAGAGGAGGGAATGAGTTTTCGATCTGCCTTTAAAAAAGAGTTTTAACCCCTCACAACTGCTCGAAAAACCCCTCCAGCGACGTCTGCGCCGCCTCTTCATCTCCGGCTTTGATCAGCTCGAAGGTCTTGTTCACGGCCTTCGGATGCCAAAGTGAGATGACGGCGACTTCGGCTACGTCCGCGCGATCGATCGAGCCGCTGATTTTGTCGCCGGTGTCGAAGCGCAGGGCATGGCGGAAGGCGGGGCCGTCGAGGAGGCCACCGGGGCGGAGGATGGTGTGGCGGAATCCCGCTTCTCCATAGAGTTTGCGAACAGCGTCCTCTCCCGCGAGCTTCATGTCGAGCACACGGCCATACTTGTTGAGCGGGTGCTCCGGGTGGGTGACGGCGAGCGAGCTGATGAGCACAAAGCTCCCAACGCCCGCCGCTTTTGCCACCGTGGCGAGGCGGATCACGCCGTCGCGGTCGATGGCGGACGGCGGAGGAGCGTCGGGGTTCATCACATTCCCGCCGATGGCGCAGATGACTGCGTCCATATTCCGGACAGCTGCCTCGACCTCCTCTTCGCTGAGCACCGAACCGATGACGAGTTTGTCCACGATTTCAGGGCCGAACAATTCGACCGCCTTGACGCCTGACTGCACGAAAAGCCGGAAATCGATGCCGTGCGCCTGAAGCCGCCGGACGATATGCTGGCCGGTTCGCCCAGTCGCTCCGGCAACGAGAACGGTGCCTGTAAATGGTGGTTTCATCAGCTTCTGACGGATTCAGTAATTTATGGAAACATCGAGAACTTCACGTTCATGATCATCGTCAGGTCAACCAGCGCGTGGAGCACGAAGACGGTGCGAAGGTCGCGGTACCAGAAGAAGGCGAGCGCCCAGCTCAGGGCGATCATGAGCTGGATCGGCATGAAAAACGGCTTGAACGGGCTGGTCTGCACCACATGCTCCGGCAGGATGGGCAGCCAGAAGAGGCCGTGGATAATGCCGCTGTAAATCATGAATAATAGAAAGCCTACGGCAAAGCCAGCCCAGCCGTCAGCGTTGTTTTTACCGACGATAGTCTGTCCGAGCCGGAACATGGCGTAGAACATGAATGTCTCGGCGATGCCGTTGCCGACGCTGAAGATGAGGGCGCTCCAGACGTCGAGCG
>CAYZCF010000091.1:0-8877 GCA_964476855.1 uncultured Chlorobiaceae bacterium
TCACCGGCGGTGCAGCAGAGCAAGACCGCTTATGATAATATAAAGGAGCGGTTCGGCGACGCGATATCGGAGTTTGACGCCAATCCGACCATGCCTTTCTTCGAGGTGCTCGACACCAAACGATGGGTGGACATCGCGCTCCATATGCGCGACAACTCTCTCCTGAGATTCAACTACATGGCCTGCCTGTCGGGCGTTGACTACCCGGAAGAGGGAAAGCTCGGCATCGTCTGCAATTTCGAGTCGATCGGTCACTACACCCACAAGATCGCCGTCAAGGTGAAGTGCCCGCGTGATGGCGGTTCGATTCCCTCCGTCTCCTGCGTGTGGCACACGGCCAACTGGCACGAACGCGAGGCTTACGACATGTTCGGCATGGTCTTCGAAGGGCATCCTGACCTCCGGAGGATACTCTGTCCGGAAGACTGGACCGGCTATCCGCTCCGCAAGGATTACCAGGTTCAGGAGACCTATCACGGCATCAAGGTTCCTTACTGACGCCATAACCCGTAAACAAGTATTCCCGAGTCATGCAGGAATTAGGTAAAGCTGAAGCGAACTCCACCAGGATCATCCGTCAGGACGACAAGCGCGTCATTATCGAAAAGGATCTCGATACCGAGTACATGGTGCTCAGCATGGGCCCGCAGCACCCGTCGACGCACGGCGTGCTTCGTCTCGAATGTATCACCGACGGCGAAGTGGTCGTCGAGGCCGAGCCTTATCTCGGCTATCTCCACCGCTGTTTCGAGAAGTATTGCGAAAAGGTTGACTATCCCGCCATCGTGCCCTACACGGACAGGATGGACTATCTCGCTGCGATGAACAGTGAGCTGGCCTACTGCATCACCGTCGAGAAGCTGCTCGACATCGAAATTCCCCGCCGCGTCGAATTCATCCGCGTCATCGTCGCCGAGCTGAACAGGATCGCTTCGCACCTGGTCGCCATCGGCACCTATGCCATCGACCTTGGCGCTTTCACGCCGTTTCTCTTCTGCTTCCGCGACCGCGAGCACATCATGAGCCTGCTCGAATGGATCTCCGGCGCGCGAATGCTCTATAACTATATATGGATTGGCGGCCTGGCTTACGACGTGCCTGCCGATTTCAAGAAGCGCGTCGCCGAGTTCGTCGCCTACTTCAAACCCAAAGCGAAGGAGCTGTACCAGCTTCTGACCGAAAACGAGATTTTCGTCAAGCGCACCTACGACATCGGCATCATGCCTGCCGACGTGGCGATCAACTACGGCTGGAGCGGCCCGATGCTTCGCGGTTCCGGCGTCAAGTGGGATCTGCGCCGCAACGATCCCTATTCGATCTATCCCGAACTCGATTTCGATGTTCCGGTGCCGGACGGCAAGTTCTCCGTCATCGGCGACTGCCTCTCGCGTCATCTTGTTCGCGCCCTCGAAATGGATGAGAGCCTCAAAATCATCGAACAGTGTCTCGACAAGATGCCTGAGGAGCCGAACTTTAACTCGCGCGCGATTATCCCGAAGAAGATTCGTCCGAAGGCCGGCGAGGTCTATGGTCGAGCCGAAAACCCGCGCGGCGAGCTTGGTTACTACATCGTCAGCGATGGAAAATCGACCAGTCCGCTGCGCTGCAAGGCCCGTTCGTCGTGCTTCGTCAACCTGTCGGCGATGAAGGATCTTTCGAAAGGGCAGCTCATTCCCGACCTTGTGGCCATCATCGGCAGCATCGATATCGTGCTGGGAGAAGTTGACCGCTGACCGTTTTCAAGACAACACTTTTATTTCAAGCAGGTTCGCCTATTGATATGAGTTCATCACCATCTCTCAATACCTGGTCCGACGCCCTGTCAGGCTTTTCTATCGGCTGGTTTCCGCTCGGGCTGGTTATCGTCGCGGTTATTCCGCTCGTGTTCATAGCACTGTACGCTTTGACCTACGGTGTGTACGGCGAGCGAAAAATTTCGGCCTTCATGCAGGACAGGCTTGGCCCGATGGAGGTTGGATTCTGGGGTATCCTCCAGACGCTGGCAGACATCCTGAAGCTTCTCCAGAAAGAGGATATCGTGCCGACCGTTGCCGACAAGTTCCTCTTCGTGATCGGTCCCGGCATCCTGTTCGTCGGTTCGTTCCTTGCCTTCGCGGTGCTTCCGTTCGGCCCGGCCTTCATTGGCGCCGATCTGAACGTGGGTCTCTTCTATGCTGTCGGCATCGTGGCCATCGAGGTGGTCGGCATCCTGGCCGCCGGATGGGGATCGAACAACAAGTGGGCGCTCTACAGCGCGATTCGCAGCGTCGCCCAGATCGTCAGCTACGAAATTCCTGCATCCATCGCCCTGCTGTGCGCCGCGATGCTTGCCGGTACGCTGAGCATGCAGCAGATCACCATGATGCAGGCTGGCCCAGGCGGATTCATGCACTGGTTCCTGTTCACCAACCCGATCGCCTGGTTGCCGTTTCTGATCTACTTTATCTCTTCGCTCGCTGAGACCAACCGCGCGCCTTTCGACATTCCCGAAGCGGAATCCGAGCTGGTTGCCGGTTACTTCACCGAGTACAGCGGCATGAAATTCGCCGTGATCTTCCTGGCTGAGTATGGCAGCATGTTCATGGTTTCGGCGATCATCTCCATCGCATTCCTTGGCGGCTGGACTTCGCCGCTTCCGAATATCGGCAGTTTCGAACTCAACACCATGACCAGCGGCCCGGTGTGGGGCGCGTTCTGGATCATCATGAAAGGATTCTTCTTCATCTTCGTGCAGATGTGGCTTCGCTGGACGCTTCCCAGGCTCAGGGTTGACCAGCTCATGTACCTCTGCTGGAAGGTATTGACGCCATTCTCCCTGGTTGCATTCGTGCTGACAGCCATCTGGGTGATTAACCATTGATCGTGAGGCTGGTTCAACAGAGAAGACACAGGCAAGCAAGACGAACAACAAACTATGAGTGAGTACTTCAGCAATATAAAGACCAGTGCGACCACCATCGCGACCGGCATGGCCATCACCCTCAAGCACTTCTTCAATGCGGTCAAGCGCAAAGGAGATGCGGGTATCGATGATGCCGACTATTTTCGCCAGGTTGATGGTCTGTGCACCTTGCAGTATCCAAAGGAGGCGATTCCGACTCCGCCGCATGGACGCTACCGCCTGTACTGCAATATCGATGACTGCATCGGCTGCCGCCAGTGCGAGCGGGCCTGCCCGGTGGAGTGTATTGCCATCGAAACCATCAAGACGACCAACGACGATCTGGAGGCTTGCGGCAAGACCTCCGGCGGCCAGCAGAAGAGAATGTGGGTGCCGGTGTTCGACATCGATACGGCCAAGTGCATGACCTGCGGAATCTGCGTGAGCGTTTGCCCGACCGACTGTCTCTATCATACGCAAGTTGCCGACTTCTCAGAGTTCGATGTGAAGAACATGCTCTATCATTTCGGCAACCTTTCGAAGATCGAAGCCGAGGCCAAGAAGAAAAAGCTTGCCGAACAGCAGGCCCAGGCGGCAAAGGAGAAAGCCGCGGCAGGCGGTGCTCCGGCAGCCAAACCGGCTCCCAAGGCCGCTCCGCAACAGAAACCGGGCGGAGCCGAATAAGCATCCGGCAGGAATCGATTACCAACAAGTGCAGATAATCATGAATCAACTGACCATCGCCATCATCTTCTACATCTTCGCGGCCGTAACGGTACTGTCGGCGGCGTTTGTGGTCTTTTCGAAAAATATCATCTACTCGGCCTTCGCGCTGCTCTTCACCTTTTTCGGCGTGGCGGCTCTCTATGTTTTCCTGAGCGCGGACTTTATCGCCGTGACCCAGGTGGTCGTCTATGTCGGCGGTATTCTGGTGCTGCTGCTCTTTGGCGTCATGTTTACCAACACCATCATGTCAACAGAGCTGAAAGCTGACGTGCTGCACGTCGTTCCGGGCATTCTTCTGACGCTGCTTCTGATCGTCGGCATGCTCTTCACCTTCTATACGACAGGGAACTGGATGCCGGGGCCAATGCAACTCAATGGCAGTGTTGTCGAGAGCATCGGGCTCGAAACCATGTCGCGTTACATGCTGCCCTTTGAAATGGTCTCCATCGTACTGCTGGTCGCTCTGCTCGGCGCTGCGTACCTGGCCCGCTACGACAAGGCAAATAAAAAATGAACATCAAGGAGTGTCAATGCTAACGGAACAGTTACTGTCGATCGGTGTCAACCATTTCCTGACGATTTCGGTCATTCTTTTCGGTCTGGGAATGTTTGCTGTCATGACCCGTAAAAATGCGATTGTGATTCTGATGGGCGTCGAGCTTATCCTCAACGCTGCCAATATCAACTTTCTGACCTTCTCCAAATACAACGGAGGGATGGAGGGCGTGATGTTCAGCCTTTTTGTGATCGTTCTGGCCGCTGCCGAGGCTGCCGTCGCGCTTGCGATCGTGATCAATATATTCAAGACCTTCAAGACGGTCGATGTTTCCAGCGTGGACACCCTGAAGGAGTGATCCGCAACGGTAAAAGACTTATAGCTGCAAATTCTTTGTAAAACGAAACATGATGCACAGTTTAATCCAGTTATCGATCGCTGTCCTGCTTCTGCCGCTGCTCTCGTTTGTGGTGCTGATATTCTTCAACCGCAAGCTGCCGCGTGGAGGGGATTTCATTGGTGTTGGTCTGCTTGGAACGACCCTGGCCATCGCGCTCTATATTTTCTGGGTGGTGATCGTTCAGCACTACGATCCTTCTTTCAGGGTCGCGTGGGATTTCACCTGGCTTGATTTCGGCAATGTACCCGGAGTTGGTCCGTTGCAGATCAAGATGGGCATTGTGATCGACAACCTCACGGCAATCATGCTGGCCATGGTTTCTCTCATCAGTTTCCTGGTGCATCTCTATTCAACCGGGTATATGAAGGGTGAGACCTATTACGGACGCTTTTTCGCTTACCTTGGCATCTTTACCTTCTCGATGTTCGGTATTGTGCTTTCTGACAATCTCTTCTCGATCTACATGTTCTGGGAGCTTGTCGGTCTGTCGTCCTATCTCCTGATTGGTTTCTACTTCCACAAAGACAGCGCAGCCGACGCGCAGAAAAAGGCTTTTCTCACCAACCGCGTTGGTGACATCGGTATGTGGCTCGGCATCCTGATTCTCTATTCCCAGTTCCACACCTTTGGCTACCAGGAGATTTTCGAGCATATCAAGAATGGCGATTTCCACATGTCGCAGGCATGGCTGACCGCTGCTGGCGTTTTGCTCTTTATGGGCTGCGTCGGTAAATCCGCCCAGTTTCCGCTGCATGTCTGGCTGCCTGACGCTATGGAAGGCCCGACGCCAGTATCCGCGCTTATCCACGCTGCGACGATGGTTGCCGCTGGCGTCTATTTCATGGCTCGTATTTTCGTGCTTCTTACTCCCGAAGCGCAGCAGGTGATCGCCTTCATCGGCGCGTTCACTGCTTTCATGTCGGCAACGATCGCTATCACGCAGCATGACATCAAGCGCGTACTCGCTTACTCGACAGTTTCCCAGCTCGGCTACATGGTGCTTGGCCTTGGAGTCGGCTCATACTCCGCCGCGCTTTTCCATCTTTTGACGCACGCATTCTTCAAGGCTTGCCTCTTTCTTGGCTCTGGCGCGATCATTCACGCCATGCATCACGAGCAGGATATGCGCTGGATGGGTGGTCTCTATAAAAAAATGCCTTGGACGTTCGTCACTTTCAGCATCGCGACGCTTGCTCTCGCTGGTCTTCCGCTCACCAGCGGCTTCCTCTCGAAGGATGCCATTCTCGCCGGTGCGCTTGGTTTCGCGCAGGTCGAAGGGGGCGGGATTTTCTATCTCGTGCCGGTATTTGGTTTCGCCGCTGCGGTGATGACCGCTTTCTACATGGGGCGCCAGGTCTGGCTGGTCTTTTTCGGCGAGAGCCGCACGCACCTCAAGCCTGCAGAAGAGCATGGGCACGACGCTCACGCTGCGCATGGTCATGATGCTCACGGTCACGATGATCATGGTCACCATGAGGTCCACGAGGTTTCCTGGAACATGAGACTTCCACTGGTTATCCTTGCGACGCTTTCAGTCTTTATCGTCTTCTCGCCCGATCCGCTCGATGGCGGCAAGGGATGGTTCATGAATCTGGTACAGACGCCTGCGACGGTTGTCGCATCGACCGGAGCCGCACACGAAGGCGCGAACCTGCACGCGCCAGAAGTCGGCAAACTGATGGCAGAGGCGCACACCGACACGCATGTCGCAGCCGCGCCCGCCGCTCACGCGGAAGCTGCTTCGCACGAGACCGAGGGACATGGGCCGGTGTATGCCGATCCCCGTCAGGCTGAGATCGCGCATATGACACACGAAAATCACTATAACGCGATCAAGCTTTCATCTCTTATGCTTTTGATCGGTATCGGCATGGCACTGATCGTCTATGTCTTCAGGATCATCGATCCCGACAAGACCGCGCAGAGCATCCGTCCGCTCTATCTCTATTCGTTCAACAAGTGGTACTGGGATGAAATTTACGATGTGACCATCATCAAGGGTTCCATGCTGATCTCGAAGATTCTCGCCTGGTTCGATGCCAACATCGTTGACGGTATCGTCAACGGCGTAGCGACTGTTTTCAGGAAGTTCGCATTCTTTAATGGCAGTGTTGACAAATATGTGGTAGACGGCCTGGTCAATTTCACGGCCTTCACCGTTCAGACGACAGGCGCGGTCTTCAGGAAGATCCAGACAGGTAAGGTGCAGACCTATCTGGTCATGGTGGTTGTGGCGGTTCTGGGCTGGTTCGTCCTTTACTTTGCGCACCTCGTGAAATAACTGAACGATTTAATTTACTCTCCGAACATAACAGGTACTGAACATGCTGAGCTTAATTGTATTTCTGCCGATCATTGCCGGACTCATCATTTTGGCTGTGCCCTCGTCGCAGAAGCAGATCATCAGGATTGTCTCGCTCTTGGCTGCACTGGCCCAGGGCGTGCTCGCCGTCCTCATCTGGCGCCAATACGACCCGACGCTGGCGGGTATCGTGGCCGCTCCCGGAGGTTCGCCGGAAGGTTCCTTCCAGTTGATCGAAAGGATTCCATGGATTTCGCTCGACCTCGGCTCGTTCGGCCCCCTGAACATTGAGTACTTCCTCGGTGTTGACGGCCTTTCGATCACGATGGTGATCCTGACTGCCCTGATTTCGATCATCGGTGTGCTTTCGAGCTGGCCGATCCAGAAGCAGGTCAAGGGTTACTTCATCCTTTACAACCTGCTCAGCACGGCAATGATGGGCTGCTTTGTTGCGCTTGACTTCTTCCTTTTCTACGTATTCTGGGAACTGATGCTTCTGCCGATGTACTTTCTCATCGGTATCTGGGGTGGCCCGAACCGTGAGTATGCAGCCATCAAGTTCTTCCTCTACACCCTGTTTGGTTCGGTCTTCATGTTGCTCGTCATGATTGGCCTGTATTTCAGCGTCACCGATCCGCTCACCGGCCACCACACCTTCAGTCTTGTCGCTATGGCTGACCAGGCTAATTATATTAAAGGTACGATTCTCGGCCCCGACAGCGTAACCTGGAGATATGTCGCCTTTATTGTGCTTTTCATCGGTTTCGCCATCAAGGTTCCGATGTTCCCGTTCCATACCTGGCTGCCTGATGCTCACGTCGAGGCTCCGACTCCGATTTCGGTCATTCTGGCCGGTGTTTTGCTGAAGCTTGGTACCTACGGCATGATGAGGATCAACTTTCCTCTCTTCCCGGAGGTGTAACAGGCGGGTCTCTATGTGATTGGTGTTTTCGGTGCGATCAACATCATCTATGGCGCGTTCTGCGCTCTGGCCCAGCAGGATCTGAAGAAAATGGTTGCCTACTCGTCGATCAGCCACATGGGTTATGTGCTGCTCGGTCTGGCCGCTGCCAACACCGAAGGCATGCTTGGCGCTCTCTACCAGATGTTTAACCACGGCACCATCACCGCCATGCTCTTCCTTCTGGTCGGCGTCATCTATGACCGTGCCCATTCCCGTCAGATCGACAAGTTCGGCGGTCTGGCTTCGTACATGCCGGTCTATACCGGTATCGTTATCGTCGCATGGTTTGCCTCGCTCGGTCTGCCCGGCCTGAGCGGCTTCATCTCCGAGGCGTTCGTGTTCGTTGGTGCGTTCACCGCTCCAATTACCCGGCCGATCGCCATGGTTTCTGTACTCGGTATCGTTTTTGGCGCGGCCTATCTGCTCTGGTCGCTGCAGAGGATGTTCCTCGGCAAGCGCAAGCCCGACGCCTTGTACGATCTTGAAGTCGATGCTCATGGTCACGAGCACATTCATTTCCATGACTGGAAAGGCAAGCTTGATCTCGATGCTCGCGAACTGACCATGCTCATTCCGCTTGCCGTCATCATTATCGTGCTTGGTATCTATCCGATGCCGGTTATGGGGCTTCTGACAGCCAGCATCAACAAGCTTGTCCAGGTTCTCGCTCCGGTTGCCATGTCGGCCGTGCATTGATTTGGTGTTCCGTTTAAAAGCATAAACGTTGGAGAAATATGTTCGAAATGCCATCAGGCGCTGAAATACAGAGCATCATCTCGACCCTCAAGGGCGGTGCCGGATATTTTATACCTGAAATCTATCTTTCAGTGCTCTTCATGGTGCTGATATTACTTGATCTCGTCACAGGTAAAAAGAATCGCGGATTGCTTGCCACGGCTACCATCGCCGGTTTGCTCGGCAGTGTCTATTTTATTTTCAAGCAGCAGGCAATGCCGGACGTTCAGTTCTTTTTCGGCATGTACGCACTTGACAGGTTCGGGATCTTTTTCAAGTACTTTTTTGTGGCATCGGGCATCCTGGCTGTTTTGACCACCATGGTTGACGACCAGCTTAAAAAGCACGAGTCGGGCATGGGAGAGTACTATGC
>CAYZCF010000091.1:8887-11233 GCA_964476855.1 uncultured Chlorobiaceae bacterium
GTCGCCATGGTTGTCGGTATGATGATGATGGCTTCCTCGACCGATCTGTTGATGATGTTCCTTGCCATGGAGCTGGTCAGTCTTTCAGCCTATGCGATGACCGGATATCTCAAACGTGAGCCCCGCTCCTCGGAAGCCGCCCTGAAGTACCTTGTTTATGGCGCAGTGTCGTCGGGCATGCTCCTGTATGGCTTCTCCCTGATTTACGGTATGACCGCTGAAACCAACATTACCCGGATCAGCATGGTGCTGGCCGCACACGGCTACGATCCGCTGGTGATGATTCTGGCCGTGTTGCTTATCATGGCGGGCTTCGGCTACAAAATGGGCGCAGTGCCGTTCCATTTCTGGAGTCCTGATGTTTACGAAGGCGCACCCACACCGGTGACCGCCTATCTCTCGGTAGCTTCAAAGGCAGCCGGTTTTGCCATGCTCATGCGCTTTTTCTATGTAGCTGTTCCGCATGGCTTCGATATTTACGTAAGCGCCCTGCACATTGACTGGCTTTCGATCCTGATGCTGCTCTCAGCGGCGTCGATGATCTACGGTAACGTTGTGGCTATCTGGCAGAAGAATGTCAAGCGTCTGCTTGCCTACTCCTCGATCGCACATGCAGGTTATCTGCTTCTTGGCATCATCACCATGGATCAGCTCGGCACCCAGTCTGTTCTGGTCTATCTGGCCGCTTATCTCCTGATGAACTACGGTGCGTTCTATGTGGTCATTCTCATTGCCAACCAAACGGGCAGTGAGAACCTTGACGACTACAAAGGTCTTGGTAAAAGGATGCCTCTCCTTGGCGCGGCGATGACGGTGTTTCTCATTTCGCTTGTCGGTCTGCCTCCGACTTTCGGTTTCATCGGTAAACTGATGATCTTCTCGGCGCTGCTTGCGAAAGGGAGCATCTTTATGTGGCTCGCCCTGATCGGCATCCTGACCAGCGTTATTTCGCTCTACTACTACATGCTGATTCCGCTCAACATGTATCTCAGGGAGTCGAACACTTCCGAAGAGGGGGTGATCGAGACCGGGATGGGGGCGAAGCTCGTCACCGCCTCTCTGATGATTCTGACGCTATGGTTCGGTATTTTCTTCCAGCCGATCGCCAACTATGCAAAATATTCTGCGGCTATTTTTGGCGCGTTCCTGAACTGAGTGATTTGACATAAATGATCTTTAAGAGCTAAAGAAAACCCGGTGAATCAGATAGATCGCCGGGTTTTTTTTATTTGATACAGTGGAATTGATTAATAAATTTTAAATGGGTATCTGGTTTTAGGTATAACGATTGTTAATTATATTTATCTGTAAAATCAAGCGATGCTAAGCCGGTACACGAGAAAATGCACAGGTTAAACCCTGTTTTTTCCCGAATGCCGGAAACCACTATTAACATTCACGGAGGTGTACATGCCCACCAAGCAAACATTTGCAGAGGTGTTTGAGTCCCGTGGCCTTTCCCGAAGGGATTTTCTGAAGTTTTGCTCTCTCACTTCAGTTTCACTCGGTCTTGCGCCCTCATTGCTTCCAAAGGTCGTCCACGCCATGGAGACCAAGCCCCGCACGCCAGTCATCTGGCTGCATGGTCTCGAATGCACCTGCTGCACAGAATCCTTCATCCGATCTTCCCATCCCATCGCCGCCGATCTCATCATGAACATGATCTCCCTCGACTACGACGATACCCTCAGCGCAGCGGCGGGGCATCAGCTCGAAGAGGTCAGGAAGAAGATCATGAAGGAGTACAAAGGCCAGTACATTCTCGCCGTCGAGGGTAACGTGCCTACAAAGGATGATGGTGTCTATTGCATGGTCGGGGGTGACTCGTTCCTGAACGTCGTCAAAGAGACCGCCGCCGATGCCGCCGCGGTGATCGCCTGGGGTGCGTGTGCCTCGTTCGGCTGCGTGCAGAATGCCGATCCGAATCCGACCGGAGCGCAACCCATCGACAAGATCATCAAGGACAAGCCGATCGTCAAGGTGCCGGGCTGTCCGCCCATCGCCGAGGTGATGACCGGAGTCATCACGCACCTGCACACCTTCGGCAAGCTGCCGGAGCTCGACAGGTTGGGGCGTCCCAAAGCCTTCTACGGCACGAGAATTCACGACAAGTGCTATCGCCGTGCCTTCTACGATGCCGGCATGTTCGTGCGCGGCTTCGATGAGGAGTCCACCCGGAAAGGGTGGTGCCTCTACAAGATGGGGTGCAAAGGGCCGACCACCTACAACTCCTGCTCGAAGATTCAGTGGAACGAGGGTACCAGCTTCCCGATCGGTTCCGGCCACCCCTGCATCGGCTGTTCCTAACCGGATTTCTGGGTCAAGGGGCCATTCTACACGCGCCTG
>CAYZCF010000092.1:0-11225 GCA_964476855.1 uncultured Chlorobiaceae bacterium
CTCCCTGGTCTGCCCCTGCGGCTACATCCAGATGGGCATGGGCGACGGACTGTAAATTTGCTGGCGGGGCGGCGATACAGCGCATAATCGTATATTCAGATTTTCTTTAACCTCTCAAGAAAGAACCGACGATGAACATAGGAATCCTGCTCAAGGAGGGACCTTACAACCATCAGGCGGCTGACACGGCGTTCAAGTTCGCCGAGGCGGCCATCGCCAAAGGGCACAAGGTCGATGCCATTTTCCTGTACAATGACGGCGTCATCAACGCGACCAGGCTGGGCGATCCGCCACAGGACGACCGCAACATTGCCGCTCGCTGGACGGAGTTGAGCCTGAAGCACGGCGTTGAAGTGCTCGCCTGCATCGCGGCCTCGAAACGCCGCGGCATCAACGACGAAGTGATGATCGAAGGCGGTGAAATCACCGGCCTCGGCACCCTGACCGACATCGCTATCCGCAACGACAGACTTTTAACCTTCGGAGACTGAAAATGGCAGAATCAGATATCAAGAAGATCATGCATGTCATGCGTCGCGCTCCGCATGGTTCGATCTATACCTATGAGGGACTCGAAATGATCCTTATCATGGCGGCTTACGAGCAGGACCTTTCCGTCGCGTTCATCGGCGATGGCGTCTATGCTCTCAAAAAGAACCAGGACACGGCAGGAATCGGCATCAAAGGATTCTCCAAGACCTTCATGGCCCTCGATGGGTACGATGTGGAAAAACTCTATGTGGACAAGCAGTCTCTCGAAGAACGGGGCATGACCGAAGATGACCTGGTAGTCGATGTCGAGGTTATGGACGCCTCGGAGATTGGAAGCCTGATGAACGAACAGGACGTCGTCATTCACCATTGATCCGGCCCGCGATTTTCGCAGCCGCATAACGAGCAACGAACACAGAAACGGTAACTTACATCATGTTACACACCATCAATAAATCACCGTTCGAAAACAATACCTTCACCACCTGCGTCAGGTTTCTTCAGCCGGGCGATCCCGTGCTCTTTATCGAGGACGGCGTCTACGCGGTGCAGGATGGCAACCGGTTCGGCGCGCTGATACAGTCCGTTATCGAGAAGAGCAATCCGGTCTATGCGCTCAAGCCCGATCTCGATGCCCGTGGCATTTCCGCCATCACGGAAGGGGTAACGACTGTCGATTATGCCGGTTTTGTCGATCTGGTCGAAGAGCACCAGGTCAATAGCTGGCTCTGATCATACGCGAGCCTTGCGTGCGCCTCTGTCACCATGAAAAACTGATTAGCATATTTCTCGGCTAAACGATATCGAAACCATGCTTAACGGCTCGTTATGAAATGAACAGAGGCGCACATTGCGGAATACTTTCTTTTTGGTGATATTGCTGGCGTATTCCTGGCTTTGCAAGGGATTATTTAGCAGACAAATGATATATTGACAGTTTTATTTCACCACTATCCGCATTTAAGGTTTTCCCATGTGGGAGAGTCGGGATGGTCTTGCGTTCGTCAAAGCTCAACGTACTTTTTTATGTTTACAAAAAGTTACCGAGACAAGTTTATCTGTAGCGCTATCGCCTTGTTACTGTTTCTGACGCCAAGCCTGGCGTTTGCCGCAGGGGCCGTCCCTGTTGAAACAACAGCCTGGTGGGTATGGGTGCTTGGTCTGTTTGTGTTTACCTTTCTGCTCGGTATCGTGGCCGTCATTGCCGGTGTCGGCGGTGGCGTGCTCTATGTGCCGATTGTCAGCAGTTTCTTTCCCTTTCATATCGATTTCGTCCGTGGAACCGGTCTGTTCGTGGCTCTGGCGGGAGCGTTGTCGGCAGGCTCTCCGCTTCTGAGAAAAGGGCTCGCCAATCTCAAACTGGCGCTCTCCATGTCCCTTATCGGCTCGATGAGTTCGATCGCCGGAGCGCTGGTCGGGCTTGCCTTGCCGGAGAATGTGATCCAGTTGTCTCTTGGGTTGACCATCCTTGGCATAACCGCGATCATGTTTTTTTCCAAAAATTCAGCGTACCCCCAGATCGGCCAGCCCGACGCTCTCTCCAAAGCGCTCCAGATTTATGGCATCTACTACGACGAGCATCTGAAAAAAGATGTTGACTGGCAGATTCATCGCACTCCGGTCGGCCTGGTGCTCTTTACCGTGATCGGCTTCATGGCCGGCATGTTCGGGCTTGGCGCCGGATGGGCCAACGTGCCGGTGTTCAATCTCGTGCTCGGCGCTCCCCTGAGAGTCTCCGTGGCTACGAGCGTTTTCGTGCTGTCGGTCAACGATACCGCCGCCGCCTGGGTGTACCTGCACAAAGGGGCGGTGTTGCCGCTCATCGCCGTGCCATCGGTGGCAGGCATGATGCTCGGCACGAAAATTGGAGCGAAGCTTCTCACGAAAGTGCATACCAACGTGGTCAGAAGGGTGGTCATCACTCTGCTTGGTGCTGCCGGACTTCGTGCGCTTCTCAAGGGATTCGGAATTTGAAACCGTACAAGTCATGAAACAGGAAACAACTCATGCCGACAGCGTCCAGCTTGCTTACGCCGGTATTCTCGGAAAAGCGACGACCCTCGGCATTGCGCTCATCGTCGCCGGATACGCCATCTATATCTTTCAGTTGATACCGCTCTCGGTGCCGATCGAGCAGGTGGCCGGTCACTGGCACCTGAGAGCCGCCGAATTTCACCAGCAGCTCGACGCTCCTCTGGGCTGGAGCTGTTTCGCCGCGCCGGGGTATGGCGATACACTGAGCTACATAACGCTCATCTATCTTGGAAGTGTCACCATGCTGTGCCTTTTCGTTGCAGGCATCGCGTTTTTCAGGGAAAAGAACGGCATTTATACTGCTATATCGTTTATCCAGCTTCTGGTGCTGATTTTCGCTGCCGCAGGTATTGTTTCCGGCGGTCACTGAGTTCCGGCAGGTTTCGATCAGGCAACTTGTTTCATATAACTTTATCAGTCAGTCATATGTCCGATACTAAAAAAATCGCGATCATCGCGTCCAAGGGAACACTCGACTGGGCCTATCCTCCCTTCATTCTCGCTTCGACCGCTGCCGCCATGGATATGGAAGCGGTGGTGTTTTTCACCTTCTACGGACTGCCGCTGCTCAAGAAAGAGATCGACGCCAAGGTGACGCCGGTCGGCAATCCGGCCATGCCGATGCATATGCCCTTCGGCAGCAAGGAGTTCCAGTCGATCAACTGGCCGATTCCCAATATTATTTCAGGCAATCTCCCCGGTTTCGACTCGATGGCCACCATGCTGATGAAGGAGACCTTCAAGAAGAAGGGGGTTGCAACCGTCGAGCAGCTTCGTGAGATGTGCATCGAAGCCGGAGTCAAATTCATCGCCTGCCAGATGACCATGGAGGTGTTCGGCTTCGAAAAGTCCGAATTCATCGAAGGCGTCGATTACGGCGGTGCTGCCTCTTTCCTTGAATATGCGGCGGATGCCAACATTTCGCTTTTTATCTGAGCACAGGAACGTATCCGCAAAAGGTGATGACGCTTTCGGTTTTGGAAATTATTTTGCATAATTACATACTCAATTACCGGAAGATTGCCTCTGCTGGAATGTTCTTGCATCCAGCTGTTTTTTGGCTACGGAGTTTGGTAAATAGATCAGGATTCAATAACATGAATTCTCTTTTTGCCTCCCGTTCAGGAAAGCCGTCAGCCACTCGACGACATTCGTTTGCATGATCCCCAATAACTCACATTCAAAAGGAGTCTCATGGCGTTAGTCAATCCACATGGCAAGGAAAAGGTTTTAAAGCCGCTTCTGTTGACTGGTGACGAGCTGGTCAGCGAAAGGGAGAGGGCCGAATCCATGAAGCAGGTCAGGCTCTCTTCGAGGGAGACTGGTGACCTGATCATGCTCGGTATCGGCGGTTTCACGCCGCTTACCGGATTTATGGGCCATGCAGACTGGAAGGGAAGCGTCGAAACGTGCACGATGGCTGACGGCACCTTCTGGCCTATCCCGATCACCGTTTCGACCTCGCAGGAACAGGCCGACAGCCTCGCCATCGGCGAAGAGGTGGCTCTTGTCGATGACGAATCCGGCGAATTGATGGGCAGCATGAAGATCGAGGAGATATACGCCATCGACAAGGCTCACGAGTGCCGTGAAGTGTTCAAGACCGATGATCCCGCCCATCCCGGCGTTCTGATGGTCATGAACCAGGGCGACGTCAACCTCGCCGGACCGGTCAAGGTCTTCAGCGAAGGCACCTTCCCGACCGAGTTCGCGGGCATCTATATGACTCCGGCAGAGACCCGGAAAATGTTCGAGGATAACGGCTGGAGCACGGTTGCCGCCTTCCAGACCCGCAACCCCATGCACCGCTCCCACGAATACCTCGTCAAGATCGCCGTCGAAATCTGTGACGGCGTGCTCATTCACCAGCTTCTCGGCAAGCTCAAGCCGGGCGACATTCCCGCAGATGTCAGAAAGGATTGCATCAACGTCCTGACCGAAAACTACTTCGTCAAGGGCACCACCATCCAGGCTGGCTATCCGCTCGACATGCGCTACGCCGGTCCGCGCGAGGCGCTGCTCCACGCCCTCTTCCGCCAGAACTTCGGATGCAGCCACCTGATCGTCGGACGCGACCACGCAGGCGTCGGCGACTACTACGGCCCGTTCGACGCTCACCACATCTTCGACCAGATTCCCGAAGGCGCGCTCGAAACCAAACCGCTCAAGATCGACTGGACCTTCTACTGCTACAAGTGCGACGCGATGGCCTCGATGAAAACCTGCCCGCACGAACCGGCAGACAGGCTCAACCTGAGCGGCACGATGCTGCGCAAGATGTTGTCGGAAGGTCTCGAAGTGCCGGAGCATTTCAGCCGTCCGGAGGTGCTGGAAATCCTCAGGAAGTACTACGCCGGTCTGACCGAAAAGGTCGATATCAAGGTGCATTCCCACGCGATCGGGAAGTAACGGTTTTCCGGGCAACCGGAAGAGATTGCATTTTTTTCTCTCACTTATATCCAATGGCTTCGTAAATCGCAGACTCAGTCTGCAAATTTTCGGTTAAAGGAGGACAAATTATGCCGAGTTTCGTCATTAAAGAAAAATGTGACGGCTGCAAAGGGCAGGAAAGGACAGCATGTATGTACATCTGTCCCAACGACCTGATGAAGTTGGATGTCGAAAGGATGAAGGCCTGGAACCAGGAGCCCGACCAGTGCTGGGAGTGCTACAACTGCGTGAAGATCTGCCCGCAGCAGGCCATCGAGGTCAGAGGATATGCCGATTTCGTGCCGCTGGGCGGCAACGTCATTCCGCTGAGGGGTACCGACGCCATCATGTGGACCATCAAGTTCAGGAACGGTATTCTGAAGCGCTACAAGTTCCCGATCAGGACCACCTCCGAAGGTTCCATCGATCTGTATTCCGGCAAGCCGGAACCGGATTACGCGAACCTCAAGAAGCCTGGCTTCTTCAACATGACTGAATATCCAACCATCTAAGCAAAAAAATCACTCAAGGAGGCACTATCCATGGGAGCTGAAAAAAACGAATTCAAGTTTAGCAAGAAGCCCGAAGTTGTTTATGTGGATACGGATATTCTGCTGATCGGCGGTGGCATGGCTTGCTGCGGCGCTGCGTACGAAGCGGCCAAGTGGGCTACCCCGAAAGGTCTGAGGATCACGATGGTCGACAAGGCTGCCGCTGACAGAAGCGGTGCTGTCGCCATGGGTCTTTCCGCTATCAATACCTATTGCGGCGAGAACGATCCGGCTGATTACGTCAAATACGTAAGAACTGACCTCATGGGCATCATCCGTGAGGACCTCGTCTATGACCTTGGCCGTCACGTTGACAACTCGGTTCATCTTTTCGAAGAGTGGGGTCTTCCGGTATGGAAGCGCGACGAAGACGGTTCGACCATGGACGGTTCGAAACCGGCTCCGAAGCTCGCCGAAGGCGGCAAGCCCGTCCGCTCCGGCAGGTGGCAGATCATGATCAACGGTGAATCCTACAAGGTCATCGTCGCCGAGGCTGCCAAGAAAGCCCTCGAATACAACCGCAAGGAGACCGGCGTCGATCAGAACCTGTTCGAGCGCGTCTTCATCAGCGAACTCATCCACGACAAGAACGATCCAAGCAAGGTCGCCGGTGCGATCGGCTTCAGCGTCCGCGAGCACAAGGCTTACGTATTCACCGCGAAGACCATGCTCCTCGCTTGCGGCGGCGCCGTGAACGTCTATCGTCCGCGCTCGACCGCTGAAGGTCAGGGCCGCGCATGGTACCCGATCTGGAACGCTGGTACCACCTACGCGCTCGCCGCCCAGGCCGGTTGCGAACTCGTGCTCATGGAAAACCGTTTCGTGCCCGCTCGCTTCAAGGACGGCTACGGCCCGGTCGGCGCATGGTTCCTCTTCTTCAAGTGCAAGGCAACCAACTCTCTTGGCGAAGACTACTGCGCAACCAACCTGGCGGCAGCCAACAAGGATTTCGGCAAGTACGCCGAAGACCCGCACAAGCTCACCACCGCCATGAGAAACCACATGATGATGATCGACATGAAGGCCGGCAAAGGCCCGATCCTCATGAGGACTCACGAAGCGATGGCCGCTCTGGCCGAGACCATGACTCCCAAGCAGATCAAGCACCTCGAAGCAGAGGCATGGGAAGACTTCCTCGATATGTGCATCGGTCAGGCTGTCGTCTGGGCCGGTAACAACATCGAGCCGGAAAAGACTCCTTCCGAGCTCATGCCGACCGAACCGTACCTGCTTGGCTCGCACGCCGGTTGCGCCGGTATCTGGGTCAGCGGCCCTGGCGACATCGCAGGCATCCCGGCGGAATGGAGCTGGGGCTACAACAGGATGACCACCGTCGATGGCCTCTTCACCGCGGGTGATGGCGTTGGCGCTTCGGGTCACAAGTTCTCCTCCGGTTCGCACGCAGAAGGCCGTATCGCCGGCAAGAACATGACCGCCTACTGCCTCGACCACGCCGACTACAAGCCGGAACTGGGCCGCGACGTTGACGAAGTGATCGCCGAGATCTACGCTCCGATGGAGAACTTCGCCAAGAACAAGGATTACAGCACCGATCCGCTCGTCAATCCGAACTACATCAGGCCGAAGATGTTCCAGGCTCGTCTCCAGAAGATCATGGACGAGTATGTCGCCGGTGTCGCCACCTGGTACACCACCAGCAAAACCATGCTCGACAAAGGTCTCGAGCACCTCTCTCTCCTCAAGGAGGACGCCGAGAAGATGGCTGCCGAGGATCTGCACGAGCTGATGCGCGCCTGGGAGAACTACCATCGTCTGATGGCCGGTGAAGCCCACGCACGTCACATCCTCTTCAGGGAAGACAGCCGCTACCCCGGTTACTACTTCAGGGCTGACCACTTCTACGTCGATGACGAGAACTGGAAGTGCTTCACCATCTCGAAGTACGACAGGGACAGCAAAGAGTGGACTCTCTCCAAGAGGGATTACGTTCAGGTCATCCCCGACTAAGCGTCTTACCGTTCAGGCACATCCCCGAGGTTGAACCTCGGGGATTGCTTTATTGGCACCTGGATTTCGTAAGTAAACACTGGTGAGTTACCTGTTTTCAGGAATGTTGATTTTTGAGAGTTTATCCGCAGAGGAAAATCATGTCAGTTGAAACCATTTTAGTAGTTGGCGGCGGCATCAGCGGAATAACCACTGCAGTCGAAGCTGCGGAGGTCGGCTACAATACCGTGCTTGTCGAGAAGAACCCCTACCTTGGCGGCAGGGTTTCGCAGCTCAACAAGTATTTCCCCAAACTGTGCCCCCCGTATTGCGGCCTGGAGATGAACTTCAGACGCATCAAACCCAATCCGAAAATCACCGTCTACACCATGACCGAAGTCGAGTCGGTGAGCGGTCAGGAAGGAAATTACAGCGTCAGGCTCAAGGTGAGCCCAAGGTATGTGAACGAGAAGTGCACAGCCTGCAACGCCTGCGCGGAGGCATGCCCTGCGGAACGGCCAAACGAATTCAATTTCGGGATGGACAAGACCACAGCGGCCTATCTTCCGCATGTGATGTCCTATCCCATGAGATATGTCATAGACAGAAACGCCTGCAAGGACAAGTCGTGCGACAAGTGTGTCAAGGCGTGCAAATACAACGCCATCGAGCTCGACATGAAGCCGCAGACCATCGAGATGAAGGTCGGCAGCATCGTGTACGCTACCGGCTGGAATCCATACGATGCGGAGAAGATGGAGAATCTCGGCTATGGCCGCGTCAAAAACGTCATCACCAACATGATGATGGAGCGCCTCGCCGCGCCGAATGGCCCGACGGGCGGCAAACTCCTGAGACCTTCGGACAAGAAAGAGGTCAAGAAGGTGGTCTTCGTGCAGTGCGCCGGATCGAGGGACGAGAATCATCTCAACTACTGCTCGTCGATCTGCTGCATGGCGTCGCTCAAGCAGGCCACCTACGTCCGTGAGCGCGTTCCGGACTCGAAGGTGGTTATGGCCTATATCGATCTGCGCGCGCCCGGCAAGTACGAAGAGTTTCTCAACAAGGTGCAGTCGGACGCGAACATCAAGCTGGTCAAGGGCAAGGTTGCCAAGATCGAGGAAGATAAATCCACCGGCGGCGTCATTCTTGAATTCGAGGATGTCGAGGGCGGCGGCAAGACCCGTGAGCATGCCGACATGGCGGTGCTCGCCACCGGCATGGAGCCTTGCGTCAAAAGCAATTCCATGCTGAGTTTCGAGGAGAACGGCTTCATCAACGGCGGAACCGCCGCAGGAATCTACTCGACCGGCGTGGCAAAGAGGCCGTCCGATGTCACCACATCTATCCAGGATGCGACCGGTATGGCATTGAAAAGCATTCAAAGTCTCGTGAGGAGTTAAACTATGGCTGATGATAAAAAAATAGGCGTATACCTCTGTACCGACTGCGGGATCGGGGAGGCGTTGAATGTGGATCAACTCGAAGCGGTCGCCAAAAAGGAGTTCAAGGTTCCCGTCTGCAAAAAGCATCCCAACCTGTGCAGCACAGAAGGCGTCCAGATGATCAAGGATGATCTCAACAACGAAGAGGTCAACAAGATCGTCATCGCGGCCTGTTCGCAGAGGGTCAACACCGAGGTGTTCAATTTCGATCCGCTCAAATATGTCACCGAACGGGTCAATCTGCGCGAGCAGGTGGTCTGGACGATGCCGAAAGGAGAGGATAAAGAGGGGAGCCAGATGATGGCTGACGACTACCTCAGGATGGGTATCACCAGAATCCAGAAATCCTCGGTGCCGGAGCCGAAGATCGCCGAGGTGAATCGCACGGTGCTCGTCGTCGGTGGCGGTGTGACCGGTCTGACTGCCGCGCTCGAAGCGTCGCAGGCGGGCTACAAGGCGGTGATTGTCGAGAAAGCGCAGGAGCTTGGGGGCTGGGCGAAAAAGATGTACCGCGTCTTCCCGACCAAACCGCCGTTCGCCGAGATCGAACAGCCGACCATCGGCAACAAGATCGACACGGTCAAAAAGGATGGCAACATTACCGTGCATACCGCCACGACCATCGCATCCATCGAAGGCGGCCCCGGTGAATACAAGGTGACGATCGACAGGAATGGCTCGCAGGAAACATTCGACGCCGGTTCCATAGTGCTCGCCGCCGGGTGGAAACCATACAACGCCAGCAAGCTCGGCCATCTCGGCTATGGCAAGTACCGCAACGTGGTGACCAACCTCGAATTCGAACAGAACGTCGCGAAAACCGGCGGCAAGGTCACACGCCCGTCCGACGGCAAACCGGCAAAGAATGTGGTCTTCCTCCAGTGCGCCGGACAGCGTGACAAGGAGCATGTACCCTACTGCTCGACTGTCTGCTGCAACGTTTCGCTCAAACAGGCAAAATATGTGCGTGAATCGGATCCCGATGCCGGGGCCTTCATTGTCTACAAGGACATGCGCACGGTTGGCCTCTACGAGAATTTCTACAAGAAAGCCCAGGATGACGAGGGTATCTTCCTGACCAAGGGCGAGATTCTCGGTCTCAAGGAGGAGTCAGACGGCAGCCTGGTCGTCGAGATCGACAACCAGCTGCTCGGCAGAAAGATGAAGGTCAAGGCCGACATCCTCGTGCTCGCCACCGGCATGGTGTCGAACATGGTGCCCGACGAGATGTCGGTCAACAACCTGACGTCGGAGTATATCGGCAAGATGGTTCAGAAAGAGACCTCCGACGGCGTGCTCGAGGCGCTCGAACCGGAGAGCCTCATCCTGAATCTCCAGTACCGTCAGGGGCCGGAAGTTCCTCATCTCAAATGGGGTTTCCCCGACTCGCACTTCATCTGCTTTCCGTACGAAACCCGCAGAACGGGTATCTACTCGGCTGGCGCGGTGCGTCATCCGATGGATGCCGTGCAGTCCACCGCCGATGCCACCGGCGCGGCGCTCAAGGCGATCCAGTGCATGGAGCTGACGGCGCAGGGCAGGGCGGTTCATCCGAGAACGTGGGACAGAACCTATCCCGAAATCCGCTTCGAAAGCTGCACCCAGTGCCGCCGCTGCACGGTCGAATGTCCCTTCGGCGCGTATAACGAAAAGCCGGACGGCACGCCACTCGACTTTGCCTCCCGCTGCCGCCGCTGCGGTACCTGCATGGGTGCGTGCCCGCAGAGGGTCATCTCGTTCAAGGACTACAGCGTCGATATGATTTCCGCGATGATCAAGTCTATCGAGGTGCCCGACGAGGGAACCTTCGTTCTGGGCTTTGTCTGCGAAAACGACGCCTATCCGGCCTTCGACATGGTGGGTCTGAACAGGGTCGCCATGAACACCAACTTCCGCTTCATTCCGCTGCGCTGCCTGGGCGGCCTGAATCTGGTGTGGATCGCCGACGCCCTCTCTCGCGGCATCGACGGCATTCTGCTGCTTGGCTGCAAATATGGCGATGACTACCAGTGTCACTACGTCAAGGGCAGCCAGATGGCCAACGAACGCCTCGGCAAGGTTCAGGAGACGCTCGACAGGCTCATGCTCGAAGCCGAGCGCGTCGAGCAGGTGCAGCTCGCTATCAACGAGTGGGATAAGCTGCCGGGCATCCTCGAGGAGTTCTCGAAGAAGATCGAAGATATAGGTGAAAATCCGTACAAGGGATTCTAAATCAACCACTGCGGGCAACAGGACAACGCCGCTTCACGAGTGATCGGCTGACTTGTTGCCCCGGTTCATACCGCTGTTAATTCTGGAGGTTTTCAATGGCTCAAGAGACTGTATT
>CAYZCF010000093.1:0-1107 GCA_964476855.1 uncultured Chlorobiaceae bacterium
CTTCGGGAACCTCGACGCGGCCCCTGAGGCGGGCGCTGTAGGCAGCGGCAACCTTGTTTCGCAGGTCGAGTTCGTCGTCGAAGATGGTGAGCTTTTCGAGGATCACCGCCGCCTGGATGGTGTCGAAGCGGCCGTTGAGACCGATGCGCACGTTGTTGTAGCGGTCGTCGCCGCCGCCGTGCACCCGGACGGAGATCAGCAGCTCCAGCAGCTCATCGTCGTTGGTGAAGATCGCGCCGCCGTCGCCGTAGCAGCCGAGCGGCTTGGCCGGAAAGAACGAGGTCGCGCCGACCAGGCCAAAGCTGCCCGCCTTTCTGCCGCCAACCGTGCCGCCGAAGCCCTGCGCGGCGTCTTCGAGAATCCAGAGTCCCTGCTCGGCGGCCACCTTTTCGAGGCGGTCGTACTCGGCGGGCAGGCCGAAAAGATCGACCGGAATCAGCGCCTTCGGATTCAGCCCTTTCTGGCGCGCCTCTTCGACCGCCGCGCCAACTTTGGCCGGGTCGATGTTGAAAGTGCCGGGCAGCACATCGACGAACACCGGCGTCGCGCCCGCGAGGCTGACGACCTCGGCGGTGGCCACGAAGGTGAATGGCGTAGTGAGCACCGCGTCGCCGGGGCCGATGCCTTTGGCCATGAGCGGAATGAGCAGCGCGTCGGTGCCGGAGGCGCACGAAACGCAGTGCTTGGTGCCGACGTACTCAGCGAGTTTTTTCTCGGCTTCGAGCACCTCCGGCCCCATGACGAACTGGGCGCTGTCGATGATTCGCTCGATGCGCTTCATGAGGTTCTCGCGGATGCGGTTTTTCTGCGTGATGAGGTCTATGAACTGCATGGAATTGCGGTCTAAGAATTTGAAATGGAATTCGATCCGTTATAATACGGATTCATCGCCTCATTCCCGCGCTGATGGTCAAATCCTCATCGGTTTTGCGAGGCTGGTGATTTTCTGTACTATTGAGATAAGTGTATGAAAAATTAGCACCTGACCAATCCATCCAACCATGAGTTCCATCTACTTCATCGGCATCGGCGGCACGGCAATGGCTTCGGTGGCCGTGGCGCTTTCGCACATGGGCCATGCCGTCACCGGCTCGGACGTTCAGCTCT
>CAYZCF010000093.1:1117-10983 GCA_964476855.1 uncultured Chlorobiaceae bacterium
CATCCGCTATTTCAACAGCTTCTCGGCGGAGAACCTGAAAAGCGCATCGCCCGACCTCGTCGTGGTGGGCAACGCGATCAGCCGAGGCAATCCCGACCTGGAGTACGCGCTCGACCAGCACATGGCGCTGATCTCGATGCCGGAGCTGGTGCGGCGCGAGCTGATCGACAACCACACCTCGATCGTGGTGGCGGGCACGCACGGCAAGACGACGACCACCTCGCTGGCGGCGTGGCTACTCGAAGCGGGCGGCCTCCTGCCAGGCTTTCTCATCGGCGGCATTCCGGAGAATTTCGGCGACGGCTGCCGCCCTTCCGGCCTCACCGAACCAGGCTTCTTCGTGACCGAGGGGGACGAGTACGACTCGGCGTTCTTCGACAAACGCAGCAAGTTCCTGCTCTACCGCCCCGACATCGCCATCATCAACAACGTCGAGTTCGACCACGCGGACATTTTCGACTCGCTCGACGACATCAAAAAAAGCTTCCGCCTGCTGGTGAACCTCGTGCCATCGAGCGGCTTGCTCGTCGTCAACGCCGACGATCCCGTCGCGATGGAGGTTGCCGCCAAGGCGTTCTGCCGCGTCGAGACCTTCGGCCTGAAGAACAAGGCGGACTGGACGGCGGCGGAAATCTCGGCGGATGCGGACGGCACCTCGTTCACGGTCGTGCGCGATGGCGAGGCGCTGGGCCGGGTGACAGCGCCGCTGTTTGGCAACTACAACGTGATGAATGCGCTGGCCGCGACGGCGGCGGCAATTCGTGCGGGTGTGAGCTTCGAGTCGGTCACGCGCGGCCTCGGCAGCTTCAAGCGCCCGAAGCGCCGCATGGAGGTCGTCGGAGAATACGCGGGTGGCGTGACGCTCATCGAGGATTTCGCGCACCACCCGACGGCCATCCGCCTCACACTCGGCGCGATTGCGGAGCGCTACCCCGGTCGGCGCATCGTGGCCTGCTTCGAGCCGCGCTCGAACACCACGAGCCGCAACATCTTCCAGCACGAGCTGGCGCAGTGCTTCGACGGCGCGGCGGTCGTTGTGCTCGGCAAGGTGAACCGCCCGGAGCGCTACGCCCCGGAAGAGCGCCTCGACGCTGCACTGCTCTGCCGAGAGCTTGAAGCAAAGGGCAAGCGCGTCTTTGCCGCAGGAAGTGAGGGTTATCCGACGGATATTGTGCGCTTCATTGAAGCCGAACGCCAGCCGGGCGACGTGGTCGTACTGCTGAGCAACGGCAGTTTCAGCGGGCTGAAGGAGATGCTGGTCGAAAGTTTTGAAAAAAATTCATGAAGATTTCGTCGGCGATGTTCTATCTTTTTATCCTGTGATTTTTGTTCAGTCCCGGAGAGCAAGTGACGCCACCGCGGCAACAATCCGGAACTGGGCCGTGATCATTATCATTTCTGTTAAACCTATATAGAAAGACCTGTTATGGCGAAAGTAAAAGTTGGTATCAATGGTTTTGGCCGCATTGGCCGTCTGGTGTTCAGACAGGCTGTGGAGAATCCCGAAATCGAGATCGTCGGCATTAACGACCTGACCGATGTAAAAACCCTTGCCCACCTCCTCAAATACGACACCTCCCACAAGAAGTTCAAAGGTGAAGTGAGCATCGAGGGCGACAATCTGGTCGTCAACGGCAAAACCATCGCCATCTGCGCTCAGAAAGACCCCGCGCAGCTTCCCTGGGCCTCGCTCGGCGCGAACATCGTCGTCGAATCGACTGGCATCTTCACCAGCCGCGAAGCCGCTTCGAAGCACATCGCCGCTGGCGCAAAGAAGGTTATCATCTCGGCTCCCGCGAAAGACAAGGTGGACGCCACCATCGTCATGGGCGTCAACGACAAATGCATCACCGGTGCTGAAGAGATCGTCTCCAACGCGAGCTGCACCACCAACTGCCTCGCTCCGATGGCCAAGGTGCTCCACGAGAACTTCGGCATCGTCAAGGGCTTCATGACCACCGTGCACGCCTACACCAACGACCAGAACATCCTCGACCTTCCGCACAAGGATCTGCGCCGCGCACGCGCTGCCGCCTGCTCGATCATTCCGACCTCGACCGGCGCGGCCAAAGCCATCGGCGAAGTGCTGCCCGAACTCGCTGGCAAGCTCGACGGCTTCGCCATGAGGGTTCCTGTGCCGGACGGCTCGGTCACCGACCTGTCGGTCATCGTCGAGAAATCGGCCACCAAGGATGAAATCAACGCCGCCATGAAGGCCGCCGCCGAGGGCGAAATGAAGGGCATCCTCGAATACAACGTCGATCCGATCGTGTCGTCCGACATCGTCGGCAACGCCCACTCCTGCATCTTCGATTCGCCGCTCACCATGAGCTCCGGCACCATGGTGAAGATCGTCGGCTGGTACGACAACGAGCTCGGCTACGCCACCCGCGTTGTCGATCTGCTCGGCATCTATTCGAAGTTCATCTGATTCGCAGAGTTACGAAAATTTTGCGACAAAAAGGGCTACCTGAAAAGGTGGCCCTTTTGCGTTGGGGGTGGCGGGGGTACAGGGTATTTTTCCTATAGGACTTATAGGTCGTATAAGTCCTATAGGCCAATAAGAGGAACAACAACCCTACCCTGCTCCAAATTTTGCCGAGACAGAGTAATGTCTTATTATTGAGCTACATTCCAGAGTCAGGCAAAACCTTAACGCCAACGCCTATGACCAGCACCATCGACAAGCCCAAAAAGGCCATTATCCTCTATGACAGCATGTCCGTCGGCGGTTCTACCGACCGGCTGATCGATTCGATCGGCAAGAATCTTGCCGAAGCCGGAGCATATGTGGAGAAGGCCCGCTGCAAGACCAACGCGGATTACAGTTTTGTCGAGGAGTTCGACCTCGTGCTTCTCGGAGCGCCGATCTACTACCTGCTCGTCGCTTCGAAGCTCAGCGGCGCGCTCTCTCAGAGCAACCTGCGGGCCGCCCTCAAAGGCAAAAAGGTGGCGCTCTTCGTCATTTGCGGCAGTCCCGAACCGATGGCGAACTTCCTCTACCTGCCACAGCTCAAAATGCATCTCGACAACCCGGTGATCCTTGCCGAAAAAGTGTTCGCTCCCGATCAGACCAGCGATCAGAACGCGATTGCAGAGTTCGCGAAGAACATTCTCGATGCCTACGGAAAGACAAACTGATTCAACAAAACTTATTCTATGACGCCCGACAACGAACGCCAGATGAGAGCCATTATCCTCTATGACAGCCGCTCCACTGGCGGTTCAACCGACAAACTGATCGACTCGATTGGCCAACAGCTCGCCGAAACCGGCGCCTATGTCGAAAAGGCTCGCTGCAAGGCGACAGCCGACTACAGCTTCGTCAGTGAGTTCGATGTGGTGATTCTCGGCGCTCCCGTATACTACCTGGTCGTCTCTTCGCAACTTCTCGGCGCGCTGGTGCAGAGTAATCTCAAGCGCCACCTGCGCAACAAGAGCATCGCCCTCTTCGTGACCTGCGGAAGTCCTGAAGCGATGGCCCAGACGCTCTACCTCCCGCAGCTAAAGATTCATCTGATTCGCAACCGTATCCTCGCCGAAAAGGTGATCGCTCCGCATCAGATTGCCGACGAGGAGGTCATCGCAGATTTCGTGGAAGAGATCGAGGAGGGATTCCGCCGGGCAAGCAGACCTCGCCATGGCTTTCGCGCCGACAAGCTCCAGTGGAGCAACGAAGCGCAAGAGATGATCAGCCAGATGCCTCCCTTCTTCGCCGACAAGATCAAGGCCGCCCTCACTGTCTATGCCGAACAGAACGGCATCACCTGCATCACGCCGGAAGTGCTCGACATGGCAAGATCGAGTCCGATGGGCATGTGAGCCGGAAGGCCCGAAAGCAATAAAAAAGCCGCCCCGAGACTGATCTGGACGGCTTTTTCGTTTTTCTGATCTCCGTGAGGATGGAAACGCCTCAACTGAAAATGTCCTTCGCCTTTTCGAAAATGCTCTTCTCATGGTTTTCATCGCCATGATTCGGGCAGATGGCCGAGGATTTTTTCAACTCCTTCAGAAGGTCGCGATCCTTGCCGCTGACATCCTTTGGCACAAAGACGTTCACGCGGACATAGAGGTCGCCGCTGCCTCCGCCCCGCAGATGACCGATGCCTTTGCCGCCGATGCGCAACATCGTGTTCGGCTGGGTACCCGCCGGAACGGTCAGCTTGACGTGACCTTCGAGCGTTGGCACGTCGATCTTGACGCCCATGACGAGGTCCGGGAATCCCAACGCGAGGTCGTAGATGATATCGTCGCCGTTGCGCTTGAACAGCTCGTGCGGCTTCTCCTCGATCACCACGATCAGGTCGCCAGGCGCGCCGCCCCTCGGTCCCGCATTGCCCTGCCCCTGGAGCGTCAGGTAGTTGCCATCCTGCACGCCCGCCGGAACGGTGATCTTGACGGTCGTTTCACCCTGCTTGATCCCTTCGCCATAGCAGGAGGTGCAGCGATCTTTCACGACGTGTCCTTCGCCACCGCAGGTCGGGCAGGCCGCGATGTTGACGAACTGGCCGAACATCGTTTTGGAGGCCTGGCGAACCTCGCCGCTTCCGTGGCAGGTCGGGCAGGTCTCGGTCTTGCCGCTCTTCGAGCCGGTGCCGTTGCACTCCTGGCAGGTGACCTGCTTCTTGATCTTGAGTGTCTTTTCGACCCCCTTGGCGATCTCTTCGAGCGTGAGCTTGAGGCGAATCTTGAGGTCGGTGCCGTGAATGCCCGCCGAGCGCGTGCGGCGTCCACCGCCACCACCAAAGCCACCGCCGAAGACATCCTCGAATCCGCCGAAACCGCCACCGCGGGTGCGGCCGCCGCCGAACATGTCGTTGAAGGCGCTGAAAATATCATTGATATCACCATAGCCTGCGCCAGTACCGCCACCAGAGGCTGCCGACGAGCCGACGCCCGCGTGACCGAACTGGTCATAGCGGCGGCGCTTGTCGTCGTTGCTCAGCACCTCGTACGCCTCGTTGACCTCCTTGAACTTCTCCTCGGCCTCCTTGTTGTCGGGATTCTTATCCGGGTGATATTTCAGGGCCAGCTTGCGGTAGGCCTTCTTTATTTCGTCCTTGTCCGCCGAACGGCCGACGCCAAGAACCTCGTAGTAATCTCTTTTCATCGTGTATACTCTCGCTATTTATATCTGAACCTGATAGTTATCTGGCGACGATCACCCTGGCGTGACGGATCACCCTGTCGCCGAGCGTGTAGCCGGTCTGGTACTCCTCGACGATGGTGTCAGGCTCAGCGCCCGGCGCGTCGATCTGCGTGATCGCCTCGTGGAAGTTGACGTCGAGCTGCTTCCCTTTGGCCTCGATCTCTTTGACTCCCTTGTTTTCGAGCAGCGACATGAAGTTCTTGCGGATCAGCTCCACGCCCTCGATGAAGGGCTTCGCCTCGGCCATCGCCTGCATCTCGGCGGGGATGTGGCTCATGAGGCGCTTCAGGTCGTCGATCAGCGGAAGCAGGTCGCGAACCGTGTTCTCGAGCATACGGACGCCCGACTGCGCAGCCTCGCGCTCCTTCTGCTTGCGGAAGTTCTCGAACTCCGCGGCCCGGCGCATCACCTCTTCGCGAAGCCTTGCTATCTCCGCATCTCGCGACGAGATCTCGGCCTCCATGTCGGCCTCGGTCGCCGCAGGTATCGCCACCGTCTCGTCGGCGGCCTGCTCCGGCGATTCTATATCGAGCGTCTCTTTTATCTCTTCCTTTCCCTTGTGATGCGTCTCTTTTCTGGTCATGATTCAGTAAAAGTCATTGAAAAGTTAATTGTTTCCGGAGAGCGCCTCCGAGAGGCAGCCCGCCATGTAGTTCACCACGCGCACGGCGTGTTCGTAATCCATCCGCTTCGGCCCCATGACGCCGACCCTGCCGATCATCTTGCCCGCGTAGTAGGGCGACGAAACGATGGTGAGATCGGTGGCGCTGTTCGCGCGGTTTTCGGTGCCGATGCTGATGACCACGTCGCGCTCGCGATCTTCGCGCAGATGGGTCGGCGAGGCGTTATCGACGAGCCTGGCCATGCCGAACTTGTCCTCGATCATGGTGATAATGTCGCGCACCTTCTCGGGCTGCTTGAATTCGGGCTGATCGACGATGTTCTCGGTACCCGAAACATAGAGCCGTTCGAGAATCGAGGATTCGTCGAAGAGCGTATCCGCCGCGCCGACGATGCTGTTCATCAGTCCCTCGCTGCCCTTGAAGTCGGAGAGACGCTTGCCGATGGTGCTGCGAATCTCTTCGAGGGTCAACCCCGACAGACGTTCGTTGAGCACATCGACCACGGCATCGATCTTCCGCCGCGAGATTTCAGCGCTCAGCTCCATGACGATGGTCTTGACAAAGAGCGACTGGATGGCGATGACCACCATGATTCGCGAAGAACCGAGCTGCACGATGTCGAGCCGCTCGAAGACCGCGTTGGAGAGCCTCGGCGGCAGCACCACGGCAAGCTGGCGGGAAATGCTTCCGAGCACCCGCGCCGCCGTGCCCAGCACCTCGGCGGAGGTGCCCTTCAGCTCCGAGCCGCGATTGCTGAAGCGGTCGTCGATGAGCCGCTTCTCCTCCTCATCGATCCGGCTGACATTCATGATGAGATCGACGTAGTAGCGATACCCCTTGTCGGTCGGCACGCGCCCGGCGGAGGTATGCGGCTGGCTGATGAAGCCGTCCGCCTCCAGATCGGCCATGACGTTGCGAATAGTGGCGTCCGACAGGCCGAGATTGTAGTTCCGCGCGATGGTGCGCGAACCGACCGGCATCGCCGAAACGACGTAAGACTGTATGATAATACCGAGAACCTGCCGTTCACGCAGGCTCAAATCACGATAGATCATCTGGTTACTGCCTGTGCTTGAAACTCGTTCCGCACGGATCGGTGCGGCAAGACCGTTCGGGGCCGGTATTGATTAACAACGGGAATGCCCCGATAGTTGCCACGAAACCCGTCACCCGCGACGGCAAACAATATACAGAAAATTAACTTTGAATAAACCGGAGGAGTTCACTCCGAAATACAGGAAAGGGCGCGGTCGAGCTTATTGTAGTCCTGCATGACTTCGATGCCGCTGAACCCGGAAGCGACGAGCTTGCTGACCCCCTCCGCGCCGTCGGCATGAAGCTCGAAGCAGAGCACACCGCCCTTGCGAAGCAGCGCCGGAGCGGCGGCGACGATGCTCTCGTAATACTCGAATCCTTGCGGTGCAACCAGCGCCAGGCGCGGCTCGTGCTGCTTCACCTCCTCCTGCAAGGTCGCCCACTCCGCTTCGGGAATGTAGGGTGGATTGGAAATGACCATGTCGAACGGCCCGCCGGCTTTTTCGGCGAACGAAGCGCTGAGCGCGTCAGCCTCGACGAAGGTGATGCGCTCGCTCACACCATGCGCCTCGGCATTGCGGCGGGCGACGTCGAGCGCATCGGCGGAGAGGTCGGCAGCGGTCACGCGAGCGCCGGGCAGGCGCAAGGCAAGCGTGATGGCGATGCAGCCGCTGCCGCTGCCGATGTCAAGAATCGAGGGCGATTGCGCGGACGCGAGGCCGCTCGCCGCGAGCCGCTCCATGGCATGTTCAAGCACCAGCTCGGTCTCCGGGCGCGGAATCAGCACGCGCTCATCGACGAAAAAGCGATAACCGTAAAAGAACGCCTCGCCCGCGATGTACTGCACCGGCCTCCCCTGCAACCGCTCCCGGCAAGCCGCCCGAAACGCCACCAGCTCCGCAGGAGTCACGGGACGCTCATGATCGAGATAGAGTTGAAGCCGCTGCAACCCCAGCACATGCCCCAGCAGCAACTCCGCCGACAGACGAGGCTCGTCGATCCTCTTCTCGGAAAAAAACGCGATAGTCGTCTTGAGCAGCTCGACAACGCTCCACACTTTCTCTTCGGGCATGACGGGTGGTTTAGGTTATGGAATTGGGGGTTATTTACGAATTTTGGAGGGGCGAGGCAATGGGAGAAAACCGATAGAAATGACTACGGCTCAATGCTCTCAAAAAAAGAAATAAAACCACCCGGCGGCAAGCGCTATTACCGTCAGAACAAGCACAACGACCTTTCCGAGCATCTTCGACGGGATAGTCGGCAGGTTCACCATCCGTTGCGGGATTTTGATCTCGACCGGAGCCTCCGCACTCTCCGGCGGCCTCGTCTTTGGCTTGCTCTGACTGGCTTTCGCGCTCATAGCGTTCTTCTGACGGAATTTGGTTTTGCCGCACTATATCCGTTGAAGATACGCTTTTTGATGCGAATCAGCGCAGGCATGGTATCGCAGAATCCCGCTTTTCTATAGGTGCGAACCTGCGTGTTCACCCTTCCCCAGTCAACAGATATTCCTTCAAAAGGGCAGCCGCAAGGGCTGCCCCTACAAATTTCCCCAAAACTCCACCGTCATTCCAGTCCCTGAAGTCGCTGCCGTCCTTTCTTCCGACAACGCAACCCCCAACAAGAACCACCGCAAATCAGCGTCATAATCCAAAAACCGAACATCTTCCGTTTTTTTGCGATATTTTGCCAAACACCTGCAACCGATTGCCACCGATGAAACGACTACCCAACATTCTCGCCACCCTCCTCGTCCTGATTCTCGCCGTTCCGGCGAGCGCCCTCGCGGCGTTCACGGGCGCTATGGAGATGAAGCTTGTCATGCCGAATGGCAAGGCGGATATTACTTATTTCTTCGGCACACGCGATCAGAGGATGGACATGACGATGATGCTCGACCGGATTCCCGAGCCGCTCAGAACCACGGTCATCACCCGCAGCGCGAGGCCTGACGAGGCGACCATCGTCAATCACAAGTCGAAAAGCTGGAGCGTCGTGAACCTCCGGGCAGCTGCCGAGAGCGCCACCTTGCTCGATTTCGACAGCAACTACCGCTTCACGCGCATCGGCAAGGAAGGCGTCAAGGGCTACCAGTGCGAGCATGTGCGCCTCACGAGCACCACCGACACACTCGACCTTTGGATGACCAAAGGGCTGGCCGACTTCTCGACCTTCCGCCTCCTGCAATCGCAAAACCCGCGCCTCTCGAACACCTCGCTGTCGCGCGTGCTCAAGCAGAACGGCGTAGATGGCTTCCCGGTCAAGATCGTCCAGAAAAACGGTAACGGCCTCTATGTCATGGAGCTGAAAAAGGTTACGCAGAAAGCGGTTGCCGAGTCGAGCTTCCGCGTTCCGGCGGGCTACCAGCGCGTCGAGGCGAGCCAGAGCACCATCGACAGCAAGCAGAAAGAGCATCTGCGCCAGCTCATGAACAAGATGAAAAAGTTCGAAGAGTGACGCCGCCTCATCGCGCTGGTTTGACCAGAACGATGTTATCTGCTTTCATTTCATTACTTTTACAAAACGCATTGGCGCGGAGGAATCCAGCCTCCGCATTTCCCCATAATTCAAATCGCAAGCATTACCGTGGCTGACAAAATCACTTCGAGGCAAGAGGACTATTCACAATGGTATATCGACCTTGTCCGGTCGGCCAAACTGGCTGACTATTCGGACGTGCGCGGCTGCATGGTCATCCGCCCCAACGGCTACGCCATCTGGGAGAAGATGCAGACGGCGCTCGACGGCATGTTCAAGGCGACCGGGCACGTCAACGCCTACTTCCCGCTCTTCATCCCCGAAAGCTTCATCGCCAAGGAGGCGGAGCACATCGAAGGGTTCGCGCCGGAGTGCGCCGTGGTGACGCACGGTGGCGGCGAGGAGCTGACCGAAAAGCTCTACGTTCGCCCGACCTCGGAGACCATCATCTGGTCTTCGTACAAAAAGTGGATCCAGTCCTACCGCGACCTGCCGATCCTCATCAACCAGTGGGCCAACGTCGTGCGCTGGGAGATGCGCACCCGGCTGTTCCTGCGGACGACCGAGTTCCTCTGGCA
>CAYZCF010000094.1:0-10930 GCA_964476855.1 uncultured Chlorobiaceae bacterium
AAAGGAAAACCCTCCGTTCGCATAATCTGCGCCAAGCTCCCAACTTCTGGATTGTTGCGGTTCGAGCTCCGGATTCGGCAACAGAATCCGGTTGACGGTGTAGGGTGAACCGGAGTACAACTCAAACGCCGTCGGCGCGCGGAACCCTTCGCCATAAGCGGCCCGCAGGCGCAGCCGCTCGTTCAGTCGCCAGGCAAGGTTGATTCGCGGACTCAGCACCGAGCCGAAACCGGAGTGTTCGTCATGACGCAGACCGACAATCGCCTGAAGCTTTTCGGTGACCGAAATTTCGTCCTGAACGAACACGGCGAAGTTCTGGGCATCGCTCTCGACGGTATCATCGACGCGCTCCTCGGCGCGGTACTCCACGCCGGTAGTCACGACATGGCCACCGGCAACGCCGAGGCGCCAGCGTCCATCGTACTGCGTCGAAACCTGCTTTACCTCATGCCGCTCCGAAGCCGAGCCATCCTTCGGCGTCAGCTTCAACCCCCAGTCATACTCCGAACGGGAAAGGTGGAAGAGCAGCGAGGAGTCATCGGCAAGCTCATGCCGCAGCTCGACATTACCGGTAAACCGGTCGGAACCGTTGTTCCAGTCATTCTCCCTTTTGTTCTTCGCGCGAAGCCCTTCGCGCTCGACCTCCGCATAGATCGCGCCAAGGCTGACAGTCGTCCGCTCGCCAGCCTGCCAGAGAAGGCTCGCTGCTCCCGACGCCACACGCATGTCGTCACCATCGGTCTGCATATCTGAAGCATCGAAATCGAAGCGTCCCTTGTCAGAAAACGAACCTGCAACGACATAGCCGAGCGAGCCGGCCGTACCACTGGCCCCGGCATCGAACACCGCCTCTTCGGCCTGACCATGGCGGCTCTGGCCGTATCGGGAGCCAAACCACGCCGCCGGCTTCCCTGAAGGCTTTTTCGTTATGACATTGATGACGCCACCAATGGCATCGCTGCCGTAAAGCGCCGAACCCGGCCCGCGGACGATCTCGATACGCTCGATGAGACCTGCGGGAATTTCGACCAGATCGACCTTGTCCTGAAACCCTGACGGCAGCCGTACGCCATCCAGCAGCACCAGCACCGAGCCGCTACCAAGCCCTCTCAGCCGCACGGTACTCTGGCGCCCGCTGGTCGGTTCGAGCGTAACGCTCTGCGCCTCGGCAAGAATCTGATGCAGGGTTTCCGCGCCCATTTCAGCAATCTCCCGCGCGGTAATCACTTCGACAGCCGCAGGAACCTTGCCGACCTCCATTTCGCTAAGCGTGGCCGTCACGACCGTTTCATCGAGCGTGAACGAACTTTTCTCTTCAGCCTGAACGGGAACTCCGGCAGAAAGCAGAAGCGCAAAAACGCCAACCTCTTTTCTCCCCGGCAGACGCCTGTACGTAAACCCCATGCTATTTAGATTTATTTTAAATAATAAAACATCCACAGAACATCCAGTCGCCACACTGCCGCGACCCGTGTAATCATCAGTGGCTTTCAGACTTGCGGTTCAACGCCCCCGATCATCGCCCTTACAACCGGTCACGATCACGGTTTTCGCGAACAGCGCATTTTCCAGCCGGAACGGCATCGAACCTTCGCTTCTCACGCCTCTCCACCTGAACGACCCTGGTGTCGTGGATGGTAACCACCACCTCCCCATAGGCTATCTCGGCAATGCAGCTCATAATCTCGCTAAGGATATGAGGCTCTATGTCAGAACTCCGCCCACTCATGAAAACATGTATCAGACCTGTTAATTTTATTTAGACAAAATATAATCTAACAGAAAGAAACGAGCAAACGGTTTGTTGGAAAAATGCAACGCATCCATGACGGCTGTAACTGGAAAAAAAACGCGACGGAGCAAATTCCAAAGTGCGCTAAAAGGCGGGGTTCACAAAAAAATCCCCCGGACAAAACACCGGGGGAAAGCGCATAAAGCCGGAATTATCTGCTCGAAAAAGAAGAGCTTACGGCTTTGCCGGAGGCTGCACGGTGATCGTCACCTTTTCGAGCGCCGCCGGAGCCTGGCTCTGCTGCGGCAGGAACGGGAGCGAAAAAGGAAGCTGCGGCAGCGAGAAGGGCAACTGCGGCAACGAAATCGAGGGCAGTTGCGGAAGCTGAATCTGCGGGAGCGAGAAAGACGGCAGTGAAATCTGCGGAAGCGAAATAGCGGGCAGCGGAAGCTTGGAGATCACGTCCGCGATCTGATCCTTGAAGGGAATCGGCAGCGCCATCGGCCCCTGCTGAATCGCCTCGACGACCAGCCCGGCAGCGCCCTGGATGGACTCCATCATGTCACCAAGCGCCTCCTTGCCGCCCATCTCGCCGCGCTGGATGCGACCGATGAGGTTCTGCACGCCCGGCACGATCTGCTGCGCGGTATCCTTGCCCATGTCGGCGGCATAAGCGATCAGAGCGAAAGGATTGCTGAACACCATGCGGCGCACCTCTTCGGGACGAGAGAGAACCTTCACATCGCCTTCCTTGGCAATAGTTGCCTGGCAGGCCATGCGACCGCCAGCGGCGATCTGACGCGGCGAGAGGAACGCCTTCTCGACGTCGGTAAGCGGAGCGAGGCAGTCAGCTCCCTCCTGAACGGTGATGTAGCAAGCCTGGCAAAGGCCGTGGCCGCCGCAGACATAGCCGACGTGGCTGTGATTGAGCCTCGCGGCCTTGCCGATCGTCTGGCCGACGCTCGACTGGGCCGGTTTGTCGTTGATAATGAGATTCATGGTGGTGGTGGTTTTTCGTTTGCACTTGCCCCGTGCACTCGCCGTCAACAAAAAGCTGAACGGCGCAGGGAACTTCGATGCAGGGATTTATGGGGATAATTTAGTAAAAAAATCCATCCCCGATGCAAAGATCATGTGTCGAAGGGCTAAGGTAACTCAGTGTCTGAGCTGCTCCATATAATAATCCTCCCGCCTGCTCATTGCGGCTCGCAGCTCAGGAGTCTCGTCGTCGTGGCCCATCAGATGCAGGGCGGAGTGGATCGTTACGCGGAGGAGTTCGTCGTCGAAGGTTGCGCCGAAGCGTTTGGAGTTGGAGTCGATGACGTCGAGCGAGATGTAGAATTCGCCTTCGACCTCCGTGCCTTCGTTGTAGCCGAAGGTGATGGTGTCGGTGACGTAGTCGTGGCCGAGGAAGTCGCGGTTGATGCGGCGGATCATCTTGTTGCCGCAATAGACGGCCTCGATGGAGCCGATTGCGCCGCCCTCCTCGCTGACCACGAGCCGGATGGCTTCGGCGAGACGCGCCTCGTCGATGTTACGCCGGGTCGTGTTGAATATCTGAAGTGGCATGGCGCTTCGGTGCCGACGCCTTCAGCAGGGCGTCGATCTGCTTGATGTTGTTGCGATGCACCCGGATGGTGAGCTGCACCTCCTCGTCGATGTGCTTCTTGTCGATCACCTCGGCGTGGTCGTAGAGGTAGCCGATCAGCTTGTAGTTCGAGACGTGCGTCCGCACCTTGCGGGTCTTGTAGTCGCGGGCGACGTGGTTGGCGATGCTCTCCTTCAGCGCCGTGAGGTTCAGGCCGCGCGCGGCGGAGATGAAGACCGCGTCGGGATACTTGCCTTGCAGACCGGTGAGCACCGACGGGTCGCTGAGCGCATCGATCTTGTTGAACACCTCGATCATGTGGTCGTGCTTGACGCCAATCTCCTTGAGCGTCTCGCGCACCACCTGCATCTGCTCCTCGAAGGCCGGATGGCTTACGTCGATGACGTGCAGCAAAAAGTCCGCCTGCAACACCTCGTCGAGCGTGGATTTGAAGCTCTCGACCAGGGTGTGCGGCAGCTTGCGGATGAAACCGACCGTGTCGGAGAGCAGTACGAGTTTGTTGATCCTGAGTTCGAGCCGCCGGGTTTTGGTGTCGAGCGTCGCGAAGAGGCGGTTCTCGGCGTAGGCTCCCGCCTCGGGGCAGAGGGCGTTCATCAGCGTCGATTTGCCCGCGTTGGTGTAGCCCACCAGCGCCACGCGCGGCACGGTCGCGCGGCCACGGGTCTGCGTGTCGTGCTGGAGCGAGACGGCGCGGAGTTTCTTCTTGAGCGCGGCGATGCGGTTGCGCACGAGTCGGCGGTCGGTCTCGATCTGCGTTTCGCCAGGGCCTTTGGTGCCGATGCCACCCTTCTGCTTCGACAGGTGCGTCCAAGCGCCGGAGAGGCGCGGCAGAAGATATTCGAGCTGTGCCAGTTCCACCTGCATCTTGGCCTGCGCAGATTTGGCCCGGATGGCGAAGATTTGCAGGATGAGGCCGGTTCGGTCGATCACCTTGCACTTGAGAATGCGTTCGAGGTTCCTGGCCTGCACGGGCGTGAGGTCGTCGTCAAAGATGACGATGTCGATCTTCTCCTCCTCGATGAGTCCGGCCAGGTCTTCAGCCTTGCCGCTGCCGATGCAGGTGGCCGGATCGGGCTGCTTTTTTTCCTGGATGATGGTGGTGATAACGTCGCCTCCCGCCGTGTCGGCAAGAAACTTCAGCTCGTCGAGATACTCTTCGACAAGGTGCCGGGGAATGTCAGGCGTGGAGGTGATGCCGACAAGTACGGCGCGCTCGCGGGGTTCCGGTGATGGAATGGTCGTCAAATGGATGGTCTGGAATGAATTCTGAAACAACAGCTCCGCGTGACCGGCGATAACGGCGAAGCTCATTGCTGTTGCGATATTAGAGCCATTATTTTATTTTGCCGTCACGTTCCTCATAACGCATTCCGGCCACAGAAAGTTACATTTTTTTGCCGCTCCGGCACGTAAAAACGAGCTGGCAGAAACAAAAATCAGGCCGTTTTACCCTCAAGGCGAATGGCGTCCCGGCTAACAGACAGGCAAAACCAGCGGTAAGAGTTTCATGAACTACAGCTACAACGGACAGACGGTGCTTCACGATGCAGGCCAAAAGCTGTCGCTCCCGAACGCCTACGAATACTGCCGACAGATTGCCCGGCACCACGCCAAGACCTTTTACCTCGCCACCAAATTCCTGCCCAAACGCCAGCAGAATCCGATCTTCGCCATGTACGCGCTGCTGCGCACGGTCGATGACCTGGTCGATCTTGCGCAGGACAAGCTCAGCAACGGCCAGTTGACGCGCAAGGAGATCAATGACTCGATTACCGACTGGAAGGTGCGCCTCCACGCCTGCTACGACGGCAATCCGAGCAACGACCCGATCCTCATGGCGTGGCAGGATACCCTGTGCAACTACTCGATCCCCATCGAACTGCCGCTCGACCTGATCGATGGCGTTGCGATGGACATCGACTTCAAGACCTTCGAGACCTTCGACGAACTCTACGTTTACTGCTACAAGGTCGCTTCAGTAGTGGGGCTGATGACGGTCGAAATCTTCGGCTACAGCAACAAGAGGGCCCTGCAACACGCCATCGACCTCGGCATCGCCATGCAGCTGACCAACATTCTGCGCGACATCGGTGAGGACATCGACCGCAACCGCATCTATTTGCCGCTCGAAGATTTACGGCGCTTCGACTACAGCCGCGAAGAGTTCATGAGCCGCACGATGAACGGCAAATTCGTCGATCTCATGAAGTTCCAGATCGAACGCGCTCGCGGTTATTACGCATCGGCTGACCTCGGCATTCCGATGCTCGAAAAGAACAGCCGCCTGGCCGTCGGCATCAGCAGCCGCAACTACAGCGACATCCTTCTGGCGATAGAAGAGAACGGCTATGACGTCTTCACTCGCCGCGCCTACCGCTCGTTTTACCAGAAACTGAGCACCCTGCCGTCGATCTGGATCAAAACCATGATCTCGGCCTGAACCTCCGTATTCGCATAACCTGTTTTATTTTTATCACTTCAGACCATCAGCATGCCTAACGCACCAGAACAGAAGAATCCGCAGAACGATCCGTCACCCGCAGTTTCGCTCAACGACCAGATGAAGCGCCGCTTCGAGGAGCGCACGCACCTCGCCGAAGCTGGCATCAATCCCTATCCCTACAAGTTCGACGTCACGACCAACTCCAGAGCGATCATCGAGAGCTTCAGCGACGAAAATCCCGCAGATGTTTCGGTCGCCGGGCGCATCATGGCGATCCGCAAGATGGGCAAAGCCTCGTTCCTGCACATCCAGGACGCCGAGGGGCGAATCCAGATTTACCTCAAAAAGGACGACGTAGGCGAGGCCTCCTACAGCACCTTCAAACTGCTCGACATCGGCGACATCGTGGGCGTCAGCGGCTTCACCTTCAGGACGAAAACCGGCGAAATCTCGGTGCACGCGCGGCAGTTCGAGCTGCTCGCAAAATCGCTGCGCCCGATTCCCATCGCCAAGGAAAAAGAGGTGGACGGACAGAAAGTTATCTACGACGCCTTCAGTGACCGCGAACTGCGCTACCGCCAACGCTACGTCGATCTGATCGTCAACCCCGAGGTGCGCGGCACCTTCATCAAGCGGACGAAGATCGTCGCCCTGATGCGCAACTACTTCAGCTCGAACGGCTGGCTTGAAGTGGAAACGCCGATCCTCCAGCCGATCTACGGCGGCGCGGCGGCTCGCCCCTTCACGACGCACCACAACGCGCTCGACATGGAGCTGTACCTACGCATCGCCAACGAACTGTACCTCAAGCGCCTGATCGTCGGCGGCTTCGACGGCGTGTATGAGTTCGCCAAGGATTTCCGCAACGAAGGCATCGACCGCTTCCACAACCCCGAATTCACGCAGGTCGAGCTGTACGTCGCCTACAAGGATTACGTCTGGATGATGGAGCTGGTCGAAGATTTACTTCACAAAGCGTGTTTGGAGGTCAATGGAAAGGATTCGACGATCTTCCTCGGCAACGAGATCAGCCTGAAGCCGCCGTTCCGCCGCCTTACCATCGCTGACTCGATCAAGGAGTTCACCGGCATGGAGATTCGCGGCAAATCGGAAGCGCAGCTCCGCGACATCGCCAAGGATTTGGGACTCGAACTCGACCCGAAGATCAGCAGCGGCAAGATCATCGACGAAATCTTCGGCGAGTTCGTCGAGCCGAAGCTCATTCAGCCGACCTTCATCACCGACTACCCGGAGGAGATGTCGCCGCTCGCCAAGAAGCACCGCTCTGAGCCGGGCCTCGTCGAGCGCTTCGAGCTGATCGTCGGCGGCAAGGAGGTGTGCAACAGCTTCTCCGAGCTGAACGACCCGGTCATCCAGCGCGAACGCCTCGAAGAGCAGGCCCGCCTTCGCCAGCGCGGCGACGACGAAGCGATGATCGTGGACGAAGACTTCCTCCGTGCGTTGGAATACGGTATGCCCCCCTGCGCCGGCCTCGGCATCGGCATCGACCGCATGGTCATGCTGCTGACCGGCCAGGACTCCATCCGCGACGTCATCTTCTTCCCGCACCTGAAGCCGGAGTGAAGCGAGGATTAGTGGATTGAAATGCAAAAGCCCCGTAGTTGATGAAGCTCCGGGGCTTTTTACATTGTCATTCTGAACGAAGTTAATAATCCAGATTTCCATGCGAAGCAAACATTAGCTGTAGCTGCTTGCACCTCCTTCTGATACTTTATAGAACAGTATAATAGTAACGATCAAAGAATTTATCTTCTCCCCCTAACCATAAAATCATTTATTGATAACCCTCATTCTCACTGGAATTCTATTTTCCCCAGGCGTTTTATCATACAGTATATACGCATCACTATATTCAAACTTCTCAAAAATCGCTTCAATTAAAACACTAACTACCTTTGTGTGGTTTGTCGACGCGACTAAAACTTCAATCATATACTCACCAATACCTTTCTGATGACCACCATTATTGGGCGGATCAATTGAACAAAACACAAACCAATAATGCTTACTAAATATTTCAGTAAAATCACAATGCTTCCCCATACCAACAGGTAGGTTTTCTAAATAAATACCGCCAATATTAGACCATATCAAGTTCATTGGCTGCCAAGATTCATCCTCAACAAAAATTCCTTGGTCATTTTTTTTCTTAAGAGCTTTTACATAGACCTCTACATTTTCTGCCGAGGATCTACCATTATTTTCTATCCAGAGCCTTGAAAAATATGAATAATATCCATTATCTTTTTTTATCATAACATTATCAGGTGGCCCATCTTTTATTGTAACCTTTAAAGCAGGGTGATATATCCACTTCTTGAATATATCACCATATAAAGCAACCAAAACGGCAGCCACAGTCCCCATCGCAGCGATCCAAGCTGGGATATCTCCTATATCATACGACAAAAACACAATTTTAAAATCCATAATATTCGACTTAATTTTTCAACCTTTTGTAAGCCGTATATCTACGATCAGATTTAGCCACCCAAGCCGCCTCGATTTCCGGATCGCTCTTGTCAAGGCTTTCGAGAAGTATCTCCGCCAGCCGAATTTTATCTGTGGGGTTCAGACTCAATATCTGCGCCTGCAACTCTTTGGTAATCATAGAATAACGCTCATCCAGTTCATTCAAAACGCTAAAACGTAAAGTAAAAGTAACAAAAATAGCTGAAAACACGTGGCATAACCAAACCATAAATACAAAGCGCACATAGCCTTGAAAAAGCTATGTGCGCCTGAAAAATCACGAAAGTCACAAAATTCACGGGCGAGTCCCGATCGAGCCGCCGAAACCGCCGGTATTGAGAAACTCCGCCGGGTTCGTCAGCCCGTCATCCAAACCAAAAAATGAAAGTTCTCATGCCTTATAAATCACTCATTCATATTGATCCGGCTCGGCTGGAGCATTTGTCTTTGAAACCGGCGTTTGCGAATTGTCGTGGCCCGGCCAGGAGAGTGACCAGACAAATGCGCCGATCCAGCCGATACCCGTCCAACCGAGCAGGATGTTCAGGGCAATGATCCCCGGCAAACTGCGGTGCTTGCGCACCCAGGCGATCATCGAGGGCACGAAGTAGAATGCCCAGAGAAAGACGTTGAGCAGAATGAGCGGCACTGGTGATGATGTTGACCAGACCCAGGATCGCATAAATTCTTGTTCCATAATTGTTCGATTGCTTGTGTTCTTGAAAACTCCTCTGCTCCTTTGACGACGAGTTTTCCATTTTTCTTCGTTCCTGAGAGCAAAATCCTGCCAGCAATAAAAAGCGGGCAAGCATCGCCACGCTGAACACGACGAGAACGTATGGGACGAGCTTTTGGAGACAGAATTCCGGTTTCCGGAGATTCACGAAGATGCGGAACATTGAGAAAAAGGCTGGATTGTCGCACATCGAACGCCTGCAAGGGAAGATTCAACGTCCGACCAAGCCTGTATTTCGCAGCTTTCCGGAGTGATTCACTCGTCGCTAATCCTTCCAAACAGCTCGTAAGCCGTCGAGTCCTCGATAACAACCCGGCGGAATTCGCCTGCCTCGGCAACCGTCTCGCCGAGTTCGATGATGACGTCGTTATCGACTTCCGGCGCGTCGTATTCGGTTCGTCCGTAAGCGAGGTTCTCCTCGATGCGGTCGATGAGCACTTTCAGCGTCTGGCCTTCGAGTTTTCGGTTGAGGCTGGCCGAGATGCCCTCCTGCAGCTCCATCAGTTCGCCGACTCGCTCTTCCTTCTCTTCGTCGCTGACGGTGTCATCGAGGATGAACGCCGACGCGTGCTCTTCGTGGCGGTAGGGGAAGCAACCAAGGCGGTCGAAGCGGGTCTGGCGCGCGAAGTCGAGCAGCTCCTCAAACTCCTCGCGGGTTTCGCCGGGGTAGCCCGCGATCATGGTGGTGCGGAGGCGGATTTCCGGGTTGCGGTGGCGAATCTCATCGATGAGGCGGACGGTTTCGCTACGACCGATGCCGCGCTGCATCGAGCGGAGAATGCGGTCATCGATGTGCTGCAACGGCATGTCGAGGTAGTTGCAGACGTTACCGCGCTCGCGCATGGTATCGATCACCTCCAGCGGAAAGTTGAGCGGGTAGGCGTAGAGCAGGCGGATCCAGTCGAAGCCCATGTCCGACAGGCGGAGCGTGAGGTCGTTGAGCGTGGATTTGCCGTAGAGGTCGTAGCCGTAAACGCTGATGTCCTGCGCGATAAGGTTCAGCTCCTTGACGCCCTGCTGCTGGAGCAGCGCGGCTTCGCGCAGGAGCTGCTCGGTCGGTTGACTGACGTAAGGGCCGCGTATTTTCGGGATCGAGCAGAACGAGCAGCGGCGGTTGCACCCTTCGGAAATTTTGAGGAAGGCGTAGTGCGGCGGCGTGAGCAGCTCGCGCCGGTCGAACAGCTCCTCGCGGTACTTTGCGCCGATGGCTGCCAGCACTTCCGGAAGTTCGCGGGTGCCAAAGAGACCGTCGATCTCGGGCATCTCCTCAGCCAGCTCCTTGCGGTAAAGCTCGACGAGGCAACCCATCACGTACACCTCCCGGACGCTGCCATCCTCTTTTTTGCCGATGGCGGCGAGAGTTTCGTCGATCGATTCGCGCTTTGCGTCCTCGATGAAGCCGCAGGTGTTGATGAGGATGATGTCCGCCTCGTCAACCTCGTCGGTGAAGGCGAGCCCCGAAGCGACCGCCTGCGCCATGAGCCGCTCGCTGTCAACGGTGTTCTTCGAGCAGCCGAGGCTGAGCAGGAAGATGGACGGTTTCCGTTCGTCAGTTCTTGTCATTGCCGTTGAACTCCATGAGGAAAGCCTCTTTCCAATCCTTGAAGGTGCCCGCCGCGATGTGCTCGCGGGCGGTCGAGGTAAGCCAGAGGTAGAACGAGAGGTTGTGCATCGTGCAGAGCTTGAGACCGAGGATTTCGCCGACGTTGAGCAGGTGGCGGATGTAGGCCCGGCTGTAGTTGCGGCAGACGTGGTTGTCGAACCCTTCGTCGATGGGGCGGAAGTCGTCGGCATACTTGCCCGCCCGCAGGTTGATCGTCCCCTTGCGGGTATAGACGCGCCCGTTGCGCCCCTCGCGCGTCGGAATGACGCAGTCGAACATGTCGATGCCGCGCTCGATGGCTGACAGGATATATT
>CAYZCF010000095.1:0-5384 GCA_964476855.1 uncultured Chlorobiaceae bacterium
CAGGGTCGCCCTCGCCAAATCGACCCCTTTTCCGGCACCACCCAGGGAGGGAGGCACAAAAGGTCGGTGGGTAGGGTTCGTCTTTACCCCGGAAGGCGTTGGGCAGCGCTAAACATGTATGCTGGCAGGTTGATTCGTATTGTAAAGTTGTTGTATACTCAGAAAGGCTGTTGCCCTGACAGTTTCGAGGTGTTTTTTACCGGTTTGCATGATAAGACTGTGACCACGCTCCGCTTGAACCGTTTTGGTTTGTTACGAAAACATAAATTCATTACCGACTGATATGAGACGCACCAGAATTTCACTCGCATCTCTCTGTATCATGCTGTTCGGCTTGCTGCTCTTGCCGTTCATGCTCAAAGCCGAAGAGGTTGGCGAATACATCGCAATACGGAAAGAGGGTGGCAAAAGAATCGCCATCATTCTTGACAAGTCAGTTGCCAAAGGAAGCAAGGAATCTGAGTGGGCCAGAAGTCTCGATGCTACCATCAATAAAGGACTTGATTTTACCGGCCTTTTCAACCTCTTGCCAGCTCCGCTCAACATCAGAAATGCCCAGGATGGCTCGCTCAATCTGGCGTCCATCGCTTCTGTAGGCGGTGATATCTATGCGGGCGGTTCCGTTACAAAAAAATCGGGCAAACCCGTTCTGGAAATGCACGTCCGCGATGCTTCCGGAAAGCCATTGCTCGATCGCGTTTATACTGCTCAGGAGTCGCAGCTGAGGGATATCGGGTTGCGTTTCTGTGCCGATCTTGTCGAACTCCTTACCGGCAAGCGATCGGTATTCGGCACAAAAATTGTTTTCGTTTCCAACCGCACCGGTTACAAAGAAATATACATGTGCGATTTCGACGGAGAGAATGTCGTGCAGCTCACCAATTCGAGGTCAATCTCTCTTACGCCCTCCGTTTCTCCTGATGGCAATTATCTTGCATGGACGGATTACACGAGCGGAAAACCCGACCTCTACATCAAGAATCTTGCCACCGGAGCGAAAGTCTCCGTCAACAAACGCGGAGTAAGCATCAGTCCGTCCTGGCGGCCTGGCACAAACACTTGCGCAACGACGCTCTCGCACCAGGGTGATCAGGATATTTATCTCATCAGAACTGACGGCTCGATTGACCGCCGCCTGACCAATGGCAATGGTATCGATGTTTCGCCAACCTTTTCTCCTGACGGATCGAAAATGGCTTTTGTCTCTACCAGGCAAGGGGGACCCCAGATTTTCGTTCAGGATCTGGGTAGCGGCCAAGTTCGGCGACTGACCTATAGCGGCACCTACAATACCCAGCCATCATGGGCTCCATCCGGCGATAAAATCTTGTACTCTTCAATGCAAAAGAGTGGCGAAATCAATATATTTCTTATAAATGTTGACGGATCAGGTATCCTGCAACTAACCAGTGGTTCAAGGAATAATGAATACCCGTCATGGTCACCGGATGGAAGCATGATTGTATTTTCATCGACTCGGGAAGGGAGAAGAAAATTGTATGTCATGAATGCAGACGGAACCAATCAGCGTCCTTTACTTCGTATGGAAGGTGAACAACAGCAGCCGTCATGGTCCGTTAAAAAGTAATTTTTTGCTCACCCTTTTAAATACGTAAGGTATTTATGCCAAACGCTAATAAAATTATCAAAAGAGCGTTGTGTGTTCCGGCAGCGCTGGTTCTTGGCGCTTGCTGCTGTTCGGAACCTGCCGCAAAGTTGGTGCCACTGCCAGATCAGCGAGTGTCGCGAGTACCCGCTGTGAGTCTTGGCGATATTTTCTTTGACTTCGATCGTGCCAATCTCAAATCGGAAAGCGAGGCTCAGCTGAGGAAAAATGCCGACTGGATGGCCGCCAACATGAGCAAAAGCATCATTATTGAGGGGCACTGCGACGAACGGGGCACGGCTGAGTACAACATTGCACTCGGCGATCGAAGGGCGCAGTCTGCCATGAATGGCATGATGCGCCTCGGCGTCGATCAGACCCGTATGACCACGGTCAGTTACGGCGAAGAAAAACCGTTTGCCTCTGGCCATAATGAAGCTGCATGGGCTAAGAACAGAAGGGTGCATTTCGTAGAGAAGTAAATTTGTCAACCTTTTAAATCTATAAGGGGGTTTATGACAAACATTAAAAAGATCACCAGAACGGCGTTGTATGTCCCGGCGCTGCTGCTTCTGGGTGCGTGCTGTACTTCGAAACCAGCGCCTCCGACGCCACCACCACCACCGACGCCAATTGTTGAGCCATTAGGCGATATTTTCTTTGATTTCGATCGCTCCAGAATCACCCCGGAAGGCGAGGCCCAACTCAAGAAGAATGTCGAGTGGATGAATGCTAATACCGGGAAAAGCGTTACTATTGAAGGTCATTGCGACGAACGTGGCACATCGGAATACAATATGGCGCTCGGTGAGCGCAGAGCTGAGTCTACGGTAAACGGTATGATAAGTCTTGGTGCCGATCAAGCTCGTCTGACAGCGATCAGTTATGGCGAAGAAAAGCCGTTTGATCCTGGCCATGACGAAGCCGCATGGGCCAAGAACAGAAGGGCGCATTTTGTTGAAAAGTAAATTTGCCGAGATGATGCGGAGGGCTTTTCTGCCCTTCGGTCTGTTTTGATTACATCAACGTAACGAGAGAAAACCCATGAGACACACATTAACAGGAATCATCGGTGCTGCCATGATCATTTTGGCTGGTTGTTCTTCAAAAAGCGCCGTATCCACAGATGACGCTTCCGGAGCCGGCTATGGGTCGGGCAAGGGTACTGGATCTGGAGTGAGTACGGAAGACCTGGGCCAAAGTGGCCGGGCCGGTTCAGTTATTGGCGACATTTTCTTCGATTTCGACAGTTCCGCGCTGAGTGCCGAAGCACAGGAACAACTGAATCAGAATGCTGCTTGGATGCAAAAATATCCGAATTCAGCCGTGACCATTGAGGGCCATTGTGATGAGCGAGGCACAGACGAGTACAACATCGCGCTTGGAGAGCGCCGTGCTGAAGCGGCCCGGAATTATCTGGTTAACCTTGGCGTCGGCGGTGGTCGTCTTTCAACCGTCAGTTACGGTGAGGAAAAGCCTTTCGATCCCGGTCAAAACGAAGAGGCTTGGGCAAAGAACAGAAGAGACCATTTCGTTACGAAGTAAACCTTCTGATCGAATGAGCACTATACCGGAGACCGGGTAATGTCCGGTCTCCGGTTTTGTCATTAATGAACCAATTATCGATTCATGATGAAAACCAGGCGCTTTTTATTTATACCAGCGGTTCTCCTTTCTGCTTGTGCATCACAGAACGATCTGAACTATGTTCAGGGAGAGGTTTCACAACTCAAGCAGGAGTCAAAGGTCATAAAACAGCAATCCGCAGGTTCCTATTCCGAAATAACCCAGTATCGTGAAGAGCTCGCTTCTCTTCACGGGAAGGTCGATGAAATGCAATACGATTATCGGGCTTCGAAAAAAAGGCTCGATATGGAGGATTCCCTTCTCGTCAGAAAAACCGATGATCTTGAAACCCGGATTGCAAGGATAGAGCAGTATCTCGGTATTGAGAATGCCGGAAAAACCAAGCCTTCGGTGCCAAAGATTGTATCGCCACCACCGACGGCTTCGATCTCAAGCACGGCTTCCGGAAAACCGGCTGATCAGCCTAAAGAAGTCTCTCCGATTCCAACACCGGGTACTGTATCTCCAGCAACTGGCGAGGCATTACTCAACGAGGGGCTGATCAAGATGAAAAAGGAAGATTTTGCTGGTGCTCGTGAGAGTTTCAATGCCTTCATGACTGCCAATCCCAAGTCGCCGAAAGTCGCTGATGCACAGTTCTATCTGGCCGAAAGCTATTTCAACGAAAAGTGGTATGAAAAAGCCATTCTTGAATATCAGATTGTCATCGCCAGATACACCAAGAGTTCCAAGCGCCCTGCCGCACTGTACAAGCAGGGACTCTCCTTTGCAAAAATCGGAGATGAGGCCAATGCGAAAGCGCGGTACAAAGATGTAGTCAATCTCTATCCACAATCTCCGGAAGCGAAACTCGCTCAAAAGAATCTCGAAAAGAAATAATCAGTATTCTGAAAAGCCCGGATCATCGCCGGGCTTTTTTGTGCACAAAAGAAAGAGCCAAGCTGTGCTTGGCTCTTTCTGAAACAGATTTGCTTGAGAGAGGTGCTGAAACAAGCCTGTTTATTTGAAGAACTCATTGAGGGTGTAAATCCTGTTGTCGAGCTCCACGCACAGGCCCTTGCCTTCTCGGTAGAAAACAGGAATATCTCTCATTGTCCACTTGACTCCGCGTTTGTCGAAATCGATGACATAGCGGTTCTCCATGTCGATCACCTGCTTGCCAAGATCAATGGCGATGTCTGGCTGGGTGGTGAGGACATAAATCTCGATTTCGCCTTCGATGAGCCTGCGGATCATCTCCGGGGTTGGCGACAGCTTCCGGCGGCCGGACGCGGGTACAAGCTCAATCTGGAGCCTGTCGTTGCGATCGCGCTTTGCTGATGTGATGAAATACTTTTCGGCTTTGTGTACCGCATTTCCTGACCATGGGCCGGAAACAGAGTTGCGAACCTGATTGGTGGCGGTTTGCGGACGGCTTAGCTGAGGCTGCATGGTTCTGCTCGGTTTGATTGGCTGACTGGGCACCTCGTGGTGGTGTAAACCTTTATTGACTTAAGTTAGCAAAAGGTCTGCAAATAAAAAAAGATTTCATCGCTTCGCCTGCGTCCTTTACGGTAAGCCGTGTGTTACAATTTTCCGGTTTTTTCAGACATTTCGCACTTCTCGCCATCGCAATACTTGTCGCCAGGATGCCCCTGCCGAGCACGATGCCGTAAATGCTTACAAAACCAACCTGACGCTTGCGATGATCTGATTGCTGCATACTGGCGAAGATTGTAACACCAAGAAAAAAGGTATTTGTTATCCGTTTGCGCAGACTTGATTACAAACTAAAAAAGGACTACCCTGCGGCTATTGCTGCTTATACAGGCAACCTGGCCAGTCTTGCTCTTGACCAAAAGCAATGGGCAGAAGCTGATAGACTTGCACTGGCGGATACCTCACATTGCCACATGAGAGGGAGTCTATAACCGTTTGCACTTTTTTAGCTTACAGACTCGATATCCCTGGTTTTTCTTCATTATTCGTTATCCATTGTCAATTATCAATTATCAACTATTCCTCTTATCTTCCTGTTCTTGAAATCACAACCAACGAATTGCACCATTTTACTGCCATGAGTCTCAAGGAAAGAATCGACCAGGAACTGAAAGAAGCAATGAAAAGCGGCGACAAGATTCGTCTCAACGCCATTCGCTCTATCCGGGCAGCGCTGCTTGAAAAGGAGGTTTCAATCAGGGTCGGCGGCAAG
>CAYZCF010000095.1:5394-10540 GCA_964476855.1 uncultured Chlorobiaceae bacterium
GATCGAAGTGCTCACGGGGCTGGCCAAGCGGCGTCGCGACGCTATCGAACAGTTCACGGCGGGCAACCGCCCTGACCTTGCCGAAACCGAGGCTGCCGAGCTGAAGGTGCTCGAAGAGTACCTGCCGCAGCAGCTCCCGGACGAAGAGGTCGAAGCGGCTATCCGCGAGATCATCGCGCAAACCGGCGCGACATCAATGAAGGAGATGGGCAAGGTGATGGGCCTTGCCATGAAAGCGCTCAAGGGCAAGACCGACGGCGGCAAAGTCCAGAACTTCGTGAAATCGCTGCTCTCAGCATAACCGCCCAAGACCATGCTTGACATTAATTATATACGCCAGAACCCGGATGAGGTGAAAGAGATGCTGCGCCGCCGCCAGCAGAGCGAAGACGCGCCGAAGGTGGATCGCCTGCTCGAACGCGACGCCGAGCGTAAGGCGATGGTGCAGCGAACCGACGACCTCAAGGCGTTGCGCAACCGTGTCTCGAAGGAGATCGCCAACATCAAGCGCACCGGCCAGGGGTCGGGCGACGAGCTGATCGCGCAGATGAAAGAGGTCTCTGACCAGATCGCCGATCTCGATCTCGCGCTCTCGACGCTCGAAGCCGACATGGAGGAGCTGCTCTTGACGCTGCCGAACCGACTGCACGAAAGCGTGCCGGAGGGGCGTTCCGCCGAAGAGAATGTGCTCTGCAAAGGGCCGGTTTCGTTCGAGCACGATCTCGACTTCCCGGTCAAAAACCACCTCGAACTCGGCAAAAGCCTCGGATTACTCGACTTCGAACGCGGCGCGAAGATCAGCGGCGCGGGCTTTCCGGTCTACACCGGCAAGGGTGCGCGGCTGGAGCGGGCGCTCATCAACTTCATGCTCGACACCCACAGCGCTAACCACGGCTACACCGAGGTATTCCCGCCCTTCATGGTGAACCAGGAGTCCCTGCGCGGCACCGGCCAGTGGCCCAAGTTCGCCGACCAGGTCTATCACATGCCGGAGGACGGACTGTACGCCATCCCGACCGCCGAGGTGCCGGTGACCAACCTGCATCGCGGCGAGATGCTCGACGCGGCGAACCTGCCCATCGCCTACGCCGCATACTCGGCTTGCTTCCGTCGCGAGGCGGGAAGCTACGGCAAGGACACGCGCGGCTTCCTGCGGGTGCACCAGTTCAACAAGGTGGAGATGGTGCGCTTCACGCGGCCCGAAGCGTCGTACGAAGCGCTCGAAGAGATTCTCGGCCACGCCGAAGCGATCCTCTGCGCACTCAGGATTCCCTACCGCGTCATCACGCTGTGCAGCGGCGACATCAGCGCCAACGCTGCAAAGTGCTACGACATCGAGGTATGGTCGCCAGCGGAGAACAAATATCTGGAGGCATCGAGCGTCTCGAACTTCGAGGATTACCAGGCCCGCCGCTCGAACATCCGCTTCAAGCCCGGCGGCAAAGCCAAGCCGGAGTTCGTGCATACGCTGAACGGCTCGGGCCTGGCCACTTCGCGCCTGATGGTCTCGCTGCTCGAACATTACCAGACCGCCGACGGCAAGATCATGGTGCCGGAGGTGCTGAGGCCCTACACGGGGTTCGATGTGATCGGGTGAGGGTAAAAAGTGGACATTGTGGAGTGAGTGGACGACGTGGACAAAGAATCGGAGGCGCGGCAAAATACCGCGCCTCTTTGCTTTTTAGCCCCCGATTTTCTCCTTGAACTCGCAGACCATGCGGCTGACTGTGTCGGTGTCGATGAGGAAGGCGTCGTGGCCGTAGGGTTCGTCGAGGAAGAGCAGGCGCGAGCCTGGAATGAGGCGGGCCAGCTCCTCCTGCTCCTCCTTCGGATAAAGCACGTCGGAGTCGATGGAGAGAATCTCCACCGGCATCTTCAGCGCTCCGAGCGTCGCTTCGTATGAGGCCCTGCCGCGACCGAGATCGTGCATGTCCATGGCTCTCGTCAGCGTGACATAGGTGTTGGCGTCGAAGCGCTCCACGAGTTTGTCGCCCTGGTGGCGCACGTAGCTTTCGGCCTCGAACCGCCCGTCCTCGCGCTGCTGGCGACCGAAGCGCTGCTGGTAGTTCTCGAAGCAGCGGTAGGTGCACATGGCCATCATCCGCGCGGCGGCAAGCCCTTTGCGCGGTTGCGTCTCGGGATCGTACCAGCCATCCCGCCACTCCGCGTCGGCGGCGATGGCCTGCCGCTGCGCCTCGCTTTGGGCGATGCACCACGCCGAGTGGCGGCCCGAGATGCCCATCGGCATGAGCGCTCCGGCCATGTCGGGATACATCGCGCCCCATTCGAGTACCTGCATTCCGCCAAGCGACGCTCCGACGACGAGGCGGATGCGCTCGATACCGAGCGATTGCAACAACCGCCGCTGGACGTTCACCATGTCGCGGATGGTTATGCGCGGAAAATCGGGGCCGTAGTGTTTGCCGGTCAGCGGATTGAGCGACATCGGCCCTGTGGTGCCGTAGCAGCTTCCGAGCACGTTGCTGCACACGATGAAGTCCCGCGTCTCGTCGAACGCGCGCCCCTCGCCGAACATACCGCACCACCAGCTATCGGCGTCAGCGTTGCCGGTCAGCGCGTGGCAAATGAGAATGACGTTACTTTTCTCCGAGTTCAGCGCTCCCCAGGTTCGATAGGCGACCTTCACGCCGGGCAGCGTTCCGCCAAGATCGAGCGCCAGCGGCTCGTTCGATTCAAAATATTTTGTACTGTCGGAAATGATCGCTCTGTGCTCCATCCGGGTCATGCTAAATTCTCGAAAGCCTGGCTGAAGTCAGCCTCGATGTCGTCGATGTGCTCGATGCCGACCGACACGCGCACCATGTCTGCAGTGACGCCCGCCGATACCTGCTCCTCCGCGCTGAGCTGCTGGTGCGTAGTCGATGCGGGATGGATCACGAGCGTCTTGGCGTCACCCACGTTGGCAAGGTGGCTCGCCAGCTTCACGCTGTCGATGAACTTCACCGCTTTTTCAAAGCCGCCCTTGACGCCGAAGGTCAGCACGCAGCCGAATCCGTGCGTGAGATACTTTTTAGCCAGCTCGTGCGTCGGATGGCCTTCGAGACCCGGATAGTTCACCCACGCGACCGCGTCGTGCCTTTCGAGCCAGCGGGCCAGTTCGAGCGTGTTGTCGAGGTGGCGCTGCACGCGGAGCGAGAGCGTTTCAAGCCCCTGCAACAGCATGAAGGAGTTGAAGGGGCTGATTGCCGGGCCAAAATCACGCAGCCCCTCGACACGCGCCCGGATGATGAAGGCCAGCTCGCCGACCGCTTCGTGGAACTTCAGGCCGTGATAGCCTTCGGACGGCTCGGTGAAGAGCGGGAACTTGCCGTTGCCCCAGTCGAACGTTCCGGCATCGACGATGATGCCGCCCATCGAGGTGCCGTGCCCGCCGATCCACTTGGTGGCCGACTCGACCACGATCGACGCGCCGTGGTCAATGGGACGGCAGAGGTAGCCCGCGCAGCCGAAGGTGTTATCGACAATCAGCGGAATGCCGTTCTCGCGGGCAATGGCGGCGATGGCGTCGAAATCGGGCACATGGAACGCCGGATTGCCGATGGACTCCATGTAGAGCGCCTTGGTGTTGCCGTCGATGGCCTCGCGGAACGCCTCGGGATCGTTGCCGTCCACGAACTTCACCTCGATGCCGAGGCGCTTGAAGGCGACCTTGAACTGGTTGTAGGTGCCGCCGTAGAGGTAACTCGACGAGACGATGTTGTCGCCCGCCTGGCAGATGGTGGCGATAGCGATGAACTGCGCCGAGTGGCCGCTCGCCACCGCAAGCGCCGCCTTGCCCCCTTCGAGCGCCGCCATGCGCTTTTCGAGCACGTCGGTGGTGGGGTTCATCAGGCGCGTATAGATGTTGCCGGCCTTGCGAAGCGCGAAGAGGTCAGCGCCGTGCTCGGCGTTTTCGAACACGTAGGAGGTGGTCTGGTAGATGGGCACGGCCCGCGATCCGGTCACCGGATCAGGCTCCTGCCCGGCGTGAACCTGCAAGGTCTCGAACCGGAAGGAATTGTCCTTGGTCATGGTAAAATATTCTGTGATTGAAGCTTACGCTCCATGCAAAGGATTCGGGGGTCAGGACGTGCGCGTGGAAGCTTGCAAGAGAGGTATGAAATCAGCAGGAATGCATACATCATCTTTCCCGGATTTCCTCCGGGATGGATTTGGCACCGCTCATGTGGAATGAAGGTTGCCAAGGCTTCGCAGGGCCATTCCCTCCGCCTTTCTGGATGATCGCTCGAAATCTGAAAAAGAACGTTCAAGTTTCAGGAATCTACGACAGATGATACTATTTTACAATACGTTGCTTCTCGCTTTCAGTAAAAACAGTCGCCATCTTTCCGATCTATGACCGCACGTGAACTCGCCCTCCGCGTCCTCCTCGAACTCGACGGTATGCGCAAATCCGAAGAGCTGCTCAACCGGATGCTCGAACACTCCGGCCTCGGCAAAAGCGACCGTGCGCTGGCAAAAGAGCTGGTGGCGGGAACGCTGAAGTACCGGCTTCAGTGCGATTACGTCATCGCGCGATTCTACCGGCACGACTACGCCAAAGCCGCGACCGTGCTGAAAAACATCCTGCGCCTCGGCGTCTATCAGCTCATGCACCTCGACCGCGTACCCCGCTCGGCGGCAGTCAACGAATCGGTCAAGCTGGCGCGCAAGTACAAGGGCGACCACCTTGCAAAGCTGGTCAACGGCCTCTTGCGCAACATCTCGAAAGCGACCATCGACCTCGACGGCTGGACGGCCTCGATGCGCGACGCCGAGCGGCTGTCAATCCGTTATTCGTATCCTGAATGGCTGACCACGCGATGGATCACGCGCTACGGCATCGACGCGACATCGACGATGCTCGCGCACGGCAATCTGCCGCCTGCCACCGGCTACCGGATCAACCGGCTCAAAACCGATCCGGAGAATCTTCTGGTGAAGCCGGAACTGTCAGACGCAAAAAGGGTTACAGGCGCCGAGGGACTCGGCCATTTCTTTTTCTCGAAGTCGTTCGACCGGATGGAACCGCTGCTCAAGGAGGGTCTCGTCAGCGTGCAGAATCCGGCGCAGGGGCTCACCTGCCTCATGGCCGCGCCGGAGCCGGGCAGCACTGTCTACGACATGTGCGCCGCGCCGGGGGGCA